>JAYGFS010000445.1:0-2359 GCA_046581765.1 Verrucomicrobiota bacterium
CTCCAGCATCGTCAGTCTCAACAACGATGGCAACTCCGGCAACGGGGTGGTCGTCGGTCGGGGGGGCAATGCGTACCTGGAAATCAATGATAACGCCTCGATCATCACGGAATCCGCGATCGGGCTTGCGTCGAACAACTCGGGATCGGGCGATGTCGTTGCGGTGCAACAGAATGGCGGTACCGTTTCCGCCCGGTACGACCTGTTCGTCGGTCGCTTTGGAGACGCCTCCTACACCCTCACCGACGGTACCGTTTCCGTGCGGGATATCCGGCTGGGATATGAGGGGGGCACGGGAACCTTTACCCAGCATGGAGGCACGGTTACAGCCACGGGCCGGGACCTTAAAATGTCCGAGCACGCGTCGCAGACCACGGGGAATGGCGTGTATAACCTCCTCGGCGGGACCTTGCGGGTGGACCGGATCGACCTGGATGCGGGGGCGGATAACCCGGTTGACGGTGTATTCAACTGGGGGGGCGGCACCCTGACCATGCGCAATCCCAACTTCAACCAGGGGGGTGGTGGCACGATCGATTACACCACCACGGACCCGATCAACGGTATCGGCCAGATCGTGCGCTCGGGTACCACCATCGAGGTAACCGGCGACATGTCGACCGCCACGGCGGGTATCTCCACCCTCGATCTCGGCGGGGTATACCTCAACGATGGTACACGGGTGGATATCATGGAAATCACCGGCACCCTGGACCTCACCGGTATCGATCACTTGATCTCGGTCGACAGCCCCAACCTCCTGCGCCCGATCGGCGGCTCCGCGATCGATTACGGTTCGATTCCGCTGGTGACCGCGACCGGCGGTATCACGGGTGGCTCCTTCGACACCTTCGCGGCGCCCATGGCCGACGGACGGCCCTTCTATGCCTCGCCCTTCGCGGTCAGTGACCCGGCCAACCTCAAGCCGAACACCTTCTTCATCGAGACCACGGGCGACACGGTCTGGTTCCACTACAAGGTAACCGGCACCATTCCCGAACCCGGCACCGGCATGCTGCTGGGCCTGGGCGTGTTGATGGCGCGGGGCCTGCATCGCCTGCGCAGGAAAGACCCGGCGTAGATCGACCGTCCCGTAGATGCGGCACGGTGTACCGCCTAGGAGAGTTATTGATGTACTATCGCGCCTGGACCACGAACCCGTGCTTGATCCACCCAGGCGTTCAATGTACGCTGACAACGAACCATCCGGAGACCCATGCATAAGCTATTCCGACCGCTCTTGCTCGTACTTTTCGGCGTGCATGCGCAAGCCGACCTGATCGCTCATTGGACATTGGACGATGCATCGGGTTCAACCACGATCGTGGATTCCAGCGGCCATGGTCATGATGCCACCGAGGCCGGTGGCGGTACCGGCCTCACCCTGGGCGGTACGGGGATTGCCGGCCAGGCGGCTTCGTTCAACGGAAGCGGATTTTATGCGACGGCAAACAGCCCGCAGCTTGCTCCGCGCAATCTCACCGTTTCTTTCTGGATGAAAGCCGATTCAAGCACCGCCACGTGGCGGACACCGGTGTCGAATCGCAACGCGGAGGACGGATTCATTTTTTATCGCAGGCAGAACGCGGACAGCATGACCTTCTGGATGAAGGGACCGGGCGGCACGGGCAACTGGAACGCACAAGATTCCCCGGCCATCACTGATTTCTCCCAGTGGTATCACGTGGTCGGGACGTACGATGATACCACCCGGGAGAAAAAGTTCTATTTCCACGGCCAGAACGATGCTTGGGGCACCACGATTCTGAGCATGACCACGACGGGTGCCTACCATATTAACTCCCAGTCGCTTGGGATTGGTGCCCGGGGTGCTTCTGGTGCCCTGCCCTGGGGTGGAGGTGCGAATGCGCAGTTACTGGACGATATCCAGTATTACGATACCGCTTTATCGGATAGCCAGGTGCAATTCCTGTTTAACAACCCCGGCGTAGCCATTCCCGAACCCTCGACAGCAGGGCTGCTCGGCTTGGGCGTGCTGATGGCAGGCGGCCTGCATCGCCTGCGCAGGAAAGACCGGGCGTGGATCGGCCGTTCCGTTTAAGGTGGGAAACCCGGGCCATGGAATTTTCGTAGGGAAGGTCCCGTCCCGCCTCGCTCCGTTCCACCGGATGCATACCGCCGGCGTACCGGGTACGTTTTGGGCATCGCCGGTGAAAAGCATCCGCGCCTTGCTGAAATCAAAGGCCTGTTTCACTAGACACGCCCCCGGGTGACCTTTAACCAGACCTCATGAGGGTCCTGGAACTATTCGGTCGCGGCCTGGCCCGCTTTCTCTCGCAGCCCAGTAAGCGCGAAATCCGGGTGGCCACCTGCACGCCCGATACCCTGGCGGCCTCGA
>JAYGFS010000497.1:0-9727 GCA_046581765.1 Verrucomicrobiota bacterium
CGTTGACATCCAGGGCCTTCGGATCGGCCCCGCCCTTGAGATGCAGCTGAGCATCCGCAAGATCCCCCTTGGCCGCCGCCTTTGACAGGCTCGAATAGCGGGGCTCTTCGGCTTCCACGCAGGTGGACGACCACATAAAAAACAACCCTAGCCAACGGACCATCACCATGCGGAAAGACTCTCAAAGCCGGTGCCCGTCGGCCAGCCTCGGATGCACTTTTTTCACCTGCCGCAGGCTGCGTCGCACTTGCTTAGTAGGATTGCTTCCCCTATAAACCCTGCATGGACGTCAAAGAGCTCTCAGAAGACCAGAAGAACACGATCTGCGCCTGGATCGCGGCAGGCGAGTCGTTGCCCGACATGCAGAATATGATGCGAGAGCACTTTGACTTCCGCCTGACCTTCATGGATGCCCGGATCCTCGTAGCCGAGATCGAGGAGGAAATGGAACCCGGAGAAATACCGTCGACCGACGCAAACCTTGATCCGGCACCCGTCGAGGAGGAATTACTGGGTAGCGGCCAGGACCCCAAAGCGGACGAGCCGGCCCCGGCAAGACCGGAATTCCTGCTTGGGCCGGCACCCGGGCCTGCGGTTCCAGCGGCGACATCCGAAGCCCCGGCCGCTTCACTCGAAGAACCCGCCTTGCCCCCGGTACGGGTGACCATCAACAGCGTGGCCGTGCCGGGAGCCGTTTCCAATGGGCACGTGAGTTTCTCCGATGGAGAAACCGCACGCTGGTACCTCGACCATTCGGGCCAACTCCGCATGGACCCCACCACGCCCGGGTACCAACCGAGTCGCAGCGAGTTGATGGCTTTCCAGGCCGAGTTGCAACGCATCGTGCGGGATCCACAGGGTTGACGGATCCACCCCGCTTACCGCAACTCAAATTCCACGCGCAGAATCCCCAGACCAGCGATCCCCTGGGTATGTTCAAAACTCACCTGGTAGTTCCCGGGTTTCTTCACGTACTTGGAGATGTTGAGGGTGGTGGGCTTCAAGCGCTGCCACGTCGTCAAGGCACGTACTGGACGATCGAAGTTATCCGGATTCCATTTTTTAAGCCGGTGGCGTTCGCCGTCGGGTGTCGTCAACACGACGAAACCATAGGTTTTGGTGTTCATGTCGCCCGAGGCATAGTATCGTAGAAACGAATAGCGTCCCGGTTTATCCACCTTGAACTCGTAGATATTATTCACATTATTGACGCCGGCAAAACCGGCGGTTTCGCTGACCATGGTCTGGGGCTGAAAACCCACTCCGGGAATCCCCGCTTGTTGCGGCCTGGCTGGCACGACCGCCCGCGCCTGCTCCACGACCTCGAGGCGAGAGAGTTTCTGGCGCTCTTCGCGCACGGCGACCGCCCGCTCAATCTTGCTCGCCCGGGTGAACACCTGTTCGGCCTGGGCCAATTGTTGCTCGGTTTTGCTCGCGAGTTCCAATACGTGACGCGCCTGCACCCGTTCCAGGTTCGCCCTCGTTTTCATGTACGTACCCTGCATTTTCCGCAGCTCTACCGGTTCCTGGACCACCTGCTCCCGGGTCAGTTCCTCGCTTGCCTGGAAACGTTCGGTCTCCTGCCTGAGCGCGATGAAATCATCGAGATCTCCCTTGCTCGCTTTTTGCTCGCTGAGTGCCTTTAAGGCCTCAAGGTATTTCTCCTTCAATAAGCCTTCATTGATGACGAACTTGTTTGTAATGGCACCCAGCTCGGACTGAAATACGGCGAGCAGGTCATCCAGCTCGTCTCCCGAAGCGGAACAGAGCGCACACATAACGACCAGGCCTGATAGGGTACGTCTCATGCTTTTCCTTGTCGTTCCGTACGGATGAGCTCGACCCAGTGCCTCGCTTTTCGACCCGTGAAATGTTCAATTTGATGGCGGCATGAAAACCCGCACGCGACGATTTCGGTTTGCTCATCCGATGCTCGAATAGCCGGGAAAAGGGCCAACTCTCCAATCTTCTCCGAAATGTTGTAGTGGTCTTTCTCATAGCCAAAGGCCCCGGCCATTCCGCAGCAACCGGAATCGATCTCCCTTAGCTCCAAGCCATCAACCATCCCCAGCAGTTCGATCATCGGGCGCGTGCCGTAGAGGGCCTTCTGGTGGCAATGACCGTGAAGAAGGATCTTGCGGGCGGGGCTGACAAAACCCTCGCTGATGTTTCCGTTCATAACTTCGCGTAAAATAAATGCATCGATCGGCATCACACCCGCCTTGATCCGCTCGCCGAGTGCTTCGTCCTCAATGAGATCCGGCAGATCATCCGTGAGCGCAGACACGCAACTCGGCTCGAGCACGACCACGGTAAGGCCTTCCGCAATCAACGTATCCAGCTGACGCAAGGTTTTCAAGCCCTCCTTCTTTGCATCCCGAAGGAATCCCTGGGAAATGCGGGTGCGCTGACAACAGCCAAGCGGGGCGAGTACAACCTCATAAAAGCAGGATTCCAGCAAGCGGGTAGCGGCGATGCCGACTTCCGGTTCGTGGTAATTGGAAAACGTATCGGCAAAAAGAACGACTTTGCGATGGGATGCCAACGGCGGATGCGTGGCGAACCAACGGTGGAAGGATCGCCTCGCAAAGCTCGGCAGGGTGCGGCGCGCATCAAAACCGGCAATGCGTTCCAGCCCTTTGCGGAACATCGTTGTCTGCTGGATACGATTGACCACGGGTGCTTTCCAACCGGCGATACGCGCGGAAGATACCGGTGCGTTGGCCGTCAATTTATCCGAAAGCTTCACCCCGTGATCATCATGATAGAGCTGGAGAAACTCGCTTTTCAATTTCGCCAGGTCAACGCTGCTCGGACACTCCGCTTTACAGCCTTTACACCCGATGCAGAGATCCATCACCTCATACAAACCCGGGTCGAGCAAGCCGTCCGGACCCATCTGCCCCGACATGGCCAGGCGTAAGGCATTGGCACGGCCCCGGGTCGAATGCCGCTCATCCTGGGTCGCTCGATACGAAGGGCACATGGTTCCCCCAAAAGGTTTACGGCAAGCACCGACACCGGTACACATGTGAACGGCTTCACTGAAACTGCGATCCTCCCGGTAGGTGTAATAGGTCGGGATATCGATGACCTGATAATCCGCGCCGAATCGAAGATTTTCATCGATGGCCTGCGCGTCGACAATATCGCCGGGGTTCATTCGGTTATCCGGATCGAAGAGGTGTTTCACCTGGCGAAAAGCCCGGTAAATCTGTTCGCCGAAAAATTCCGGGATATACGCACTACGCACCCGCCCGTCGCCATGTTCGCCACTCCAGGATCCCCGGTAGCTCCGCACGAGTTCAAAACACTCACGGGATACGGCCTTGAACCGCTCGATATCCCCTTGCTCCCGCATATCGAGCAGGGGGCGGCAATGGATCACCCCCACACTGGCATGCGCGTACAGCGACATGTCCACCTGATGCCGGGCACAGATTTCGTATACCTTTTCGATGTACTCAGGCAGGACTTCCAGGGGAACACAGGCATCCTCGATGAAGGCTTGCGGGGTTTTGTCTTCGCGGACGGCGAGCATAAGGCCAAGCCCGTTTTTACGTACATCCCAGACCGCTTCAATATCGGCCCCTTCCATGAACAGCGGCCAGGCGTAACCCATGCTTCGCGTCTCAAGGTCCGCCGCGCAGCGACGCAGCTTTTCCTCCACTTCGGCGGAGCTACCGCCATAAAACTCAATGATGAGTACGGACTCGGGCTCGCCGACAAAGAATTTTTCTGAGCCACGAAAACCCAACGCGGTGCGGGAGCAATTGATGATGCGGCTGTCGAGAATTTCCACCGCCGAAGGGCCGTGTTCGACCACCACCGGGGCCGCGCGGATCCCATCGAGCACCGAGTGGAACTGGGCAACCAGCAGGCCGGTGCATTGGGGCAGTGGCTCAAGGTTGATCTTGGCCTCCAGCAAAAGGCCCAAGGTGCCTTCGCTTCCACAAAACAGCTGGGCAAGGTTCCACCGATCGGACCGCACGAACGCATCCAGGTTGTATCCGCCGACCCGACGCATGACCTTCGGAAAGCGAGCGATGATCTCCTCGCGATTGGCCTCAACGATCTGCCTGAAATGATCATAAACGTGAGCTTCTCGCCCGAGACCCTCCGCCCGGAGCTGGACGGCATCCGGGCTGAGTTCTTCCAGCAGCAGCTCGGTGCCATCTGGAAGCATGATCCGGGTCTCCATCACATGATCGACCGTTTTCCCGTACAGGATGCTGCGGGTTCCGGAAGAATTGTTCGCGATCATACCCCCAATGCTGCAGTGACTTGAGGTCGCGGGATCCGGTGCAAAATGTAATCCCAGGGGCTTGAGCTCAGCATTGAGCACATCGCGAACCACCCCGGGCTGCACGCGTGCCCAGCCTTCCTCGGCATCGACCTCCAGGATCTGGTTCATATGCCGGGAGAAATCGATCACCAATCCACTGGTCACCGCCTGACCGGCCAGGCTGGTACCCGCCCCACGGCCGATGACCGGCAGCTTGAATGTCGCGGCGATACGCAGGGCCTCTTTGACATCCGCGTCGTTGCGGGGGAACACCACGCCGGCTGGCATGACCTGGTACATACTGGCATCCGTGGCATAAATGCCGCGACTCCAGTCGTCAAACTGCACTTCGCCGGAAAAATGGGTGGCAAAGTCCAGTTCTACCTCACGCGCGCGGGATGATTCCATGCCTTGCGATCCTCATATGGTTTCCATATCGCGCACAAGCGGGTAAATAAACCGTTTTTCACACATAATAAACGCAATACAAATCAACAGATCCGTGTTAATATCAAGGTTTAATGGGTTGGTCTTTCTATCCCAAGAGACGATTTGGTATGGCATGAATGTTCATGGAAGAAAATAATGAGCGGAGCAAGCCACCACGCCGTACCTTGAAAAGGATACCGCCATTCAGTGGCAGAGCTTGGAAAATCGCCTTGGAACAACCGAAATGAACCAGGACAGGTTAGGTGGATGCCCGATAACAGGTTTGAAGTTGAGAATACAATGTTAGTCGATTTTACCTGTCCTGTTTGTCGGGCGAGTCTGTCCGTGGAAGACCGTGTCGCCGGGAAGAAAGTCGACTGCCCCAAGTGCAAGGAACTGATCCTTATTCCCCTGAAGCCGCCGTCGGAAAAGAACAGCACCGGCGAAGACACGATCTTGCGCAACATCATCCCTTATCGCAACGAAATGCTGGCCAAGCATACCAAGCTGGTCGAGGCAATTGAAGAGATCAAGCTGCGCAATGAACGCATTCGCGAACTCGAAGCGTGTTCCATGCGGGTGCAGAAAGAGTTGTGGTCAATTGAGGTCGAATACGAGCAGCGCCGGGAACAATTCGATGAAGCAGAGAATGGTCCGCACGGGAAGGACAAAAAACCCAAGCGGAAAAAGGCTTCCAGCGACGCATCGAAAGGTACCTCCAAAGATAATGAAGAGCTAAGCGCGGTACGTGGCCAGCTTGATAGCGCGCGCAAAAAAATCGAAGACCTCTCCAAAAAGCTTCATCAACTCGATACCCGTCCAAAGACTCCGGACCAATCCGCGACCGAGCTGAACCAACTCGCGAAACAAATTGAAAGCCTCACCGAGGATTGCAAGCAGTTGAGGGCTTCCCGCACCGAAACCGACCAGATCAACACCGCTTTGAAAGCGGAAATTGGCGGACTCGTGGCCGGAGTCAACCAGCGCGAGGAAATGACGAATCAGGCATACCAGCAGTTGCAGCAACTGATGGAATCGGTTGAGGCTTACGAAAAGATCATGCTGGGTTCGAACGACATGGGCAACTGGCTGAAAAAGCAAGATGCCAGCCTGGTGGAACTTGGCAAACTCGCAGGCGCGTTTAATGACCGTTTTGCCAAGCTGGGTGAGCAGGTCGAGGAGTTGTGCTCAGGTCGTGATGCGACCAGGCAAAAAGGCCCCTCCAAGGCCGGGAAAAAGACCGGCGGCGCTAAGATCCCGGATAAACGGATCGCCGAGTTGGAGACGGAGCTCAAGTCGGCCATAGCAAAGGAAGCCCGGATTCGGCGAAAGTACAGCGAGTTGGAAGACCTCAAAAAGAGCCTTGAGAACAAAGTCTCCAGCGACAAGGATTTAACCAATCGCCTGGCTAATATCACAAACAACTTTACCAAGCTGGAGCAGGCTCAGCTCAGCCAGCAAAAGCGGGCGGAGGAATTGGGCGAAGAGAACCAAAAGCTGAAATCCCAAGCGCGCCGGGTAAACGACAGCACCGCACGCATTGCGGAACTCGAAGGAGACTGCCACGTCTACAGGGAAACGTTCAAGGACCAGGAACAGGCCTACCACCAGTTGCAGGAAAAATATCGCCAGCGGGAGCAGGTACTGGAATATGAACGCCAGCTGTTTCAGCGTTTGAAGGCCGGGGGAGGCGGTATATCGGATGAAGACGAAGCCCTGCACAAGCACTTGATGGAACTTGAAAAAGAAAATGCCGAGCTACAATCGGAAAAGAGCCAGGCACAAAACCAGGTGAGCAACCTTTCCAAAATAAGTACCGGTAACGCAAAGGCCGTAGACGAATTGAAATCCATGCGGATGAGGCTCTCGCAACTTGAGATTGATTCCGACGACCTCTCGGCGGAGAATGCCCGACTCAAGAATACGGTGCGGACCCTGACGGAAAACCTGAAGGCCCAGTGGAAAAAGCGGGACGCCAAAGTCCAAATCAACCGGTGATAACCCTGTTCGCCGTGCACGCAAACGCGATCGTCATACGCATGCGACCTTATCGCAACGGGTTCCCAGCGACCCGCGTATCATGCGGAACTTTAGCGACCCCTGAAGTGGGCGCAGCCTAAAGGCACCCAGACGCATCGGCGAGATGCCCTAGTCCCTTGGCACACTACCCATGAAAATGCCCGATCGAATGAAGGTCTCGATTTGATTCAGGGTCACTTTACGGTTCATCAACCAGGTATGCGAATACGGCACGGTCAGAAAACCGTGCATCCCTTCCAATTTCGCCCGGGCAACTGAAACTTTTCCGTCGTCCGAACCTGGAATCAACCTGGAATAGAATGGGTTCAGGCTGCGCGTTCCCGCGATCACACCAAGCTCGTAATTCGCTGGACCGAGCTGAAAGGGCACCGCATCTTCATCTGTGCCCAACTGCAGGCCGGCCGGCCCGACCGCCCATCTGTAGACGAGCAGGCGACCAAAAATATTCACCAGCTCGCTCCCCTGGTTGGGCGGTGCAAGCATAACCACCCGACCCAGGCCGGGCAGGTCGTTATGCTCCAGGTAATGGCGGAGTACGATGCCGCCAAGCGAGTGCGTCACAAAATGCACCTTGCGGTCGGGATCCCGCATTTCACGCTGTATCAGGGGGCGCAACCACTCATCGGATAATTGATCGACGCGGTATTTGCGCGAAGGATAGGTCTGGCTGACAACCGTATACCCCTTCCGCTCCAGGTGATGCTTGACGAGGGACATGGAAATACGGGTTCGTCCCATGCCGTGTAGCAGCACCACGTAGTCGCCGGTCGAGTGAGCAGGGATGACACAATCGGCAAGGGGCGTCTCCGCCCGGCTTGTGACACCTTGGAGGAAAAGTACTGTCAAAAGGATGTATCCTCTCTGCTTCATTTCGCCTCCAAATATAGCGCCATATCTCCCGGAGGCAACTCCCAAGCTCGGGCTCCTTGACCTTTCAAACAGCCGGATTACAGTGCCCGGTCATGAAGCGAATCCTTTTTATCCCCTTTCTCGGACTTCTGGTCATCCGTTTTCCCGCCGGCTGCGGAAACTCCGACACCGAAACCCCTGGAAATTCCCCGGAAATTCCCAGCATTGGAGCCGATGCCGTTTACCGGGCGGAAGGCAATGTATACGGGCGGGCGGAGATGAAAGCAGCCGAGTTTGTTTTCGGCGACCTGAGCAATGAACCGGACATGGCGCGCTTCCGGGCTTTTACCGAAGCGACCGGGCTGGCCGAAAAAGACCTGCTTGGGGTCGTCATGTGCGGTTCGGTGACCAACCTGAACATGGATGACCTGAGCGCCTTAACCGACGTGGAATCGCTTCCGCTAAACATCGCATTCTCCCTGGCCAGGCCTGTGACGTACGACCAGTACAAGGCGGGAGTGCAAGCGTTGGAAGACGATCCAGACGGCCAGTATATCGATGAGGAACTGGCGGGGTCGAAGGTGCTGAAAATGATCTCTTCTGACGACACCAAACCCGTGACCTTCGGGGCCCTGGCCAGGGACGGAAAAACCGTATATATCGCTTTCAACCGGCATGAACTCAGTCGCACGCTTTCGATTGAAAAATCAGGTCAGGCGGAAATCGTTTCCGAGCCTCTGCAGGCGGCTTTCGCCAGGCTCGCGGATCGTGCACCTATGCGCGTCGCAATCATCATTCCCGAACAGGTCCGGGCGACCATCCGTGAGCAGATCAACGAGGCAAAAAAAGAAGCTGGACCACTGGGCGGCGTGCTCTTCAGCGCATTTGAGCCCTTCGTCAATCTGCAGTCCATCGGCATAGCGACCTATTTCTCTACGAACCTTGTGCTGGATGTCGTGGGCGACATGAAGGATCCGGAAAATGCCGCGGATGGGAAGAAAGGGGTGGCCGTGATCGTCGCATCATACCAGCGCATGCTCATGAGCAGGCCGGATGCACCTTCGATCAACCTCGAGACCGCCGTGCAATCTGAGGTCAAGGGCAAATTTCTTGAACTGAAAATCAACCTGCCCGAAGACGCGGTTGAAGCCGTCACGCCGTGAACGAAAAAACAAGTCTATCCCGCGAGGAAAAATGCCCGATCATCCCTTGCCACCTCACAGGCACACGCTCATGAATCTCAAATAAATTCCCCGCCATCCAGGGGGATGATTACTCCGGTCATGAAATCGCTCTCCAGGAGATGTACGACATTCTCGGCCACCAACTCGGCGCTACCGCTCCGCGCCAGCGGTACTCGTTCCTCCGCGATACGATCCAGCTGCGCTTGTGGTTCCCCGGGCGGCGGCAGAATCGCACCCGGTGCCACGGCGTTAACCTGGATCCGCGGCGCAAGGTCGAGGGCCAGGTTGCGTGTCATATCCGCCAGGGCCGATTGGGTGAGGCGATAGGCCGAATGATCGCTGTCGGGCCGATTGATACGGGCATCGCTGATGTTCACGATATGGCCTGAGCCCCGTTCTGGCACTTGAGCGGCAAAAGCCTGGCTGAGAAAATACGGGGCACGCAGATTGATCGAAAACTGCTCCTCCCACATCTCAAACGAGGTTTCCGCCAACCGACCATCCAGAAAAATAGCCGCGCTGTTCACCAGGATATCCAGCAAACCCCCGTCCGCTACGGCCCGGGGTACCAAGTCCTTTACTGCGTCCGCCGAGCGGAGATCTGCCGGCAACAGGGTGCCTTTTCTCCCCAGGGCATCAACTTCGGATCGGGTTTCCTCAGCCGCAGCTTCAGAGCTGCCATAGTGAATGCAGACATCACAGCCCGCCCGGGCGAGGGCCAGGGTGATCGCCCGTCCCACGCGAATCGCTCCACCGGTGATCAGGGCACGTTTTCCCGTTAACGACATGCAAGAAGACCTAGCAGGCTGTTGATTAAGTCGCAAGAGCCGGATTAGGGTCCCTTTTCGGGCGGCGCAGGGAAGGATGCGGCTGAAAACCCGGTAAAGGGTTTCCGCCATCCCACCAAATGCGTATAGTGTACCTTCGTATGCGATACCCT
>JAYGFS010000554.1:0-11614 GCA_046581765.1 Verrucomicrobiota bacterium
CCAGGCGCGGATCTCCTTGGGCCCCGCGGTGTAGTAACTCTGCAGGCCGAGCAGGTGATAGGCGGCCCGAACGATCTTGTCCAGCGCGGGCTCCTTCATGCCGAGCGACTCCAGCATCTCCGTCCGGTCCTCGGGTTCCAATTCGGCCAACTCCGACTCAATTTTGGCGCAGACCGTAATGACTTCTCCGCCGTTCGCCGCCGCATAGGCTTTCACGGCTTCCACGTGGGTACTGGACCCTGCTTCCAGGTCGACCTCGTCGACATTGGCGATGAAAAGGACCCGTTTCGCGGTCAGCATGCCAAAACTTTTCAGTATTTTCACTTCTTCCGGATCGCTGAAGCCGTGGCTGCGAATGGGCTTGCCCTCCTGCAAGGCGGTTACACATTGCTCCAGAAGCTTGGCGCGTATCTGCGCTTCCTTGTCCCCGCTGCGCGCGATCTTTGCCGTTTTATACAATGCTGTTTCAGCTGCCTCGAGGTCCGCGAGCAGCAACTCGGTCTCAATGGTTTCGATATCGCGAATCGGATCGATGCTCCCGTCGACGTGCGTGATATTTTCGTCCTCAAAACATCGCACCACCTGTAACACGGCATCCACCTCGCGGATATGGCTGAGGAATTTATTGCCCAGGCCCTCGCCTTTACTCGCACCGCGGACCAGGCCGGCAATATCCATGATCCGCACGATGGAGGGAAGGAGTCGTTCCGTTGGGATAAACCGATTGATCAAATGCAGGTTGGGATCCGGCACCTTGACCACACCCGTATTGGGTTCG
Source organism: Verrucomicrobiota bacterium (assembly GCA_046581765.1). GTDB lineage: Bacteria > Verrucomicrobiota > Kiritimatiellia > SS1-B-03-39 > UBA6053 > JAPYUI01. The sequence continues at coordinate 779 of JAYGFS010000554.1, forward strand.
ATAGTGCAAAATGGATAGTTGCTGGCTTCCGCCCCCGCTTCCGTGAGGGCGTTGAACAACGTGCTTTTCCCCACATTGGGGAGACCTACAATACCTGCTTCCATGGCGGGGAAGTAGTACGAATAAATAAGGAATGCAAGCACCAGTTGTTGCGTGTCCCATGACCCATCACCGGGCTGGTTCCTCGTCCGGGTTTCAACCCAACGGGTCAAAAGAACGAGGCCCGGAGCACACGATACCTGGAACCCCTCTACATATCGGCGACCCAACGGCGCTCGCCCGTGGCATTATGCGTGGCCGCTACATCGTTTGCAAGGTAGCCGTCATAAAACATCTGCTTGAGCGCATTGCAGTGAACCGGCCCGTACTTCCTTCCATTGAGCAGCGGCACCATCCAATTCATCCCGAGCTTATCGATCTCGGAAGCCCGTACCCAATCTTCCTGGTTGGTGGAGATTGTATATTCCGGGGCAATCCGGAAATCCCCGGCCTGTTCGATGAGTTCCTCAAAGTTAAACGGCCCGTAAACATCTCCATCGGGGAGCTGCACATACCATTCAAGATCCTTTTCAAAATCCGTGACAATAGGCTTTTTATCCGTTCCATCAGCGGGGAGGTTCAGGCTACCCACAATCACGAAATCCATATTACAGGCCATGCAGCTGACGTGCTTCGATCCCGGAATGGCCCGCATCCAGGGCTTCCGCGGGATCCGGGCGACCGAAGATTTCCGACAACGTGGGCAACCGGAAAATTTTCCATACAGGATGTTCATACGATTTCCAGGGGATTCCGGTCTGCCTTGGCAATGCTTATTTTCACCCCTTTCAGGCCCGCAGCCTGCAGGCGTTTTTTGTAAAAAGGCAGATAGCCACGCTCGGTGTTCGTGTGCTCACAAAGGATAACACTGGTTCCCGCCTCGTTCGCGGCGAGCACATCGTGATGGCGCATTTCCCCCGTCAGGTAGACATCCGCCTGTGTCCCCGCGAGCACCGAGCCCCCCGCGCCGGCGCAGAGATGAATCGTCCGCACCTTGCTGCCCGACTGGCGATGCCGGGCCGCACGCGCCACGCGGATTCGTTGCAGCCCGAGATGGGTACGAATCCGCCTCTGCAGGGTGACAAGGCTGATGGCTTTTTCGAGCTGCAAGCGACGCCCCACCCCGGGATGACCGGGCTCAGAAGGCGCAACCGGCCCCCGCCTGCCCGAACCCAATCCATCGGTCAGCCAGTCATTTACCCCGCCATCCACGTTGTCCAGGGCGGTATGCGGAGCATAAATCGGGATACCCCGTCGCGCCGCCTCGAGCAGGACCCTGCCCTGGGCGTCCGCCTGGGTAATTCGATTCCGCGGGGCAAACAAGGGCGGGTGATAGGCGACGACCAGGTCGACCTTGAGGCGTACCGCCTCCGCCATGACCGCTTCGGTCAAGTCGATCGTCAGCAGGATGTGCGAGACCTTGCCCGTGGTCCTGGGCTCCAACACCAGACCCACGTTGTCCCAGTCCCCGGCAAACTCAAGGGGCGACACCTGCTGCAGCAACTGATAAATCTTCGAGTACGAAAGCAAAGCACCTTGGTTATAGCGAAATCCAATCTACGGTAACCAGTTAAAAATCACCTACCGCTCTCCATTTAGTTTGTTGGACTCAAGGCCTTGGCACTGTATATAGCAGCAGGTCTTTATGAAAAATAGCTGGAAGCGCAGCAACTGAAACATGCTCCCCTTTACAAGAAAAATCCTGGAAGACTGGGCCGGGAAACAGATCTATCGCGATGGCGTTCGGGTCTTTGAAGAAGGCCGTGTCGAAGGGGTCGACTACCAGGACCGGATGCTCAGCGGGCTGATTTCCAGCACCCCTCGCCCGATTAAATGTGCTTGCCAAATCCTCGCCGACGGATCGGCCGAACCGCTCTGCCCCTGCCGCTTAAGCCGGGAACAGGGCTTTATCTGTTCCCATATCGTAGCGCTCGGCCTGGAGATGCTCAACATCGAGAACGACCCGGAGCGCAAGGCCAAGCTTGAGGCGGAGCGCCGTCGCGCGGACCGATTGGCCGCCTACGATGACTCCGCTTACATCCAACGGGTGCCCAGGGGGACCAAAGGCGCAGCCGATGCGACGATCGAGTTGCACCTGCCAAATGACTGGGAGGCCGGCATCGAGGAAGGCCTTATTCCCCTCACCGTGACCGCAGCCGTCGGGGCCGAAGCGGGGCCCATCGACCGGCTCCCCAATGACCTGCCTTTTTGCTTCAGCGAACAGGATGAAAACCTGTTGTTCGTCCTGGAGGACATCTCCGAAGGCCCGGCGCGTTCGGAACTCCAGGTCGGCATACAGGACTTCATGAACCTGCTGGAGATCGCGGCGGGAAAACATATCCAGCTGGCGGACGGACGCGAAGCCCTGGTCAATTCAGCCCGGATGCCCGCCAGGCTTCTCCTCGATCTCGATCGTGAGAACGGCGAACTGATTCTCATCCTCAACACGCCCCTGCCCTCCCTGAAAACGGGCGAATTCCCCACCTACCTGGTGAAGGGCAAGCAGGCATGGGCGTACGGGGGAAAAGAATTCTGGCCCCTGGCGAACACCCTGCCCGAGCCCCTGCATGCCATCTACCAGAAGCCGATGTTCATCGAACGCAAGGCGGTGCCGCGCTTTTTAAAGATTGAGCTGCCGGCACTGCAACAGATCGTCGATATCGAAACCGAGTTGTCGGAAGATCTTTTCCTTCTCGAACCCGCGACACCGGAGGTCCGCCTACTCGTCCGCGGAAGTCCCGCATCCCTCTCCGCGGTGTTGTATGCCCGATACGGTGAATTGGAATTCGTGGCCAACAAACCTGACCCGGCAGGGGATTTCGCCCAGCCGAATCCAGATGACCTGATGGGCTACTACGTGCGCAACCTCCCCGCGGAGCATGCCGCCCTGGAGCGGCTGTATGCTGTCGGGTTCGGGGGCGATGTCGGCGATGACATGCATGCGATTGTGCACCAGCGAAACGTGATGGTGTTCTGCGGAACCCACTTGCCCAGCCTGCGACGAAAAGGCTGGAAGGTAGACCTGCAAGGACGGATCACCCAGTTTCTCGACGAGGTCGAGTACGCCACGCCCGTGATCGAAGTGCAGCAACCACCCTCCGGAAGTGACTGGTTTGAAGTCGGCTTCGAGTTCGAAGTCGGCGGCGAAAGCCTGTCTCGTTCGGATATCCAGCGGGCGATCCTCAAGGGCGAATCGCACGTGGAACACAAAGGCAAGACCGTACTTTTCGACGGCGATGCGGTTCGCTCGATGAACACGGTATTTTCTGACGCTGTCACGTCCGAGGGCAGCCGGGGCGGCACCTTCCGCATGAGTGCAATAAACACCGCCTACGTGCAATCCGCGTTGGACAGCCTCGACGGTGTGGATATTGAGGCCCCAAAGGCCTGGCTGAAGACGGCGGAACAGCAAAATCGCTCGATGGAGCTGGACCCGGTAAAGCTGGAAGAGCCCTTGAAGTCGACCTTGCGCAATTACCAGAACACCGGCGTAAGCTGGCTGCGTTTTCTCGAGGTCAACCACTTCTGCGGCATCCTCGCGGACGAGATGGGCCTGGGGAAAACCCTGCAGGCCCTGGTCTGGCTGCAACTCAAGCGGGTTTACCCAGAGGCGGCGGGGAAACCAGCCCTCATCGTCTGCCCGACATCCCTGGTGGAGAACTGGGTGGATGAGGGCGAAAAATTCACCCCGGACCTGATGTTTTTAAACCTGACCGGAACCGACCGGGAAAAACGCTATGACCAAATCGAGCAGGTCGACGTGGTGGTCACCTCCTATGCCATCATGCGCCGGGACATCGAAGAGCTCGGGGCGATTACATTTTCCATCGTTGCCCTGGACGAGGCCCAATACATCAAGAACCGATCCACGCAGAATGCCATCGCCGCGAAGAAGTTGCTCGGGCACAACCGACTCGTAATCACGGGTACACCGGTGGAAAACTCGGTCGCAGATGTATGGTCGATCATGGACTTCCTCATGCCCGGTTACCTCGGCGGTCACGAGCACTTCCGGTCGAATTACGAAATCCCCATCGGGAACGGCGGGGAACCCGCCGAGGATGCCCAGCGACGCCTGCGTAAGAAGTTGCATCCCTTTCTGCTTCGGCGGCTGAAAAAAGACGTGGCCAGGGACCTGCCGCCCAAAATTGAAAAGGTCACCACCTGCCTTCTCACCCGGGACCAGACCATGGTCTACCAGGAACTGGTGAAGCAATCGCGGAAAAAGCTGACGGACATGGTCGAGGCACAAGGCTTTGCCAAGTCGCGCATGCAAGTCTTCAAGACCCTGCTGCGTTTGCGGCAGGTCTGCTGCCACCTCGATCTGCTCAAGCTGCCCGGGCTGAAGGCCAAGGCGCCCTCCGGGAAAATGGACCTGTTCTTCGAGCTCCTCGAAGAGGCCATGGACGGTGGCCATCGCGTGCTCGTCTTCAGCCAGTTCACCACCATGCTCGGCATCCTGCGTGAAGAATTGAAGCGACGGGAGATCCGCTATTGCTACCTCGACGGCTCCACCAGGAACCGCATGGCCGAGGTCCGTGAATTTAACACCAATGTGGAGATCCCCGTTTTCCTCATCAGCCTGAAAGCGGGCGGAACCGGCTTAAACCTGACCGGCGCGGACATGGTCATCCACTACGACCCCTGGTGGAATCCCGCGGTGGAAAACCAGGCCTCCGACCGCGCTCACCGGATCGGGCAAAAGCGCACCGTCCTGGTGCAGAAGCTGATCGCGAAGGGCACGGTGGAGGAAAAGGTCCTGGCCATGCAGCAGAAGAAAAAAGCCGTGATCGATGCCACGATTGAATCCGATGAAGAGGTGATGGGCAAAATGAGCTGGGATGACGTCCAGGAGCTACTGGACCTGTAATGACATTTTGAGCCAGACGGTTATGCTTCTACTTGGCAGATGATCAACCCTGATCCCATGGAGCCGTTCTCCGCTTGAAATAAGTACACAACCGTTCTAAACCATAGACATGGAAACCGTACACGTAGCACTTGGCAATCGTTCATACGATATCGTCATCGGTGAGGGCTTGCTGGTAACGGCAGGAGAACGCTGCAAGGAGCTCAGGATCGGTCCATCCTGCCTGCTGGTGACCGATTCCAATGTGGGACCCCTGTACAGTAACGAATTGAGCAGCACCCTGGGACAGTCCGGCTTCCGCGCAAGCATCGCAAACGTCCCCGCGGGTGAACGATCCAAGTCCGTCGAACAGCTCGCACGGCTCTGGAGAGAAGCGATTGATGCCGGGCTGGATCGCGCCTCGTTTGTCATGGCCTTGGGGGGCGGTGTTGTCGGGGATCTCTCCGGCTTCGTCGCGGCCAGCGTCTTGCGGGGCATCCAGATGGTCCAGGTGCCCACCTCCCTGCTCGCAATGGTCGACAGTGCCGTCGGGGGTAAGACCGGAATCAACCTGGCCCAGGGAAAAAATCTCATCGGGGCCTTCCTGCAACCCGCGCTGGTGCTCACAGACCTGGACGTATTACAAACGCTCCCCCGCCGGGAGTTCAATGCAGGCATGGCCGAGATCATCAAGTACGGGGTGATTTACGACGCGGAGCTCTTTGCTTATATCGAAACACATATCGAAGCCATCCAGGCGATGGAGGTCGAAGCCTTGACTCATCTCATCAGGCGCTCCTGTGAAATTAAGGCCGCGGTGGTCGAGGAGGACGAGCAGGAGCATGGACTCCGTGCGATCCTGAACTACGGACACACCCTGGGCCACGCGATTGAGCAGGTTACCGAATACGGCACCTACCTTCATGGGGAAGCGATCTCCATCGGCATGATGTACGCCTCCCTTCTCTCCGAAACCGTCTGCGGCCTTGAGCCCGAGATCACCCGGCGGCAACGCGCGCTCTTTGAAGCCTTCGACCTTCCCGTCGCCGCAGCCGACCTGGACTGGGCCTCGCTGCGCGCGGCCATGAGCGCGGATAAAAAGGCGGCCAACACGGTACCCCGTTACGTGCTGGCCCACGAACTGGGCAAGGTCGGCCTGCCGCTTGAAGTCGCGGATAAGGCACTAAACGAAGCCTGGACATCGCTTTCTTAAGTGGCTTATAATTAAGGGTTTATGGGGCAGGCAAATAGGGGTCCCCCAGCTTTTCTATCCATTCGACCCTTTACATTCGTGCCATATGCTCCTATTCAATGCCGCCTTTCCAAATTACTGTCCGGACCTGAGCAAAACAAAGCATTATAGATGTAACTCCTTATGGGTAAGTCACTTGTAATTGTAGAATCACCGGCGAAAGCCAAGACGATCAACAAATACCTGGGCAAGGATTTTGTAGTCAAATCCTGTGTCGGTCACATTCGCGACCTGCCCACCGGAAAGAACAACCGCTCCACCTCCACGCCTGCTGAACGCGCAAAAAAAGCCGCTGAATCGAAGAAGCTGAGCAAGAAAGAGCGGGAAAAACGGAAAACAGAAAAAGCCGCGAGTGATCTCGTGCGCAAGATGGGCATCGATCCGGACAACGGCTGGACCGCCCAATACGAAATTCTCCCGGGAAAGGAAAAGATCGTCCGCGAGCTTAAGGAGGCCGCACAGCATGCCGATGCGATCTACCTCGCAACAGACCTTGACCGCGAAGGAGAGGCCATCGCCTGGCACCTGAAGGCCGCCATCGGTGGGGACGCAAGCCGGTACAAACGCGTGGTCTTCAACGAGATTACCAAGGCGGCCGTCCAGGAAGCCTTCCGCGAACCCGGTGAACTCGACATCAATCATGTCAACGCCCAGCAGGCCCGGCGTTTTCTCGATCGGGTCGTCGGCTTCAGCCTTTCGCCCCTGCTCTGGTCCAAGGTCGCGCGCAACCTTTCTGCCGGGAGGGTCCAGTCGGTCGCGGTAAAGCTCGTGGTCGAACGAGAACAGGAAATCCGTGCTTTCATCGCAGAGGAATTCTGGCGCATCCATGCCGACCTGGAAACACCGGGCAAAGAGAGCTTCAACACGGAAGTCAAGAAATGCAACGGCAAGACCTTCCGCCCGGCGAATAAAGACGAGGCGGATGCAGCCCTCGCGAAATTAAGATCCGCCGAATACCGCCTGGCCAAGCGCGAAGACAAGCCAACCCAGACCAAGCCTTCCGCACCCCTGATCACCTCGACCCTGCAACAGGCCGCGAGCACCCGGATCGGTTGCGGCGTAAAGAAGACCATGGCACTCGCCCAGCGACTGTACGAAGCCGGCCATATTACCTACATGCGAACGGACTCCACCAACTTGAGCCGGGAGGCGGTAGATACCTGCCGGAACCTGATCGCCTCGACCTACGGCGCGAAATACCTGCCGGAAGAACCCCGCTTATACAGCAGCAAGAAAAGTGCCCAGGAAGCACACGAAGCCATCCGCCCTTCAGACGTCCGGGTCCGCCCGGCTGAACTGGTCGGGGTCGAGCGCGATATGGTCCGCCTGTATGAGCTGATCTGGAATCAATTTGTCGCCTGCCAGATGCCGAATGCCGAATTCGACAGCACCAGCCTGGTCATTTCCGCTTCGGATTATGAACTCCGTGCCAGTGGCCGCGTCATGCGCTTCGACGGTTTCACCCGGGTCCTGCCGCCGGCGGGAAAGAATGAAAAAGACCAGTCGCTTCCGGATATTAAAGAGGGTGAGATCCTGGGCTTGGTCGAGTTACTCCCAAAACAACACTTTACCAAGCCGCCCGGGCGGTATTCCGAGGCCTCCCTGGTCAAGGAACTGGAAGGGCGTGGCATCGGCCGGCCCTCCACCTACGCATCCATCATCTCCACCATCCAGGATCGAGGATACGTCACGGTGGAAAGTCGACGTTTTTACGCGGAGAAGATTGGCGAGATTGTCACCGAGCGCCTGGAAGAGAGCTTCCCCAAGCTCATGAGCTACGAATTCACCTCCTGGCTGGAAAATGAACTGGATGCCGTGGCCACGAAAGGCAAGGATTGGAAGCAACTCCTCGACGAATACTACGCCGACTTCCAGGCAAAGCTGGATCGCGCCCGAAATCCCGATGGCGGCATGCGTAAAAACGACCCGGTCGCCACCGACATCACCTGCAGCCTCTGCGAACGGCACATGATGATTCGCACCGCCAGCACCGGGGTCTTCCTCAGCTGCTCCGGTTATGCACTCCCCCCGAAGGAACGCTGCAAGGAAACCATGCCGCTGGCCCCGGGTGACGATGCCAAGCACGCGGAAACCGAGGAGGAGGAAAACCGCGTGCTGCGCGAGCGCTGGCGCTGCCCGAAATGTAACGCGACCATGGACGAATACCTCGTCGATGAAACACGGAAGCTCCACGTCTGTGGCAACAATCCCGACTGTGATGGCTTCTCCGTAGAGAACGGGAAGTTCGTGATCCGGGGCTACGAGGGCCCGACACTCGACTGTGACAAGTGCGGATCCGAGATGCAATTGAAGAGCGGCCGCTTCGGCAAGTACTTCGGCTGCACCAATGCCGAGTGCAAGAACACCCGCAAGCTCCTGCGGAATGGCGAACCCGCCCCGCCCAAGGCCGACCCGATCCCGATGCCGGAGCTGAAGTGTGAAAAGGTCGACGACACCTACGTCTTGCGCGACGGAGCATCCGGCCTCTTCCTCGCCGCAAGCAAGTTTCCCAAAAACCGCGAAACACGGGCACCCAAGCTGAGGGAAATTATTCCACACAAGGCCGAGCTCGACCCCAAGTTCCTTTACATTGCCGATGGCCCGGCCGAGGATCCCAAGGGGAATCCTTCCGTCCTTCGCTTCAGCCGCAAGGCCAAGGAGCAATACCTGACCACGGAAAAAGACGGCAAGGCCACCGGGTGGGTTGCCCGCTACCGAAACGGCGCCTGGGTGAGCGAGTACACCAAGGGACCGAATAAAAAGAAGGCCCCGGCGAAGGCCAAGGACCCCGGAAAAGCGAAGTAGGTGCCTGGATCAACTCCCCGGCTACGCGCGCTTGCGCGTTTTTAAACAGCCTGCTAGGGATGTTCCATGACCAAGCATGAAGCGTATATTGCGCTCAACCTCATGGAAGGTATCGGGCCGGTAAAAGTCCGGGCACTCGTCCAGGCCCTCGGCTCCGTCGAAGCGGTGTTCGATGCGGGAAGGCAGGACCTGCTCCAGGCGGACGGCATCGGGCACAAGCTCGCGGAGAGCATTCTCGCCCAGGCCGGGACCCTCGATCCCGCAGGCGAAGAAGCCAGGACGGAAAAGCTCGGCGCACATATCGTCACCCAGATCGATCCACGTTACCCCGACATACTGAAAGAGATCCACGATCCGCCGATTGCGCTGTATGTCATGGGTGAACTCAAGCCGCAGGACAAACACAGCATTGCGGTCGTTGGTTCCCGCAAGATTTCCCACTACGGGCGACAGGTCGCCGACCGGCTCTCCTTCCAACTCGGCAAGCTCGGCTACACGGTTGTCAGTGGCCTCGCCCGCGGGATCGACACCGCCGCTCACATGGGTGCACTCAAAGCCAAGGGCCGAACCATCGCCGTACTGGGCAGTGCCCTCGATTGTCTCTACCCAACGGAAAACGAGGAGCTGGCACATCGCATTGTCGAATCCGGGGCGGTGATCTCGGAATTTCCCCTCGGCACCCAGCCGAACAAGAGCACCTTTCCGAAGCGCAATCGCATTGTGAGCGGACTTTCCATGGGCGTACTCGTGGTCGAGGCCGCCAGGGGCTCGGGGGCGATGATCACGGTCGACGAGGCGAATGCCCAGGGTCGCCTGGTCTTCGCGGTTCCGGGACGCATCGACATGCCGGGTTTTTCCGGTTGTCATTCCCTGATCAAGAACGGCGCGACCCTGGTCGAAGACGTGGACGATATTACCCGGGACTTTGAATACCTCATTCCGCCGAATGCGGAGAACCGTGAAGACCCGGAGTACGCCAAGCCGACCCCCAGGCTCAATGCGAACGAGGAGCGAATTCTCGCCTGTGTCCCGAAAGGCGATTCCATCGGCGTGGATCAGCTCATCCGCGAGAGCAAGGTGGGCAGCGGAAAGGTTAACGCCCTGTTGATCGGCCTGGAAATGAAACGCCTGGTTCGCATGCTCCCGGGCCGGCGCATCGAGCGCCTGTGATCGCCTTGCATGACATGACCGGGGGAAAATGGCCGCATAGTTTCCCGCCGGCCAGGATGACCAGGATGGATACCCACCGTGAAGGTTGAAACAGATCCCGGCATGAGCGACTTCGTCCAGTATCTGGAGACGGAAAAGAATGCGTCTCCGCATACGATCAACAACTACGTCATGGATATCAACCAGTTCATCCAACACGCCTGGGGGGACCATGCCACCGCGCCTTTCGACTGGACCGGCATCGACCGCATGCAGGCTCGCAGCTTCCTCATCGTCTTTCAACGGGCAGGCTGCAAACCCTCCACAACCAGCCGAAAACTTTCGAGCATGCGCTCCTTTTTCAAGTTCATGCAGCGAGAGGAACACATCGCGAAAAATCCATTCAGTGGACTCCCCCTGCCCAAGCGGGAAAAATACCTGCCCCAGATCCTGTCCATCGACGAAGCCGCGGCCCTGCTGGAGGCACCCGATAAAATGAATGCAGACAAGGAGCTTTCGCACCGGGGCACCGAGCTCTGGCGAAACTACATGGTGTCCCGTGACGCCGCGATACTCGAACTGCTCTACAGTACCGGCATCCGCCTGAGCGAGTTGACCGGGCTACGCGAGGGCCAAGCCGACCTGATATCCGGCGTGATCACCGTGCACGGGAAGGGAAAGAAGCAGCGCATTTGCCCGGTCGGCAATCCCGCCAACCGGGCACTGCACCACTGCCTGGACC
>JAYGFS010000555.1:0-6847 GCA_046581765.1 Verrucomicrobiota bacterium
GGAAAGGGATTCGGTGCCACCGCCCGGTATGCGCTCAGTGATTCGTGCCGTCTATGCGGCTGACGTCGATCTTGTAGATGCAGACTGCCCCATGGTTCGCGTTCCAGGCATCCTCGTCGGACCACTCGGCGTTGTTTTCGCTGTCCACGGTGATGCCGGGGTTTTCCACCCGGATCCACTGGTCCCCCCTGAGGGAGGCTTTCCTGTAGATGGTGTATGCACAGCCTTCTTTGCAGGTCCAAGCCAGCTTGGGCGGCTCGACGATCAGCAGGTTCTTTACGTAAAAGTAGAATCGATCCGCAGGATCGAAAGGGTTGGTGCGAGTCACGTATTCTGCAGCATCCGTGTACCCGTCACCATCGCTGTCAAGGTCCAGGTTGTGGGTCAGGTCGCCGAAGTAACGAAGTTCCCACCAGTCCTCCTTGTTGTCGCCATCCGCATCCCGGGAGGCCAACTCGTAAATGGCCACGGCCTGGTGGCTGACCTCGAGGGATAGGTCTTCGATACAATCCAGGGCGAACCCATGCTCATCGGCTTGCCGGGCACCGTCGATGGTCCAGCAGGCGAAGCGGTAGGTCATGCCGTTGTAATCGACGCTCGCAGGGGCGGTCAGGGTGGAGGTGCTGCTGCCGCGTGGCTGCCAGGTCCGTTGGTCGATGATTCCGGCAGGTGAGCTGGCCTGGTCCAGCTTGGTTTCTTCCACGTAGTTGAAGGTGATGCTGGAATCCTGGGTCAGGCTGACGGTGATCGTGTTGCCTTCGCCGCCGTTCAGGTTGCCGGTGCCGATCCAGCCCTGTGGAACGTATCGCATGCCATTCTGTTCTACCGTGGCAGCTATCAGGGTGATGTCTGTCCCAATGGCGAGGTCATGCATGGCGCTCGAGCTGCTCACCGATCCGAGGGCGGTGGAGAAGGCGTCGAGCGTCAGGCTGACCGTGGGGACGCTATCCGGCTGAACCTCGGGGTGAAGGGAGCCGCTGATGAGCAGGCTATATACCTGCTCATCAGCGGACAGAGCCCCGTCCACCGTGATTTCCACGGTGTAGAGGCCCGGTTCAGTGGGATTAGCAATGGTTACCTGTTCGACGTTGTCGACGTCGTTGTGACCGCGGAAGGCGAGGGCGGCCGGGTTGGCAGGATCGAGTTTGAATGCACGGGTACGCGTGCCGGAGGGGGAGACGAGTACGACATCCAGGTCGTGGACCAGCTTCGAGCTCCGGTCGTTTAACGCAAAGTTACTGGATGTGGCCGCGGGGTCGGTCCAGGAGACGGTGACGGTGATCGGCTGTCCGTCATTGGTAAAGTCATGGGTTTGGGTTTCCCCGGTTGCGATCGCTGTTTCAAGCATCCTGGGGGCGGAGGGATTTGCCTGGGCCGCGGAGATAAAGTCGAGCGCGGCTTCGGTGTTCATGAGGCCCCAGCCGAACTGGTAATCCGGGCCGGCCGGCCCCATGTCGTCGGCGGTGTGGATGATGAGGCCTTTCAGCATACTCGCCCGCAGGTATTCACCGGGAAAAAGCTTGTCGTAGTGATCGAGGATGAGGAGGGCCGAACCCGAAGCGGTTGCGACGGCGATACTGGTGCCGTTGATGGTCGAGTACTGGTCAATACCATTCTTGCTGGTGGAGAGGACCTTCCAGCCGTTGGCCACGATGTCCGGCTTGATCCGGCCGTCGTCCGTCGGGCCCCAGGAGGAGAAGCTGGTCATGGAGGCACGGCTGGTGTCACGGGAACCGTCGACGGCCATGCCGTCCTTCACCGCGCCTACGACCATGGGATTCTTCGCGCTGGCCAGCAGTGGAAGCGTGTCGTATCCGCCCCTGGCTCCATCATCCTTGGGGTCGGTAGCCGGGTCGTAGGGCTTGGTTACCCATTCGCTGCCACTCCAATGGGTCCAGGGTACACCGGCCACGGGTGCGTTGTCGCCGCGATCATTGGCTGCAGCCTTGAAGGGAAGGTAGTAGGGGGTTTCGTAGCAGACCGTGTCCCAGCGGGAGGCATTGTGATCGTAGCTGCCGAAATATTCAGACTCGCCATGGGAAAGGGTGCCCACCCAGCGGGGTGGATACGTTTCAAAGGACCAACCCGCTGAATAGTCATAGGAGTGGTTGGAGACCTGAATGGTCCCGGGTTCGCCGGGGTAGCCCATGCCAATTGCAGCCATTTCCGATACATCACGGCCCCAACCATACACTATCATCTGGGCCGCAGGTGCCATACCCAGTGCTTCGGGCTCGATTCCGGAGGCGATCATGGTGCCCACGATACGCGTCATGTGAGACGAGACGTAGGTGGTGTCGTCCCCAACCGTGACCCGGTTGGCGAACTCGCGATGGCCCAGGAGGGGCACGCCCGCATCCCAGGCTGCGGCCAGGCACCCGGCCCCGGATACCGGGTAGCGAAGGCGGGCGTCCCTGGTGCCGGTCGTGATGGCCGCCGCGACGTTGTTCTGGACGTAGATCATCGGGCGGCCCTCCTGGAACGACATCAGCTCAAATCGCTGGTTTTCCGCCCCGCCAAGCACCGCCCAACCCTGTTCACGGGCAATTTCAGTTGCCGCCAACTGTTCGGCCACTGCGCGCTCGGCAAGTTCTGCGGCGAAAGATTTCTTGGCTTCACTGAATGCCGATAGACGTTTTAACCCGTCATTATTTTCATCGATGGGAAAATTCTTTATCAGCATATCGTCGTTTGCTGGAACTGCGACCAGGGGGCTGCCTTCATCCCTGTCTGGCTTCGTTTCCAGCAATGACGTATTATCGGTAATATCTTCCCCGAAAAATGCCGGCGATGGAGCTTTCCCTGTGCACTTCGTATCATTTGCCTTAGCACTGCTTTTGCTGCCGAGGGCAGAGAAGCTTGGCCGATCATTATAAGTATTTATAATGGAGTCATTTATGCCATTTGACATCCACCAGGCAGCAGCAGCGCCTGCAGTAAAAACCCCCATGATTACGAGTGTTTTTGACTTGGTTGCATTCGTCTTCATTTTGCTAATCCGTTCGATGACGGTGTACAGATGAGCTAATAGCAACCGCTATGCCAACACGTCGTTATACCTCTTAAAGCATCGATATATATTGAAAGTAGGCATTGGACTGACATCGCTTCAGATCCCATCATTATAAATGATCTATATTACTTAAATGTTTATGAAAGAGCTCCGTGGTCAGGATGATCGGGTCTATGATGGGAAGGTGCTAAGGACAGCTGCCTTCATCACGTGGGTTGAGCCGCAACGGGGTCCCGGCCACACCGCGGCCAGGTCCAGCCGAGGACGCGCGATGGGATGTGATGGGGGTCCTCCCCTTGGCGAAGGAGCCGGGGATTTCCTTACGAATAGATGGGATTACTCGGCAGATGCCGGGCGGGCATCTGCCGCTTCCTGCCAGGTATCCGCTCCCTCGGGGGAGCTCGGTGGGGTGTTGCTAATTGGCGGTTTGGCGGAAAGGCAAGGAGCCCAAGGTGCTTTTTTGTTACGCGCTTGACATCCCTTGGAAAGGCGTTAGCTTCCACCGCTTTCCAATTGTCGGCCACGGTGGCTGGCAGCAGGCTTATTTGGCTGCCCGATGGTGTAATGGTAGCACAACTGATTTTGGTTCAGTTTGTCGAGGTTCGAGTCCTCGTCGGGCAACCAGGGTAACTTTATCAGGAATGGCAACCCACAAAGAGAATCGTGAAGCTTTTTACCGGCAGTGCACATATCCAACTCGCGGAGATGATCTCAGCATATCTGCAGCATCCGCTTGCACATGTCGAGCGCACACGATTCCCGGACGGTGAGACCTTCGTCAAGATCACGGAAAATATCCGCGGTCATGATGTCTTCATTATCCAGCCCACCTGTACTCCCCCGAACGAGCATCTCATGGAGTTGTTGATCATGATCGATGCCGCTCAGCGCGCATCGGCTACGCGGATTACGGCCGTGCTCCCCTTTTACGGATACGCCCGCCAGGATCGGAAAGACCAGCCTCGTGTACCGATTACCGCCAAGCTCGTGGCCAACCTGTTGACTGCAGCGGGTGCCGATCGTATTCTCACCATGGATTTGCACAGCCAGCAGATCCAGGGATTCTTCGACATCCCCGTCGACCATCTCTACGCCTCGCCCGTCATCGTTCGTTATCTACGCTCCCTGGACCTGCATGATCCGGTTGTAGTCGCTCCAGATACCGGCGGGGTGAAGATGGCCTACGCCTATCATAACATGCTGGCTAACTCGGACATCGCCATTGTCTCCAAGCAGCGTATAAACTCGACCGAGGTCGAGGTGATCAATGTGGTCGGTGACGTAAGGGATCGTGACTGCATCATCGTGGACGACATGACCTCTACCGCGGGCACACTATGTGGTGCCGCAGAACAGTTGAAGGAATTGGGTGCACGGTCCATTATTGCTGCGGTCAGCCACTGCATGCTGAACGAAACCGGGGCTGAGCGGCTCAAACATTCCCCTATTGATAAGCTCATCACCACCGATAGCGTGCCTGTGCCCGACTGGGAGGGTGTGCCGGTCAAGGTTTTATCGATCGCCGATTTGATGGGCGACGCCATTTTACGAATTCATCAAAACCAATCCGTTTCCTCGTTGTTCCGGGTGGATTGATCCAGGAGAAAACCATGGCAGCCGAACAGATTAACTTGAGTGCAAAATCCCGCGAAACCATCGGTACCGGTGCGGTTCGCCGGCTCCGCAGTGAGGGCAAGGTCCCCGCGGTGGTCTACGGGAGCGGTCGTGAGGCCAAGACGATCCAACTGGAGGAGCATTCCTTTGAAATGTTGCTTTGTGATCATGCCAGCGAATACCTGATGATTGACCTCAGCGTCGACGATGGCGCGGCCACCAAGGTCCTGCTCAAGGAGGTGCAGCACCATCCGTTGACCCGTCGCGTCATGCACGTGGATTTCCACGAGGTTCAAATGGATCACAAGGTGCGCGTCAGCTTCAACATCCATTTCGTGGGAACACCGACAGGTGTTACCCTTGGCGGGGGCACCGTTGATTTCCATGTGCGTGCAATCCAGGTGGAGTGCCTGCCGGGCGATATCGTCGAGTCGATTGACCTGGATATTTCGCATTTGGATGTAGGGGAACATATGCTCGCCGGCGATATCGAGCTCGACGCGAAATTCTGCCGCTTGACCGGGGACCAGGTCAGCATCGTCTCAATCGCCAAGCCGCGTGTTGCCGGAGAGGACGACGATGAGGATGGGAGCGCGGTAGAGGGAGAGGACGCGGTAGAGGGAGAGGAAGGGGCAGAGACCAAGGAAGTACCCGATGCCGCCGGACCGGCTGGAGTTGAATAAGCCAGCCCAGGCGTCCTTACCGCTGATCGGAAGCTTTTTTGAACGGCTTTTCTGCCCCGGGAAGATGCTTTGGAGATGAAGGCCGGCGTGCAGGTCATCGTCGGACTCGGGAATACGGGGTCCGCATATGTGCACACCCGGCACAACATCGGTTTTGATGCGCGGGATGCCCTGGCTGCGGCAGAGGGTTTGCGTTTCCGGCAGAGCTGGACCATGCCCGCCCTACTGGCGAAGTGGAGGCGATCGGCCGGTCATGTTTTGCTGGTTAAACCGACGACGTTTATGAATCGCAGCGGCTATGCGGTGATTCGGGCAATGCGCCGGCAGGGTTGCGGTTCAGAAGACGTCCTGGTCGTCGTTGACGACGTAGAATTGGAAACCGGCCGGATTCGAACCCGGCCAAAAGGCAGTGCCGGAGGGCACAATGGCGTGCAGTCCGTGGTGGACGCTCTTGGCTCAGAGGCCTTTCCGAGGATTCGGATCGGCGTGGGACCCCGACCCGAAGGAAAAGATTTGACTAATTATGTGTTGAGTAAATGGCCGGAAGAGTTAGAACAGACGGCTGCTAAATTGAGCCGCTTATCGGCGGAGGCCGCTCACTATGCGGTGGAACATGGCGTTGAAAAAGCCATGAATGCGTATAATGCAAGGCGCGTGTAGGCGTGCAGGAGACAGATTTTGAATCGATATGAAGCCATGGTCATTCTTCCCGAGCGTTTGACGGAAGAGGAAATTGAAAAGGGACTCGACTCCATCTGCAAGGTTATCAAGGACCTCGGAGGATCAACGAATCGCCCCACGCGCCTGGGGCGCCGCCCATTTGCGCGTCCCCTGAAAAAGGAGACCTCGGGTGAGTTCGCCCTGGTGGTTATAACCATTGATCCGCAGCGGCTGGTTGAACTGCGAGAGCGTATTCGTCACGACGAATTCCTCTTCCGGGTGCAAATCAGCCGGGTTGACGAGAAAGCCATTGCCAGGCGGGCAGCGGCACCCAGCCCCGCCGGGGAAGAAGCGTAGGACCTATCATGGCCTCGTACAATCGTGTCATCCTGATGGGTAATCTCACCCGCGATCCCGAAGTACGGTACGTGCCTTCTGGGCGACCGGTGGCGGACCTGGGCCTGGCCGTAAATGAGAAGTACAAGAATAGTGAAGGGGACCTGGTCGAGCGGACGGACTTTTTTGACATTACTGTCTGGGGTCCCCAAGGCGAAAACTGTGGCAAGTACCTGAAAAAAGGACGCCCGGTACTGGTGGAGGGCCGCCTGCGCCTGGACACCTGGGAGAACGACCAGGGTGAAAAGCGCAGCAAGGTCAAGGTCATCGCTGACCGGGTTCAATTCCTGGGCACAGGCAGGGCGGCTGAAGGCGATGGATCCGCGGGGGAGGATGCGCAAGGCGGCGGTGGCGAAAGCAGTGAATCCCCTGCTCCGCAGGCGCCCGCAAGCGATGACTCGGAGGATTTGCCCTTCTAAACGGGGCCCCGACTAACCCTTTCAATCAAAAAGGAAATCAAGCATGAGCAGTTGTAAAAATC
>JAYGFS010000085.1:0-2791 GCA_046581765.1 Verrucomicrobiota bacterium
GACAACCACGTATTCAGTTCGCCCAGTGCCTCTGCACCCTTCACCTTGACCGGTTGGATATCGTAGGGACCCACCTCGACCGGCTCGCTGAACGCCAGGCCCTTGTCCACGGCGGCGTCCTCGGCAAGGCTTTGAAAATGAAAAAGACCTCTCGGGCGCGGTGGCTGCACCAGGGGATTCGCCCAGGCAAAGACTTCTTCGTACACCTTGGCATCGGCCACCGCGTAGCGTTCCGGCTCATTGGGTACGGTGATGATCCAGGCAAAGTGATCCGGGGCACCCTCGCCGTTGATCTCGTAATTGATACGGAGAATCATGTCCTGCATGCCCCGGTCGTGAAAGATCACCGCTTCCTGGGTGTTCTGGTGGATCGTCCCCTTGTAGGTCCGGGGAACCATGCAACAGGCGAGGATGAGTTGGACAGGAATCAACAGGACGACCACTAAACCGATTTTTTTCATAAGGACACCTACTTGGTTTTTCATGCTGTATATCAGAAGCGGGGGCATGGAACCATCCACGAACCCCCTATGTATATAGAAGTCGTTTGCCGGGATGGATTCCTTGGAAAAATATGCACGCTATCGCACCTGCCGGCCAGGCGAGCAGCTCGCGCACCACCCGCCCGTGCAAGGACGCAAGGCCTTAAAGGCCTATTCCTGTCAGGAAAACAGGGGAAATAGCGTACGTTCATTAACAAATATGTGGACAATGCCGGTGTGCGGTCGATGATAAAGACCGCCACGCGGTGGGCCGCCTGGGTGGACGATCATCGGGCGGGGCAGGGGGCACTTGGCCGAATACAAAGGCTGTACATATGAATCTAGATCGCCGTCAAATGTTAAAGGGGCTCTCGCTGGGTGCGGGCTCCACCCTGCTCTCCCCGATGGTCCAGCGGGTGATGGCCAATGCCGAGGGCGTGAAAACGCCGCCGCGTTTCGTCTTCGTCATCCAAAGCAACGGCTTCGATGCGGTGCAGGCCTGCCCGGAGAGCATTCCCTTCCAGCAATACGAGGATCGCGAAAAATTCGAGTCCTTCGACCTCGCAAAGCACAAGCTGCCCAAAGGCTTGGCTCCGCTGGAAGCGCTCAAGTCAAAGACCACCATCCTGCAGGGCCTCTCGGGCCGGTGCACCGGCGGCGGGCACTCGACCTGGGGGGGATGCCTCGGGATGTACCGGATATCCGGGGCCAACAAGTCCCCCCAGAACATCACCATCGATTACCAGCTCGGCCAGGCGATCCCGGGCATCCTGCCCTGGATCGGCGTGGGCATGGCATCGGGGGCTCGCGATGCCTTGATGGATATTTCCGCCCGGGCGCCGCACAAGTCGATGCCGATCATCCTGAACCCCGAAAAGGCCTACAATGCGTTCTTCAGCGTGGCGGCCGGCGGCGAGCGGGAAAAGAACTTTCATTTGAAGCGCAACCTGCTCGACTACATGGTGGGTGATGTCAAGCGGACGCGCTCGGCTCTTGGATCCCTGGCCGGGGAGGAACTGGACGCCTACCTGGGGGCCTACGACCAATTGGCCGCCCGCCAGTACAAATTGCTCGAAAACAAGGAGACGCTCAAGCAGGCGGCGCCGAAGCTGGACGCTCGCTTCAGCTCCGAGGTCGCCACCCAGCGCCTGGAGGCCCAGTTCGAGCTGGCGGCCTCGTCCCTCATCGGTGGGCTCAGCAACGTCGCGACGATTACCTGCGCCGCGACCGAGATCAACGCCCAACCCTACCTCGGCATCGGGGTGGAGGAGAGCAACCACGGCTACGGCCACATGGGCGGCAACAAGCGCGACGCCAAGGGGGTTCCCTATTATGAAAAAACCCGTGGCTGGCTCTTCGGCCTGATCGCCCGGATGGCGAAGCGACTGGAGGACACCCCGGAAGGCGATGGCACCATGCTCGACAACACCTTGATCGTCTACATGAGCGACGCGCCCGACACCCACCACTCGACCGGTTACGAGTGGCCGCTGGTAATCGTGGGCAACCTGAAGGGCAAGATGAAGCTGGGTGGCACCTACGTCAATTATCCGGGATACGGCAAGCCGGGCCACCGCACGGTGGGCTCCCTGTACACCACCTTCCTCAACAGCGTGGGGCAAAACCAGCAAAGCTTCGGACACATCGACCCCGACCTCGACCTGCAGGCGATGCAGACCGGACCCCTTGCCGAACTGATGGCCTGATTCGCGGCCGGCGTAATCCCGATGAAGCGCCTGCTCGCAGCTATACCCCTTTGCCTTTCCTCTCTCGTGGTGGTTGAGGCGGTCCCGCCGACGAAGTGGACGGAGCACCGCCGTGCCCTTTTGGTCAACGCCAGTGACGACAAGGCGCACGCTGCGAAGATCAAGGAACTGCAAAAGGTCCTGCATGCCGAGGGCTTCGTGGTGAAGCTTATCGGGCATACCCCGAAGACCGACGGCGTAACCTACGAGAAATGGGTGCGCAGCATTCCCACCCTGGGGGTCAGCCTCTTCTATTATTGCGGTCGTCTCGAGACGGAGATGAGCCCGGACGGAAAACGCCTCTGCTATGCGATGCAGATCGGCGGCTACCGGGAACTACCCCCGTCCCGCGACCCGGACCTGGGGCGAGCCCAAGCCGAGGACAAGCCCTGGCTCAGCCTGGAAAGGTTGTCCCAGAAACTGGGCAAAAACGTGGCTCGGGCCAACCTGGTGGTGATCGATTGCCTCGGCATCGAGGACAAGGCGAAGTCCAAGCTCAAGACCGAGGAGTTGTTTGGCCAGGCCCAAGGGCTGTTCCGGGGCGAATTGTTTTCCAGTTTCTAT
>JAYGFS010000201.1:0-12582 GCA_046581765.1 Verrucomicrobiota bacterium
CGTCCACCCTGACGGTCGGCTTCTGCTGTGGCAAGTGCAAGGCCAAGTTCGATGCCGACCCGAAGAAGTACCTCACCAAACTCGCGCCGGCCGGGGGAAAGAAGAAAGACAGCTAAGACCGCTGCCTTTATCGTTCAGCGAAAGAGCCGCGGTTTTCCCCGCGGCTTTTTTGTGTGCTGAGTGCGAGGCAAGTCTCCGCCTAAGCTCGAAGCAGGCCTGTTAATAAGTCTGCGACTGATGAAGCTTAGCACTTAGCCGTAAGGTATTTAGCCATCGAGTGAACCTGTTGATAACATCCCTATGCAAATCTATGTTTTTTTATGATTTTTTTATAGCATATTATAACATACGCCGTATAGTGGTTGCTGTCCCGGTATCCAGGCATGGCAACAATCGATCAAGCTGAAGGTGAACTGTTCCGCAAAGCGCGGGACGTAGTGGGCTTCACCCAGCAACAATTAGCCCGGGAATCGGGTGTGGATCAATCCAGCATCTCCCGGCTCGAGCGGGGAGATTTCAACGGGATCCGGGCCGGTCGCCTGAACACCATCCGGAAGGTGCTCAAGTTGCCGCTGCCTTCCCTGGGCCTCGATCCCAAGGCCCTGACGCTCGCCTGTTGCCAGAACCCACGCTGCATCAGCCACGTGGCCATCGAGTCGGATGCGCTCTACCTCATGCCCCATTTCGTGAAGGTCAAAACCGGCAGCACGGCCTACTGTCGGTATTGCCCGAGCGCCCTGGAACAGAGCTGCGCCTGTGGCGAAGCCCTGGTGGACGCGGTGCGCTGCCCGCACTGCCGCGCATGGTACATTCACGTGATCGACGAATTTAAGCAGAAACCGAACTGGGCGCGCCAGCACAACGAGGATGCGCACCGGATGCTGGAACAGAAGCGCCTCCTGCAGGCGATCGATTCCGAGCCGGTTTACGAGGTGGTGAGAAACGATGACCGCGCGGATCACGCGACGGAGAACAGGAACAACAACGACGAGGGTGTGGGTATTGAAACAATTACGCGACTTGCTGGAAGACCCAGGTGAGCAACCCTTCAGGCCGGACAAGACCTACCAGGTCTTTTTGATCGGTGACCGATCAGCCAGCCTGATCGTGGCCAGCCGGGACAAGGGGGGGCACTTCATGCCGCTTGATGTTTTCCCATATTTTTTCACCCTGGACCTCGGCGTGAGCCCTGGCGTGCAGCAGATGCTTAACGCTTTCGAGTTCTGCTGGAAGCGCATGCGCGAAAAGTACCGGGTCCGCTTCAAGGGGATGATCCTCTGCCTGCCGGAATGCGTGACCAAGGGCTACGAGGTGGCGGAAACACTCCGTATCAGCCATGAGGAAGCCACCCAGTACCCGGAGGTCAGCGAGGATCATGTTCGCGCCCTGCAGGAAAAATGCCTGCAACAGGTAGACCAGGAAAAATATGAGTTCGTCGGCCTGAAACCACACCACTACACCCTCGATACCGGCCGGGTGGTCGACGACCCCGTCAAGGAGACCTCCACCACCCTCGACCTCTGCGCCTACGTTACCCTGGCCGAGCGCGGTCCCCTGCGCAAACTGTTGAAGGCCATGGCGAAAAAGGAATTAGACGTGGCCTCGGTGTTCACCCCCTCGGACATGTCCGGCGGCCTGCTCGCGGAGCACGAACGCCAGTACGGAACCATCGTTATCGAGATCGACACGGACCACATGAGCTGTTCGTTTTACCTGAAGGGCCAACTCAAGGCCGAGCACAGCCTCCCTTACGGAAGCCAATGCATCCAGGCCCACGCGGCTGTCAGCATGTCGGTCGATATCGCCGAACTACAGAATGCCCTGGAGGATACGCCGGAATTCCGTATCGCCTCCGACAGCCACGCCGTCATCCGCGTGGGCGACCGCCGCAAGGCCCCGGTCAGCCTGGATATTCTCATGTATGCAGCCCGCCACGTGCTGCTCCGCTGCGGCGCTGAAATCGTCGAATTCCATGCAAGCTGCAGCCGTTGCAGTGAGATGCCGATCCAGAAAATTGTCATCAGCGGCGACGATTACTTTTCGACGCGGGCATTGAAGGAGCATCTGCGGAAACAACACAACCTGCCCACTGAGCGCCCGGTGGATGACTTGCTGGCGCTGTGCAGTCGCATGAACGTGCCGAACGCATGGCGCGCGATCGGGGGCTTTAAACTGGCCATGCTGGACATTGAACACCGTCGACATATCGCGATTGAGCGCTATGCCCAACCCGTGGAAAAGCGGGTGAAACGGGAGATCCGGCTCTGGACCTGGATAGCGAAGGAACTCCACACACAACACATGATCCGCTTGCGCGA
Source organism: Verrucomicrobiota bacterium (assembly GCA_046581765.1). Lineage (GTDB taxonomy): Bacteria > Verrucomicrobiota > Kiritimatiellia > SS1-B-03-39 > UBA6053 > JAPYUI01. The sequence goes on from JAYGFS010000201.1 coordinate 2,319, forward strand.
CAAGCTGATCGCTTCATACGAGACCAGAAAGGAACAGGTGCTGCGCAAGCTCTAGTACCTTTCGAAGTCTCACCCTGGGTTGCCCCCGCTCCCTCGGGAGCGGGGGCATTTTCTTAAAGGGTAATTCCCACCCGGCCAAGCCAAGGAGGCGGGAACAAGCCGCCCAGACGAACCCGCCCGTGACACCCGGTTGGTCCGGCCGTGAAACTCCCCCTTCATTGTTACAGATAACGGTTGAACTTCGTCGAAATCCCGACATATTGCCTGCTTCAAACGGTCGGAGCGTGGCTCAGCCTGGTAGAGCACTACACTGGGGGTGTAGGGGTCGCTGGTTCGAATCCAGTCGCTCCGACCATTTGTTTTACTTCTTTCCACCTCCCGTCGTTCCAGCTTCTCCGTTCCCTTCCCCAAGCCGATCGATAATTTCGCTGGATTTATCGAGCATTTGTCGTTTTAGTCGAGCTTTCCGGCCGATATCAACCGATCGAGCACCGATGCCTACTGACACCAACCTGCCTCCTGATGCCTCACTCGCTGACCGGCACAACAACGAAATCGAGCACGGACGCTTCCTCGCGGGAGCCGGGGCCGAGGATGTCTGGGGCTGGGCCTCGCCCGCGGGTCGACTGCGCGCGATTCGCCGCGGTAAAAAGATTCGTGAGGGGGCCGTCCTGCATGCGGAGAGCACGGTCCTGGAAGTGGGCTGTGGAACCGGTATATTCACGGAGATGGTCGCCGAAAGCGGCGCGCATATCCTTGCCGTGGACATCAGCCCGGATCTGCTGGACGTTGCACGCAAGCGAGGAACAAAACCCGGGCAGGTGGAATATGTGTGCAAGGGTTTCGAGGATGCCGTGGTCGATGGACCCTTTGATGCCGTCGTGGGATCATCGGTATTGCATCACCTCGACATCGAGGCATCGACAAGCAAGATCCACGAGCTGCTGAAGCCCGGGGGATGGATGAGCTTTTGCGAGCCGAACATGCTGAATCCTCACATTGCCATCATCAAGAACATCAAGTGGATTGGGCGCAAGCTCGGCGAATCCCCGGATGAAACGGCCTTCGTTCGCTGGAAACTCGCCAGGCTCCTCAAATCCCTCGGCTTTACCGGGGTGTGTATCACGCCTTTCGACTTCCTGCCGCCGATAACCCCCCGCCCCCTGATTCCCCTGGTAAAAGCCCTTGGGTACGGTGCAGAAGTCCTGCCCGGCCTGCGCGAAATCTCGGGCTCCCTTCACATCGTAGCGCGCAAACCCCTTGGCTGAGATGCCCGCGCGCGATCCAGCCGGGCGGACTTCGCTGAAACCGATTCGCCGTCACTTGGTCGGGAGCATCGTCCTGGTCTGGTTCTCCATCTGGCTGAATTCCGGAACCCTGGCACCCTATGCGAGCACCCTCTCCACGCCCGAGGTCGGGGAACACTGCGGCTACCTGTTCAACTGGGATCATGCGCATCACATTGCCCAGTTCCGGATGCTGGAGGGCGCCCCGTACGAGGAGTGGGCATTTTGCGTGCACCTGCGTCGGATTCTCTACCCATTGTTCACCATTGCCTTTATGGAAACCCTGGGATTCGACTGGGGGGCCGTCATTTCCAACTTCCTGATCTACGCCTTGACCCTGCTCGGCCTCGCCTACTTCCTGAATAAGCACGTGGGCCGGGATGCTGCCAAGGCGGGCCTCTGGTTGCTGGCCGCCTATCCGGGCGTCGCGTATTACGGCGGCCTCCCCTACTCCTACACCCTGCTCGTGCCGGGCTTTTTAGTCGGCTTCCTGCTCCTCGAAGCCATCAGCCGGGCCGAGCACTGGAAGCCGGCCATGGGCTATGCCCTGCTCATGGGTATCATGTTCACCGGTTACGACCACTACGCCTTTTTTATTCCCGCCACCGGCCTGGTCCTGTTGCTTCGCCGCAAGCTTTTCTGGATTCCGGGTGCGGTGGGCCTCATGGCCTTGCCGCTGGTCATCGTGGTCCTCATCCTGGTCTACGGATTCCACGCCGAGTTGTTCAAGGTCAATGTCTACGCTGACATGGTCAATGCCTACCTGGCCGGCGGAGATCTCCAGGTCTGGGCCTGGTACCTCAAGCAGGTCCCCATGATCTTCCTCGACAACCTACTCTTCTCCAGCTTTCTCTTCCTGCCCCTGGGCTTCATCGCGTGCCTGATCCTGAATCGCATGGGACCCGGCCTCTCCTTCACCCGGGCTGAAACCTGCCTGCTCATCGTGATCGGCCTGCTCTGGGCCTTCAACAATTTCGCGCCGCCCTACGATGGGTATAAAGGCTGGCAGGTGCGCGGATATTGGATCGCCCGCATTTATCAACCCCTCACGGCCGTCCTGCTCGTTTACCTGTGCCGCATCCACCAGGCGAGCGTCGAGCGGGGCGGGGTATGCCAACGGAATGTGCGTATCGTGCTGGGGATCGTCCTGGCCGGCAACCTGCTGACCTCCTTCTCAGGCATCCTGGGATTCCGCCCCGGCCACATGGTCCTCAACATGTATTACAAGCATGCCGAACGCAGCCAGGAAATGCTCACGCCCAAACGCTACGTGGCGTACATGAGCAATCGGTATTACGCGGACAACCTGGAAGCTCACGGCAAGCGACCGGTCGGTTTCTGCCGCGAAAACGCATCCAGGTAAGGCCCGCGACCTTCCCCACGCTCAGCAGCAGGACCAGGAGCCGCTTGCATGCACGGCGATTTGACCTGGACCCAGCGCCTGCGATCACTGGATTACGGCTGGGCCGTTTCAACCGGCTTCGCCGCCAAGGTTCCCCGCTCCAGCTCGACCAGCCTTGTGTAATGTCCCTGCACATCCTTGCTGGCCACCTTGCCCAGGTTCGCCTCGTAGGCCACATTCTCCGCGGTGCGGATGAAGCGCTGCAAGCTCGCCCACTCAGCCTCGTACGCATAGAAGCGATTCTGGTACTTCTTGTGTGCCGCTCGACCGGCGATAAAATCCGCGTAGGATGGGTGGTCCTTGATTACCTTCACCAGGGCCTTCTTCTCCCGGGACAGGATCTCGAACACGCGCGGGTGCCAGGGATTGCCCAGCTCGGGCCATTGTTCGCGCACCGCCCCGCTCAGTGCCTTACGCTTCTCCACGAGCTCGCGGGAAACTTTTTTCTTTTCCTCATCGACCGCCTTGCGCCGCTTCGCCAGGTGGCTGGAAATAACCCTGGCAGCCTCGACCCGGCGGTCACCGGAAAGGCCCATGCGTTTCGACAAGCCCTCGAGCACGGCCTTTTCACAGGGGCCCGCTCGATCCAGCAGGACGGCATAACTCTGGGTTGAAACCATGCCGGGATCACGGGAGATGCGGGAATACTTGCGAAGCAATACGTCGCTCGTCTTGATGGACACGTCCAGGGTCTTGGATTCGATCAGGGCATAGGCATGCGCCTCGGCAAAACAAACCCGGCCATCTCCATCATAATCCGGCAGCTCAATCATTTTTCCCGTGCGCGTCCTGCCGCCCAGCGCGGTCATGAAATAGCTGGTGTACTCGTAGTATTCATCTTCATTAATCGAGGGGGTACAGCCGGCAGCGATCCGATCGTGAACCGTGGAAAAAAATCCACAGCGCGGATGGTCGGCCAAGCCTTTTTCCGCCTGGCCTTCCTTGAATATAAGGTTCGCGAAGCCGCCGGAGTAACACTGGACCATTAATACCATCACCGGGTGTTCGACCGGAAGCTTGTCCAGCATCCTGCAGAAATCCTTTACCCGAATCGTCTTATTTTCCCACAGGTAGAGGCTGGTGTTCTGTGCGTGATCCTTCTCACCACGCCCCCCGTGGCCGGTGAAGTTGATCACCAGCTGCTCCCCTTTTTCCAGCTTCAGCCCATCAAAGTATTTCTGGATGTTCGCCTGGGTCGATGCGCCCGAGACCCGGTCCAGGTGATGACTGCGATAGCTGAGATTGAGCCCGGTGGTCGTGCCCAGGATCGCGGCCAGCAAGCTGTTCAACTCGGGCACCTTATCGGGGTTGACCATCTGGAGGTCCTTGCCATCGGCTTTGCCATCGGCAAACAGGATGTGATTGCCAGCGGCGTCAAAGCCCTTCTCCTTCTGCAGGCGGTGAAGGAACTCCACGTTGCGTTCCAGGCTGATCTGGTTGTTTCGATAGCTGCCTCCACCCCCGAGTATGAGGAAACGCGCCCGGTCGATATCCCGCCCGGTGATGAGCTCCGGGGCCACGGCCGCTTCGGCTTCCGGCAAGGGGCCACGCTTTCCGTAAAGCCGACCGATGCATACATCCTTTTCCGCCCTGGATAGTCCGGCATGTGCCGAGAGCATCCCTGCGATCTCCACCCGCACCTCGCGTAGGGCCGGGTCATCCGCTCTTGCAAAACGCCGACCGAACTGGCGTGTCAACTGGTCCGGCGAGCGCGTACCGATTTCCAGGAGCGTGCGCACGATGGCGGGCAGGTCGGTATAGGAGCCTTCCTCCAGGCGGGCGTTCAACAAAGCGGACCCTACACGGGTCAGGACCTCTCCATAGCGTGCGGCATGCAGGGGCAGGGAGGACCGGCCATCGAGCGCATCGGCCAGGGCCTGCTGCGCGGCATCGGCTTCCCCCTGGCGTGAGAGCACGACCGCCTCCAGGTAGGCCCGCTCCCCGAGCTTGAGCCCCGATGACGCCAATTGGTCGGACCAGGCCTTCGACTGCTTCAAGAAGGCTTTTCGCTTGGCCCCCGGAGCGGTAAACGACTCCACGGCCTCGATCGCGTCCGCGAGCTTCCATTCCGGGGCGGCTTCCGCAACCGCGATCGAAAGGAGGGGAAGAAACAGCACCAGGGAAAGGACTCGTACAGTCATGGAGGCAACCTAACGCATATCAACCCGGGTAGGAACTTGAAATAGGGTTTGATTTTCCAACATTTTTCCGAATTGCAGCGAATGCATGGAAAATCCCGCCGGGTGGGGGCGCATCCCAGCCATGCGGCACCCCTTGCCGGCGGGTGCGGTGACCGCCGACCTCATGAGCTGGCCGGATAATCCGCTAAAGAACGATGCGCCCCGTATTTGCATCTTCTCCTCCGCTTCATACAGTGCGCCATGGACATTCCCTGGCTTTCATCCCTACAGGGCAGCTTGATCGTTTCCTGCCAGGCACTTGCACACGAGCCCCTGCACAGCCCCGAGATCATGGCCCGCATGGCACGTGCGGCACAAGAAGGCGGGGCTGCGGGTATTCGTGCCAACGGCCCTGCAGACATCAGGGCCATCAAGGCCGTGGTCGACCTGCCGGTGATCGGCCTGTTCAAGGAGGGCTCGGACGGGGTCTTCATCACCCCCACGCGAAGCCATGTGGATGGCTTGATCGCGGCGGGTGCGGACATGATCGCGATGGACGGCACCGGCCGTCCCCGGCCGAATGGCGAAAGCCTGGCCGATCTCATCACGACCGCACACGCAGGCAAGATCCCGGTCATGGCCGACATCTCCACGGTTGAAGAAGGCCTCGCCGCTGTGGCGCACGGGGCAGATCTCGTCGCCACAACCCTCTCGGGTTACACGGAATACAGCCGCCAGCAGGAGGATCCTGATTTCGACCTCATCACACGCTTGAACGAAGCCCTGGCGGTCCCGGTTTTTGCTGAAGGTCGAATCAGTACACCGGCGCATGCAAGGCGCGCCCTGGACGCCGGGGCCTTCGCGGTTGTCGTCGGCGGTGCCATTACCCGCCCTCAACAAATTACGCGAACTTTTGTCGAAGGCCTTTCATGAATAATTCCCGGATCCTTGCTCTTTTTCTCATGGCCAGCAGTCTGCATGGCGCAGAACTCCAGCTGGCAGGCATCTTTTCAGACCACGCGGTCCTGCAGCGGGACACCGCCCTTCCCGTCTGGGGCAAAGCAGCCCCCGGTGCGCGGGTCTCCGTATCATTCGCCGGCCAAAAGGCATCCACGATCGCCGAATCGACCGGGTCCTGGCGTGTCACCCTGGACCCGCTTGCAGCCAATTCAGAGCACCAGAGCCTCCGGGTCCAGTCAGGCGGGGAAGGCCTGACCGTAAACGGCATCCAAGTGGGTGAAGTCTGGCTGGCGAGCGGGCAATCCAACATGGATATGAATCTACAGGGCTGTGCCAGGCGCCATTCCTTCTTCAAGGGCCTCGTCACAGACCCGCAACCCGGCATGCTCCGCATGCTGAAGATTCGAACCCCGGATACAGAACAGCCACTGGAAGATCTTCGCACAACGTGGGTGCCCGACACGGCCGAGACGCGCGGAAGCTTTTCCGCCGCCGCATATTTTTTCGCCAAACGGCTTGCCGAGGAACTCAAGCTGCCGATCGGCATCATCGACACGGCCTGGGGCGGCAAACCGATCGAGGGCTTTATCCCGCGCCCGTCCTTTGACCGGCACAAGACGCTCAGGACCATCCTCAAGCTCGCGGACGCCGATCAACTCGAGGCGCTCAAGCAACTCGAAGGCGGGGTCATCATCCGCAACACCGCCGGTATGCCCGGACGTATCTTCAATGGCCGCATGGCACCCATTGCACCCTACGCCCTACGGGGCTTTATCTGGTACCAGGGCGAGTCGAATGCCGGGAGAGGGGAAGATCCACGCGACTACCGCTACAAGCAACAGGCCATGATCCATGGCTGGCGCAAGGCCTGGAACCGCGCCAAGGCTCCCTTTTATTACGTGCAGCTTCCCGCTTACAAGGATGAAAGCTGGGGCTGGATACGCCTGCGCGAAGAACAACGACTCGCCCTCGCGCTAGATGCGCATACGGGCATGGCCGTGACCATCGACCTCCGGGACACGGACATCCACCCCAGCAACAAGCTCGATGTTGGCCATCGCCTTGCACGGTGGCCCTTGGCCCAGGTCTACGGCCGGTCTATCGCGGTCAGTGGCCCCCTGTTCAAGGAAGCCTCCATCGAGGGAAACGCCATCCGGGTGTATTTTTCGCATCTCGCGGGCGGCTTGATTACCGCTGCCAAGACGGGACTGGAGCCCGCCAAAGAAACACCGGGCGCGGTGCCGGGCGGCTTCGAAATCGCTGACGAGGCGGGCGCTTGGCACCCGGCTGAGGCGGTGATCGAAGCGGGCGGGGAAACCATCCGGGTGACCTGCGCCGAGGTGAACAAACCGGTAGCCGTTCGCTACGCAAGCGAGGGCGATCCGGAAAGGGCCAACCTGTACAACGCCGCGAGCTTGCCGGCCTCCCCGTTCTGTTCTGCCCTCAAATTCCTGCCCTGGCAGAAGTAGGTGCCCGCGACCCCGCCTTGGCTGGAAAGCGCCGACGCAGGCAATCAATACCCGTTCAAGGTCTCGATACGATAGTAGATGCGTTTTCCTTTCACGGCATCCACATGGAGAAAGCTTGACGTTGTTCCGGTGGCGGTGGTGAGACTCCCGGACAGGAGCTCCCAGCTCACCAGATCGGTGGACGCCCGCACACGGTAACGCCGTCCGAGTACCGATTCCCATTGGACGAACGCGTCGTTGGCCACGTGCGTGACATGCATGCCCCGGAGGACGGAATCCGCGTCATCCGGGTCGGTCTCGGAGAGAAATTCATTCAAGTTGCTCTGCCCATCGAGGTCCAGGTCAAGTGAGGCGTCAGCGAGGGAGGGATTCAAGCCATGCGCACCTTCCCATGAATCCGGCATTCCATCGCCATCCGTATCGGCTTCCACGCTAAGGTTGACCAGCAGGTTGCCGGTACCGCCAGCATTGCTTGCCGAGACCGTGAAATTCATGGCGCCCGCAGTCGCGACCATCCCGGTGACCACGCCGGATCCGGTATCGACGCTCGCGTTGCTCGGCAGGGACACCGCGTCAAAACTGGTGGGGCCATTGCTGGCGGTAATCAAGTAGGCAAAGGGTTGGCCCTGCACGGCGCTGAAACTCGCTGCGGAGGTCACGACCGGCGCGGGCGGAATGACCACGTCAAAGGGCTGACTCACCGCCTGTGGGCTCGACCCGTCTTCAGCCAGCAGGACCATCAGTGTCACGGTGTTGCTGATGGTGACCGTTCCGGACCACACCCCGTTCGCGAGATTTGCACTGGGAGGCGAAATGTTTACTGCCGTTGTCGCGCCGGGAAAGGGCACGGTCAACCCGGCATTCTCAGACCCCCGGCTGAGGCTGGTCCAGCTCCAATCCCCCCTTTCGTCTGTATCGGCATCGCCGGTCCGCAGGAGGGCCCGGCTACCCGCACTGTTCCAGGTGACGCCCTCCCCCGTCCACGCCGTCCCCAGCGTGATGTTGAAGCCGTTGACGGTCACGTCCAGGCCAGCCAGCTCGGCGGCCTCGTAGCCCCAGGCCACGAAATCAGCGACCGCGCCGACATCGTCCACGATCATCGCCCAGCCGTGCCGACCGTTGCTGACAAACCAGCGGCTGCTCGACCAGGGGATGTCCCCACCAAAGTAGTTGTCGCTCGGGTCATCGGTACGATACAGCACCGCTCCTGCCGAGATGGATGCCGGCAGGGTCCACAGAGTCGAGGCCACATCATTGAGCCCCTGGTTTTCGGCGGCATTTACGGCCAGGACCCAGCCCATGGTATTCAGCGCGGAAGAGCCGACATTCTGGATCTCGACATAATCGGGTGAGCGGTCCCAGCATTCGGTAATGAGCAACGAGGAGGCCAGGTTGGATGTTGCCCCGGTGATTCCGCTGAGGTTTATGGTGGCCTGGTGGTCGACGACGATCCGGCCCTGGGCATCGACCGCATGGACCGTCACCGGGATGGGCCCCAGCAGGGCTTGCGGCGAGGTGATTGAATCCCAGGCATACCCGGCGAAAGGACCGGATGCCGAGATGCTCAAGCTCAGGTTGGCCTGGCCGGTCCCCCCTGCATTCGTGGCAAAAACGACGATCTCGAAATCACCGTAGACCTGTGGTGTGCCGGAAATGAGGCCCGTTCCCGGATTAAGCGCCAAACCGGCAGGTAATGCAGTGGTCGCGTAACCTTGCGGATCCGCCGAGGCGCTAATCGCGTATTGAAAGGGATCATCCAGGCGCCCGGTGGCAATTTGTGCACTGGTGATTACGGGTGGGGCCTTCTCGGCAGGCGTCCCACCACTGGTCGGCCTCCAGCTTTCGGGCAGGCCCCAACGGTCGATGGCGCCCTCCGGGTTGACAATCTCCAGTGAAGATCCTCCACCATCGGTACTCAGGTACCAGGTGTCGTCGAAGCTGAAGCGCAGGATCGCGGCATCGTAGGGATTGGGCGGAAGCAAGACCAGGTCGGTTCCTCCGTTGTCGAGTGGAGCGCTGTAGATTCCCGCGACGTTGATGCCGGTTCCATGGGTGGCCGTGAAGGCGGCCAAGTCGCGCACCACCAGCGTGTATTCGCCATGAGCGAGGGTCATTGCGGGAAAGATAAACTTGACCCCCCCATCGAGGCGCACGCCTTCCAGGTCCAGCGGCACGGAGCCTATGTTCTGGAACTCGATGAATTCGGCCAGGCCCGAGCCAGCCGGATGATACATGATCTCGGTGATGCGCAAGCCTTCTGCCAGGGCCAATACGGTGGCAAAGGTATTGCTTGGGTTTTCGCTTACCGAGGAACGAAGCTCCAGCCCGAAAACCACATCGCCACTGGTGCCATCATCCTGATGCACCGAAACCGCAATCACGTTGCTCCCATTCTGCAGGAATTGCCCGGGAATCGCGAAGGGGCCCTCGCGCGGGGCATTGCCCTGCGGGGCATTGGCAAAAGTCGCGTGGGAAATCGTTCCGGCCGGCATGCGCAGGCGATTGAGTTCCACCCCGTTCAAGTAGATTACGGCTCCATCATCGGCAAAAAGATCATACTCCCACTGGGCAACATTGATGTCTCCACTGAAATCAAAGGCGTGGCGGAAATAGTGGGTCGTCGGCGGGTTGAGATTGATTTCCGTTCCGGCCGGACCGTTCAGCGATCCCGTTTCGCGATACAACAGGGCGGGGCCGCGCGGCCAGCTAAGGTCGTCGTAGGACGGGGCGATCCACGCCGTGCCCAGGTCGCTATTGCTCTGTTCGTAGGCCCATATAGCCGGCAATTCCACCAGGGTAGTCACCACAATCTCGACCGTGGGCGTGATGTTCTCCGTTCCGGGCGTCGGCAGGAGAAGCTCGTCGATGGCGAGCCCGCCATCCGGCACTCGACCGGCAGAGATATCCGTCACCTCGCTCTGAAAGTTCACGAGGTCGATGGGGTACAGGTTCTCGTCGTTCAGGGCGATCCATTCATGCAGGGCGGCGAGCTTGAAGGACAATGCCCGGGCATCCGTTGGATCCGCT
>JAYGFS010000238.1:0-3573 GCA_046581765.1 Verrucomicrobiota bacterium
GGATCAGCGCCATTCCCCTGGGGGTCGACACCTTGTTCAAGCCGGCTGACGAGGAGGCGCGGATCCGGGTAAGGGATACCTACGGCCTGCAACGCCCCTTCGTCCTGTCGAGTTGCTCCCTGGTGCCGCGCAAGAATATGAACCGCCTGCTGGAGGCCTATCGGCGGATTTGCGACCGGCTCGATTACGACCTGGTGTTGGTGGGCGATCCGGGGCGGGGCTCCGGGCGCTTGATAAGATACATCGACCAGATGCATTTATCCGAGCGGGTACACCTCACGGGCTACGTGGAACGCGACGTGTTGCCGGCCCTGTACTCGGCGGCGGACCTGTTTGCATATCCATCGCTGTACGAGGGTTTCGGCCTGCCGCCCCTGGAGGCGATGGCCTGCGGTTGCCCGGTGTTGACCTCGAAGGGGTCGAGCCTTCCCGAGGTGGTCGGGGACGCCGCGGTGATGGTGGATCCTCTCGATATACAGGATATCATCCGCGGGTTGTCGGAGACGATCCTGGACGAGGGCTACCGGGGGGAACTGCGGGAGGCGGGGCTTGCCCGGGCCGCAAGGTTTAGCTGGGAGCGAACGGCCGCGGAGACGGTGGGGGTCTATCGCTCGGTCCTTGAAAGGGCCTGATCGCACGCTTCCGCCGCCGTAAAAGGGGCCCTTCTCCCCGCTCAGGTTCTCAAGGCCGCGGCAAAACCTTCCAGCACGGCGTTCCCGAAACGTTCCCATGAAAACCGCTCGCGCAGCGTTGTTCCCACGGCCCGGACCTCCCCTTCATCCATCGCCAGGACCTCGTCGAGTGCCTGTTGAAAGCTCTCGCGCTCGTCGAGCGTGAATCGCCCCTTGTCGGTGCCCACGCCCAGGATCTCGTCGACGGCCGTACCCGCCGCGTACACGACGGGGGTCCCCAGGAAATACGCCTCCAGTCCCGGCAGGCCGAAGCCCTCGATCTCAGACGGGAGTACCAGGGCGCGGGCTTTGCGGATTACCTGGATGAGGGTTTCGCGATCGAGGAAGGGCAGGCTGTGTACACGGTCTGGGCCTGGGCGATCCTTTCCCACGAGGTGAAGCGGTGGGAGATCACCCGGGGTCTGCCACCAGTCAAGGAGCATGGCGGATTTTTTATGCGGGGCGTCGGAATAGAGATGGAGCACGTAATCCTCCTTGGGGGTCTCGTCCGGGTGGAGATGCTCGAAGCTGCAGGCCTCGTAGGTGACCTGGATGGGTGGGGGCTGGAACTTGCGGCGCTCGCAGAAGTCCCTGATTTGTTGCTCGGCATTTTTGGAGATGGTGAGGATCCGGTCCGCCCGGCGCAGGCTGTCCGCTGCGAGGCCCAGCCAGTAGGTGTAGTTGGCTTTTGATCGGGCCGTGGGATAATGATCCACGTAGTGCTGGAGGATCATGTCGTGCATCGTGATCACGGTCTTCGCGCGCGGCCGGGCGAGCCGGGAGAGGTAGCCCTTGGGATAGTACCAGAGGTCGCTTTGCGGGCGGTGCAGGACGGGGTGGAGATGATCCGCAAGGAGCCGGCCGAGGCCGTGGTCGGTGGACCATGGGAGCCGGTGCTGGTCAACGCCCTCGACCTCGAAAGGGGCGGAGGATTTGGAGCCGAGCGTGCGGAGGTGGAGGCTGGGGCGCTTGCCCAGTTCCCCGAGCAGGCCGAGGGTCATTTGGGTGATGCCGAGGCTTCGGTCGCGGTGCGGATTCTGGTCCGCCAGGTATATCGTGACGTCCATGGCGGCTTGCATGGGATGTGGCGGCTAAGCACAGCCCGGGGGACTTAGTTCTTCGGCCCGTAGCCCTTGACCGGTTTGCCGTCATCCCCGAGCTTGCCGGTGACCCAGAGCAGGCCGGCAGAAACAAGGTCGAGATACTCCTTGGACTCCATGGTCGAGTTGTGATGGCCCACGGTTGTGCCAAAGACGCGTGCAGCGCCGTACTGGTTGATCCACACGCAGTGGTGTTTTTCCGTGCCCGCGGTTCCGAGGACGAGCGGGGTGGCGGTGTCCCAGGTCTTGTTTTCCCGGTAGAGCTCGCCTTCCGGGGTGGTCCATTCCGCGGGGAAGTTCTTCATGATCGGGTGTTCTGGCGCGAGGTTCTTCATCGTGATTGCGTGCTTCTTCCCGTGGTTGGGGGAGGTGACCCCGAGAAACTTTTCCCATTCGTCGGTTTTCGTCTTCCAGTGGTGGCTGTGATAGGTGCAGTGGAGGGCCACTGCGGGAAGGCCTTCGCGGTGCACCTGGGTGATGCCCTCGACGTAGGCGTCATCCTTGATGTGGGCGAAGCAGATGTTGTAGAGCACGACGTCGAAGTTCTTCCCCCAGCCTGCGGCTTGCAGGAGCGGATACTTGTAGTCTCCGCTCTTGCCGCCTTCGTGTACAATCTCGAACTGGGTGTTGGCGCGGGCGGTGATGCCCTCGCTGAGGATGATCTTCTGCTTGTCGTAGTCGTGGCAGCAGCCACCGGTGAGGTGCAGTACCCGCAGGGGCTTGGCGTCTTGGGCGGAAACGGCGCAGGTGATCGCCGCAATGAACAACAGGTTGAGTATCTTTCGCATTATCGTCCTCTGGGTTGGGTTTTAACCGGGACAGGCATACCATGGTTTTAATTCAGGATTGTCTACGCAAAATCGCGGGATTTTCGGGCGGCTTGGTTGAGGCGAAGGCCCCCGGAACCGCGGATCAAAACTTCAGCAGGTGGATCAACCCGGAAAACTGCTGCGCCAGATGATGGTAGAGGGGGTATTTCTGGAGGGGAATCGACAAGGCGAAGGCGGCACCGGCGACCATGACGGCAACCGCGAGAAACAGGATGCATCCGAAGAGGAAGGGCACCTCATAGATTCTCATCATGATGATAACCGGGGTGAGCACGGCTAGGATGCCCGCGACGAGGGCGAGGTGGGGTTTTCCAGCGAAGGCAGCCATCAGCATGCAAAAGGCAAACAGGAGGGCGACGGTAATGTAGAAACCGGCTTGTCCGGCATCCAGGAAAGACCGCTCGCGGCCCATAAGGGTGGCGGCAATCCACGAGGCGGCCAGGGTGAGGAGGGACAAAGTGAGGACCATACCCGCGAAAACCGGGAGGTCCTTCTGGAGCAGGCCGATCAGGTGATCGACGCCCGCGCGCTGGAACTGTGGGCGCTCACCCGAAGCCAGTTGGTCGATATCGATGTACATGGGGGCCCGGGAGTCCGGGTTCAACCGGATTTTTCCATCGACGAAGCCGCCGAAGGTGGCCTCGGTCTTTCGGCCCTGCGCATCGACCCAGGTGTCGGCGCGGGCGACCGCAGTGAAGCAAAGCAACAGGAAAAGGTGCCGAAGGCGCATGCCGGTAGTCTAGATCAGATGTAGGTGAATGGAAAGCTGGAATGTCCCGTGGGATCTGTTATGGCCTTGGAGGTGTGGAAAGCATCGATCCTTTTGTTTGGCCTAGTTCTTTCGCATGTGCCGGCGGGCCCGGAGGCCTATCGAGAACGGCTGGAAGCCTTCCTTCCGGGTGATGCGCGGCAATCGCGGATCCTGGGATGGGTGAGTCAACTGGACGCCGAGAACTTTATCGATCGCCAGCG
>JAYGFS010000240.1:0-27820 GCA_046581765.1 Verrucomicrobiota bacterium
CGACATCGAACGCTACATGAAGCGACACGCCTTCAAGCCGGGGATCACGGGCTGGGCCCAGGTCCACGGATTGCGCGGCGACACGAGCATCCAGGAGCGCTTGCGATACGACTTGTTTTACCTGGAGAATTGGTCGCTCGCCCTGGACTTCAAGATTATTCTCAAGACCTTGTTCAGCACCGAGAACGCCTACTGAGGCATGCCGCCGAAGTGAATCCATTCAACGGGTTGCCTCTAAGCGGCTAAACACGGGGACGTTCGGGCTCGGCCGGTCGCAACTGCTGCAGGATCCCCTCCCCGTTCCGGACAAGCGGGACCGCCCCCCCGCGCGCGACAGACCTTAGACCCGGCGGAAGCACAAACAGGCGTTGTGGCCGCCAAAGCCCAGCGAATTGTTCAAACAGGCCTCGACCGCCAGTTCACGCTTTTGGTTCGGCACAACATCCAGATCACACTCGGGATCGGGATACTCGTAATTGATCGTTGGGGGCACCACCTGGTCGCGCAGGGCCAGGGCGCAGACCACGCTTTCAAATGCAGCCGCGGCGCCGAGCGCGTGGCCGGTCATCGACTTCGTGGAACTGATCGCGAGCTTGTAGGCCTGCTCCTCTCCGAAGGTTGTTTTGATCGCCAGCGTCTCACTCCTGTCATTCAACAGGGTACTCGTACCGTGCGCGTTAATGTATTGCACCTGTTCCGGCTTCAATCCGGCATCTTCTATCGCAAGAAACATCGCGCGGGCGGCCCCCCGGCCCGTTTCGTGCGGGGAGGTAATGTGGTAGGCATCACAGGTACGCCCGTAACCGGCGAGTTCACAGTAGATCTTCGCGCCACGTGCTTTCGCATGCTCCATTTCCTCCAGCAGCAGTACGCTGGCACCCTCGGCCATCACGAAACCATCGCGTTCGGAATCAAAAGGCCGGGAAGCCGCCTGCGGATCATCATTTCGCTTCCGGGACAAGGCACGCATCTTGTCGAAGCCGCCGAGACCCAGGTCATTCAGCGCGGATTCCGCACCACCTGCCATCATGAGGTCCGCATCACCGGATTGAATCATGCGCATGGATTCACCCATGCTGTGCGCAGCCGTCGCACAAGCGGAGCTGATGGAAAAATTAGGGCCTTGCAGGCCGTGCTCAATGGCGATGTACCCCGACAGGATGTCGGTAATCATCTGCGGGATCATAAAGGGTGAAAATTTCTTTGGGCCTTCGCGTTCGAAGTTCTGTCCCTGTTTCTGCATGATATACAGGCCGCCGATGCCCGACCCGACCAGCACGCCGATGCGTTCGCGATCAATGGTGTCGAGAGCCAACCCTGCGTCCGCGATAGCCATCTGGGCGGCGGCCATGCCGTAATGCGTAAAGGGATCCATCCGGCGCGCATCCCGGCGCGGGATATAGTCCTCGGGATTGAAATCGTGGATCTCCCCCGCGATGCGCGCGTGATAAGGCGAGGCATCGAACCGGGTGATCGGCCCGATACCGGACCGGCCGGCCAGCAGGCTGGACCAGAAGATCTCCGGCGAATGCCCAAGCGGTGAAACCAGGCCCATTCCCGTTATGACGACTCGACGTTTATTCACGATACCCAAGGGTCATTAGTAAAACGTAGGGGGGGCATATGAAAAATCCGGAAGCACCGTACTCGGCACTCCCGGAATTCCAAGTGGGTTAGCCGATCTACTCGCCGAAGCCCTTTTCCTTCAGGTAGGAAATGACTTCACCGACGTTGGTCAGTTTCTCCGCGTCCTCGTCGGGTATTTCCGCACCGAATTCTTCCTCGAAGGCCATTACCAACTCAACCGTATCGAGCGAATCCGCCCCGAGGTCCTCGATGAAAGAGGCTTCATTCTTCACCTGGTCGGCATTTACACCGAGCTGCTCTACAATGATTTCTTTAACTTTTTCTTCAATTGCCATAGGTCTATCTCCTTATTGTATCTATGAGGTTACCATGCCTCCGCAAACGGAAATTACCTGGCCGGTCACATAGCCGGACAGGTCGCTCGCGAGGAATAAAACAACATCGGCAACATCTTGTGGTTGTCCGAAAGTCTTGAGTGGAATGAGATTCAGCATCGCCTGCCGGACCTCTTCCTTGAGGGCGTCGGTCATCGCGGTCTCGATGAACCCCGGGGCCACGGCATTTGCCCGGACGTTCCGACCGGCCAATTCCTTGGCTACCGACTTGGTGAAAGCGATCACACCCGCCTTGCTCGCTCCGTAATTTGCCTGGCCGGCATTACCGATAAGGCCAATGACGGAAGCGATGTTCACGATGGTTCCACCCCGCTGCTTCATCATGTGCCGACCGACGGCCTTGGTGCAGAGGAAGGTGCCCTTTAAATTGATATCGAGTACCGCGTCCCAGTCGGCTTCCGACATGCGGGCCACCAGGCCATCCTTGGTAATCCCCGCGTTGTTCACCAACACATCGATATGGCCGAAATCGGTATGCACCTGGTCCACCGCAGCCCCCACCTGTTCCGCATTGCCCACGTCCATGGCGTAGCTTTCGCAGCGACGGCCGAGCGCCTCAACCCTGGCCCGGGTTTCGTCGAGCCAATCGGCCTGCAGGTCACAACCGGCAACATCAGCACCCGCCTCCGCGAGGCGAACCGCGATCGCCTGTCCGATGCCGCGAGCGGCACCGGTGATGAGGGCGGTCTTTCCTTCCAATGAAATCATGCGTATGCTCTCAATTAAATGGAGGTCAGGGATTCTACAGTGCGCTCCAAGCTCTGGAAGTCACATATGTTATGTAGGGCGGGGGTCTTGTCAATACGCTTTACCAAACCGGTCAGGATCTTACCCGGTCCGCATTCTACAAAAGTGTCGGCGCCCGCACGCACCATCCATTGAACATTCTTTACCCACTGCACGGAAGAGGTAATCTGTTCGACCATGGCCGATGGAATACCTGTACAAGCCTCATGGGGCTTGCCACTTACGTTGGATAATACCGGAATGGACGACTCGTGCAGGGTTATTTCACTCAAAACCCCGGCAAAAGCCTCTGCGGCGGAAACCATCAGGCTTGAATGAAAGGCTCCGGCGACGTCCAACTGGATCGCCCGCTTCGCCCCCGCCTCCCTGGCCCGTAGACCAGCCTTTTCAATGCCTGCGATGGCGCCGGAGAGGACCGTTTGTCCCGGCGAGTTAAAATTGGCCAACTCGACCCCGCAGGTTTCCGCAAGTTCAGCCAAGGTGGCGTCGTCCAGGCCGATTACGCTGAGCATCCCACCCGCCTGTTCGGAACAGGCTTGTTGCATCAATCGGCCGCGCGCCTCCAGCACGCGCAGGGCATCCGGGTAGGAAACCACGCCCGCATCGTACAGGGCCGCCCACTCACCCGAGCTCAATCCCGCGACAAAGGAAGCCTCCCGGCCGGTCGCCGCCTTGAACGCATCAAGCGCCACGACACTATGGACAAAAATGGCCGGTTGGGCGCGATCGGAGCGCTTCAGCTCATCTTCCGGTCCATCGAAACAAACCCGGGCGAGATCAAAGCCCAGGATATCCGAGGCTTCCGTGAAGCGCTCGCGCAGCTCCGGACGGCCCGCTAAAAGATCCCTGGCCATGCCTACCGCCTGCGCACCCTGCCCAGGAAAAAGTATGCCGATGCGGCTCAAGTTAACGGGTCCATATCAGGATGCAGGCGCCCCAGGTGAAACCCGCACCGAAGGCGGCCAGCATCACCCGATCGCCCGTTTTGACTCGTCCGGATTTAACCGCTTCATCCAGGGCGACAATCACGGAAGCCGCGGAGGTGTTTCCGTACTTATGGAGATTAACGAAAAACTTTTCTTCCGGCTGCTTCAGGCGGTCCTGTATGGCACACAGGATGCGCACATTCGCCTGGTGAGGAATATAACAGGCGATATCATCGGGGTGCAGCCCGGCTGCTTCGCAAATGTCAAGGGCCGCCTGCGTCATGTTGACCACCGCGTGCTTGAACACTTCGCGGCCCTGCATTTTGATGCAATGCATCCGGTCCGCAAGCACCTGCTCGGACATCGGCGTGCGGCTTCCGCCACCCGGTACATTCAGGAGATCGCCCAGCGAACCGTCCGAAGCGAGCCGCTCGACGAGCAGCCCCGTATCCGGCTCATCGGATAGCGTCAGCACCGCGGCCCCGGCGGCGTCTCCGAAGAGAATGCAGGTATTGCGGTCTTCCCAGTCGAGGAGCGTGCTCATTTTCTCAGCACCGACCACCAGGATCGTTCGCTCGCTCCCGCCCCGGATCATATCCTTGGCAACCTTGAGGGCGAAGATAAAACCTGAACAAGCAGCGGATAGGTCGAGGCAAAAAGCCTTCCGGGCACCGATTGCATGCTGGATTATGCTTGCCGTATTCGGGAAAATCATATCGCCGGAGCAGGTGGCCACGAGAATAGCGTCGAGCTCGGACGCGTCCATACCGGCATCTGCGAGGGCGCGACGGGAAGCCTCGATACCAAGATCGGATGCGGCTTCTTCATCCGACGCGAAACGCCGCTCGCAAATGCCCGTGCGGGTCAAGATCCACTCGTCGTTGGTATCAACGATTTTCGCCATGTCCTCGTTGGTGACAACCTTGTCCGGAACATACGAACCGGTTCCGGCGATAACGACCGAACTCATACCGCAGGCCCCAAGCCCCGAACCTGCTCAACAATCAGGTGGTTGACATCAATTTCAATCGCCCGGGCCACCACGCCCAGGGCATTGCGCACCGCCCGGGCAGAAGATGAGCCGTGGCCGATATAGACCAGGCCATTTGACCCCAACAGGGGGGCTCCACCATACGTTTCCGGATCCACCCGGTTCTTGGCATCCTTGAACGCCCCACGCAACATACCGGCTATCAAGGTGCGCCAGGGCGACTTTGTCAACTCGGACTTCAACCAGGAAAAAGACGCCTTGGCCACGGCTTCGCTGGTTTTCAGGACCACGTTGCCGACAAACCCGTCGCAGGCCACGACATCGACCCGACCCTCGAAAAGGTCACGGCTCTCCACGTTGCCGATAAAATTCATGGGGGAGGCCTCCAGAATCCCGAAGGCTTCCCTCGTGATTTCATTGCCCTTGGCCTCTTCCTCACCGATGCTGAGGAGGCCGATCCGGGGCTTTTCCATCCCGAGGATTTTGCGCGCGTAAACTTCGCCCATGGCGCCAAACTGGGCAAGCATCTCCGGCGTGCAATCGGTGTTGGCACCGGCGTCGACGAGTACGAATTCCTTATGAGGTGTTGGAAACACCGCGGCAATGGCGGGGCGGTCAACCCCTTCCAGGGTCCGTAACAGCAAGGTTGCGGCAACGACCATCGCCCCCGTGTTGCCCGCTGAAAAAATCGCGTCAGCCTCACCGGATTTGACCAGTTCGGTCGCGAGACGAATGGACGAATTTGACTTACGCCGGATGGCAACGGCGGGGGATTCATCCATCTCGATCACCTCGGAAGCATGGACAACCCGGATGCTGGGAGGACGCCTCGGCACCTTGCTCAACTCGGCCTCGATCGCCGCCTTGTCACCGACAAGAATCAACGCATCGATTCCGGGAATATCCCTGGCCGCATCCACGCACCCGGCAACAATTTCGCCCGGTGCATAGTCGCCACCCATGGCATCGACTACAATCCGCATAAGATAAACAGGGGAGGAGGTGAAACCCGGAACAGCTTAGTCATCGATGGAGACGGTAAGGACCTGACGGCCCTTATAATTCCCACATGAACGGCAAACCCGGTGCGGGAGGACCGGGGAGCCACATTCCTGACAGACAGACGGTTCAGGATAGGCGCGGGTATGCGAACGTATCCGCATCTGCTTCTTACTCTTCGAGATTTTGCGTTTCGGCTGTGCCATGATCGTTTCTCCAACTAATCCTATTTAATCGTCCTGTTTAATGTCCAACCCATCAAGGCTACCCCACATACCTTCCACCGTCGGTGCTTCGCAGGAACACGACCCCGTATTGAGGTTCGTGCCACACACCGAACACAATCCTTTGCACCCGGGCGAACAGAGCGGAAAGCTGGGCAGACTCAAAAGAACCGAATCCCGTATGTCGGGCGTCAGATCCACATAGTCCGTGGTATCCGAGACTACAAAGGCGCGTAGAAACGCAGAATCATGCAGGGTTGTCGAGAAAAATTCGCCACATCTTGCGCAATCCATGCTCACATCAAAGGTCAGGGAACCCTTGACGAGAAACTCGAGTCCCAGGAGTTGGGCGCACAGATCATACCGAATCGGAAGAATCGCCTTTATCTGCGTAAATTCTTCCATATCAAAAACTTGTGGGTCCAATTCACCTTGCAGGTGCTTCGGCTCCGGCGTGGAGTCTGTAATCAACACTTTCATGAGAGCGCCTAGATTAGTCCCACGCCGGAGAAATTGCAAACGGGAAGGATCGGGTTGAGGACGGGCGGGGACGGCGGCCTGGCAAGGGTAGATCCAGGGCAGGAGGGCGCACTGAATCACCGGGCAGGCTAGGCACGGCTGAGAAAAAGAATCCGGGTATTGCCCCCGCCTTTTTCCTTTGCCAGTTTCCAATGACCGCCGGGCTCGGATTTGTCGTTCCCCGACAACTCGAAGATCACCAGGCCGTCGGCTTTCAGCAGGTCATTTTCCAGGATGGCACTCAGGGTCTTTTCCATATACCCCTCTTCATACGGGGGATCCGCGAAGATCAGGTCAAACTGGCGCACGCCCTTCTGCTTGGCCATCCAGCGAAAAACGTCTGAGCAGAAGCAATGCAAGCCACCGGGTGCCAGCAGATTATTCACGTTCTGCTTCAGCACGAAGAAGTTGAACCGGCTGCGCTCGACAAAGCAAACCGAACTGGCACCCCAGCTGTAGGCTTCCAGTCCCAAGGCACCAGAGCCGGCAAATAGATCCAGAACCCGCGCGCCCTCGGTTCGAGGGCCCAGGGTGTTAAAGATGATCTCCCGGATACGCCCGGTGGACGGTCTCACGCCTCGGCGAGGGACCTTGATCTCTTTTTTTCTATATTCTCCTCCGGAAATTCGCATGGCCAAATTATGTATACCATTTCTCTACGATCGGAAAGGACTTGAAACCCCTTTCCTGCGATCGAATGACAGGTTCCTAGCGCGAAAATCACGGGAAGGCAATGTTCTCGGGAGGAAAATCCCGGCCCCGGAGGAATAATGGAGGCCTTTCTCGTATAGGAACATCCTCGAGGCCGATTTACCCGATGACGGACAGGTGAAGCGGCAAGCGGGGCTGGCCAAGGGCAGGCAAGACCCACTCTTCGTCGTTTTGCAAGCGGAAGAATGGGCCGGAAAGAAGGCCGCACACTACATGGCTGCAGCTAACCCGTGGCCAAAAAACCTTTCGCGTATTTCGTGTCCCCCGCCGTACGGCTTCCGGGGTCCCGTCACGTTTTCGATTGCATTCGCGGTCTTAAGCCTGAAAGCTTGGTCCCATGAAAGGTATCGTCCTCGCCGGCGGGTCCGGCACCCGCCTCCATCCGATCACGCTCACCGTGAGCAAGCAGCTGCTCCCCGTCTACGACAAGCCGATGATCTACTATCCGCTGTCCACCCTCATGCTGGCCGGCATCCGGGAGATCCTGATCATCTCCACCCCGCAGGACCTGCCGCGCTTTCGCGAACTGCTCGGCGACGGAAAACGTATCGGCCTCACCCTTTCCTACGAGGAACAGGCGGTACCCAACGGACTCGCCCAGGCCTTCGTCATCGGCGAATCCTTTGTCGGCGATGATTCGGTGGCCCTCATCCTGGGCGACAACATATTCTACGGCTTCGGCTTGCGGAGCATACTGAAAAACGCGGTGACCCGCGCCCGTGGCGGAACCATCTTCGGCTACCCGGTCAAGGATCCCGAGCGGTACGGCGTCGTGGAATTCGACCCGAACGGAAAAGTGCTCGGCATCGAAGAAAAACCCTCCGAGCCGCGGTCGCAATATGCCGTTCCGGGGCTCTACTTCTATGACAACCAGGTCCTCGAGATCGCCAAAAACCTCGAGCCCTCTCCCCGCGGTGAATATGAAATCACCGACGTGAACAAGGCCTACCTCGAAAAGGGCGAGCTCCAGGTGGAGTTACTCGGCCGCGGTATGGCCTGGCTGGACACCGGCACCCAGACCTCCCTGCTCCAGGCGTCGAACTTCGTACAGACCATCGAGGAGCGCGTCGGGCTGAAAATCGCCTGCCTGGAAGAGATCGCCCACCTCATGGGCTTCATCGATCTCGAGGGCCTCGTCGCGGCCGCGGACCTGTATAAGAATGGTGAATACCGGGCCTATTTAGATCAAATCATCCAAACGGCCCAGGTCCGCTGAGGGCCATACTATCTTTTGACTCCCCGCTCGTTTTCTGGTAGCTGATCAGCCGTGCACACGCTCGCCTATATCGATCCCGGAACCGGTACGCTGATCTTACAGATGTTGGCCGCCACCATCCTCGCCATCACGGTCGTCTTTCGCAACATCCGCTATGCCATCTACAGCTTCTTCTGCAAGATTACCGGCAAGCAGCCCAGGGGTCGCGATCTGCTCGACAAGGAGGACGAAGATCCCACCCCGCCGGCCCCTGCAGACGAGGAATAGACCAGGCGCATTTTTCACCCGCAGCATCACCTCATGCGCAACGCAATGACCTACGCCCGACGGTTAAGCATGCAGCCCTTCGTCCTTATGGGCTTGCTTCTCGGAATCGGCGGGCACGTCCATGCGGAGATGATCGCGTTCTTCGTATCCGGCGATCCACAGTATCTCGCGGAGAAATCCGACACCCCCGCCAAGCTCGATCCGTACTCGGAGCAAGCGAACGCGCGCTTCCTCGAACGCGTGAACGGCCTGCCGGGGGATGTCATACCCGCATCACTGGGGGGCGGAACGGTCACCAGGCAGGCGCGTGGAATGATCGTGGCCGGGGACCTGATCGACAGCCTGGACAAGCGCGGCGGCGAATATCCGGCGATGCAGCGCTTTGAATGGGCGCGGTACAAAAAAGATTATGGCCTTAAGGGCGGAGATGGCAAGCTGCCCTTTCCCGTCTACGAACTGCACGGCAATCATGACGGCCCCCAGGGCGATACCTTTCTCTGCGATGAATTGATCGAGCGCAATCGCGAACGGCCCGGGGTGATTAACACCTCGACCAACGGGCTGCATTACTCCTGGAACTGGGGGCCTATCCACCTGGTCAATGTCGGGATGTTCGTTGGCTGGGGCGAAGCGCGGCGGGGCAAACATCACTATGCGCCGCGGGGCAGCCTGGCTTTCCTCGAGCGCGACCTGAAAGAGCAGGTCGGCGACAGCGGCCGACCGGTCATTATTTCGCACCACCTTCACCTGAACTGTGGCAACTACGACTGGCCGGACGTGGACCTGAAGGGCTATTACGAGTTGGTCAGCCGATACAACGTGATCGCGATTTTCAATGGCCATACCCACGGAGCGCCACGGCGCTTTGGTTGGAACGGTAAGGAACTTGGGCCACAGGTATCGGGTATCGACAACTTCGACCCCGACGATTCCGGGGCGGCGAAGACGGGCAGGGATGGCAAGCCGGTGGGTTTACGCCACGGGCTCCTGTACGTGGAATTGGACGACCAGGCGGGCACAGACAGGGACCGGTTCACCGTGCGCTCGTACGTGACGAAAGACAACTGGGCCACGGCCAACTGGGCCCAGGCCTGGGAACGGGCGGTACAGGTGCCGGATGCCCCCGCCAACGAACTAATCCGTTACGTGGAGGCCAAGGACCTCTCGTATCGCCCGGATGCCACCGATGCCTACATGCAGAGCCGCTGCAAACTGGACCTGTATATCCCCACCCGAACAGGCTTCGCAACGGTTGTCTGGTTTCACGGGGGCGGGATCACGAGCGGCAACAAATCGATCCCGAAGCAGCTGAAGGAACAGGGCGTGGCGGTAGCCGCAATCAACTACCGGCTTTATCCCAAGGTAAAATGCCCGGTGTACATCGAAGACGCCGCCGCCGCGGTGGCCTGGGTATTCAAGAATATTGAACGCTACGGGGGCTCTGAAAAACGGATTTTTGTCTCCGGGCACTCGGCGGGAGGCTACCTGACCAGCATGGTTGGGCTGGATAAAAGCTATCTCGCACAGCACAACATCGACGCAAACCGGATCGCCGGCCTGATTCCTTTCAGTGGCCACACCATCACCCATTTCACGGTGCGTAAAGAACGCGGGATCGACGGCAGGCAACCGATTGTCGATGCATTCGCTCCGCTCTTTCACGTACGAAAAGATGCGCCACCCCTGGTCCTCATCACCGGCGATCGCGAGATTGAAATGCTCGGGCGCTACGAAGAGAATGCTTACCTGTGGCGGATGATGAAAGTCATCGGACACAAAAAGACCCACCTGTACGAGCTGGAGGGGCACAACCACGGGCAGATGGCGAAACCGGCCTTCCCGATCCTGCTCAAGCATCTTCGCGAAATCGTGGGGGAGGAGTGATTGCCAGACCGCGGGAATGCGAGGAAAAACGCGGGTGTGAAGGGCGCGCGGGCATCCTGCCCCAGATCGACCCGGTCTGGACGCGGCACCAGGCTCAATCCACGAAGCGGTACTTCAGGATGCAGACCATGGCTCGGACGCCATCTTTCCAGGTGATCTTTTTTCCCTCTTCGTACGAGCGACCGTAATAGGCAATCGGGACCTCGTAGATGACGCAATGCTTGTTCTTCGCCACCTTGGCGGTGATCTCCGGCTCAAAGCCAAAACGATTTTCCTTGATGGTAATCCCTTCCAGGATTTCCTTTTTGAAGACCTTGTAGCAGACCTCCATGTCGGTGAGGTTGAGATTGGTCATCATGTTGGATAAGGTGGTCAGGAAGCGATTGCCCAGGTAGTGCCAATAATAGACCACGCGGTGGGGACCTCCGCCGATGAATCGGGAGCCGAAAACAACGTCGGCATGCCCGGATAAAATGGGCGCGATGAGGTTCGGGTACTCTTTAGGATCATATTCCAGGTCGGCATCCTGGACGAGGACAATGTCGCCAGTCGCCTTTTCGAACCCGGTACGCAGGGCGGCGCCCTTGCCCATATTCTGCTGGTGGAGAACGATGCTTACATCAGCATGCCTGGCTTCGAGTTGAGGGAGCAGGTCCCGGGTGCCGTCGGTGCTGCCATCATCGACCATGATGATTTCCCGGTCGAGACCCGTGTCTACCGCGCGCACCGCATTGAGCAACTGCTCGAGGGTGGCGGCTTCGTTGTAAACGGGTATGACGATTGTGAGCTTCATCGTGGGCAATGATTTACGGCGTCGGGGTTTCTTATTCAAGAGCGATGAGGAATAAATGACGTGAGAGGGGGATGGGCCGGGGAAAACGTCCTGCGGCGGGAATGCCACCGGTACACCTGGGCTAATCCAGATACCTTTTCGGCAGGAACCGTTCCAGTGGATTTGCCAGGCCCAGGGTCCAGCCGAGGAGGGTTGCGCGATCCATGGTCACCGGCATCGGTACCCGGTGGATATGGCTGAGACTTTCGCCCCCCAGTTGATAGACATCATCGATCCGGGTTCCGTTTTTCCCGCCAAAATTGCTCGCGACGCTTCGATAGCCCGTCTCGACCAGATATCGCCGGGCGGAATGCCAGACCAGATCTTCGGGACCCCCGTAGGGATACGCGAAATCCAGCACCGCTTCACCGATGGCCTCTTCCAGCCATTTGTCGGAAGCGACCAGTTCTTCATCCCAGACCTTACGCCAGAAGTCATCGAGTCGATGATGTGTCGCGGAATGACAGCCGATGGTGGCGAGCGGGTGCGATGCGAGCTTTTTCACCTGGGCCGGGCTGAGCGCCTTGGGCGTGCAACCGGCTGCAAGGTCGTGCGGAAGTTGCTTTAGTTTGCCGCGGACAAAGTCGGTGGTGAGATAGAAGCAGGCGGGGATTTCGAGCTCCTCGAGAATGGGCAGGGCGATGGTGTAATTGTCGGCGTATCCATCGTCAAAGCTGAGCATGAATCGTATGCCCTTGTGCTGGGGCTGCAGGGCTTCACCGATGGAGACGAAGCGACCGAACTCCTGCAGGGTTTCCAACTGCCAACGGAACATCTCCACCGGATGCGCCATCCCCGGGATGGGATCCTGGCCGAGGGCCTCCTCGAACCGGTGATAACACAGCCCGAAAGTGAAGTGCTTTCTCCTGGCGGACCGGATGAGGCCCTTGAGGGCGAACCGGTAGATCCGCTGTTTCATCGTCTGCTTCATATGCCTACATCATTTATGTAGCCATGGACCGGGGTGGCAAGTCGATTATAAAGATGGGGGTTCGGTGAGAGGGGGGTATTAAAACCCGCCGTCCCGCGCCACCAGCAGGGCGAGGATCTTCATCCGGTGGAGAAAATTTTCGTGGTGAAAGTGGGTTCGCGTGCGTTCGCGGCCCTGTCGCCCCATGGCCTCCGCCTTCTCCGGGTTATTCCAGAGATCCGTGATATGTGCCCGGAGTGCCGCGACATCCCCGGGATGGGTGACATAGCCGTCTTTCCCCTCGGTAATGTAATCGGAGGCCGACACGTCGTCTGCGACGACCACCGCCCGGCCATGCCACCAGCTGTTGAGGATGGTTTGCTCGCCGTAGCCCCGGTCTCGACCGGCGGTGAGCGTCATGACCACGAAGCGGCTCCCGGCCATCAAGCGGGTGAATTCGGGCTCGACCACGGGATTGATTTCAATCTCCTCAGGTATTTCAACGCCGTCGAAGAGTTCCATTTTCGTCGTGGTGACCCTGACCTTGACCCGGGTGCCGCGCACGGCCTCACACGGGGTACGATAATCGCGAGCGCTGTTCCCCCCGGCAAAGATGTAATCACCATAGGGTTCATCCAGCGGGGGACGTTTCGAATGACTGGCCTGGTACGGAACATAAGCGAAGCGGTGGAATGGCAGCTTGAAGCGCTTCATGTAGGCGCTCACCTGGTAGCGAGAGAAGAGCACATTGCTCGCCGCACCTTCGACCTGCCATTTGACCGCCAGGCGGCGAAGCCTGGACGGGGTATCGATAAACACGTCGTAGAGGACGATCTTGCGTTTACGAATCATGAACAGGCGATTGATGATCGAAGCATACTGTGGCGCGCGGTCGACTTGGTTGAGCAGGAGCGACGCATTTTTCCCGGTCGCCAAAAGAAGGCGGATGGCGAGCAAAACATCGCCCAGTACGGGTACCGGGCGAAGAAAGGAACACGCACCCAGATCCGTGATCACCCGAATCTGACCGGGCGCAAACCAGTTTTCATGCGTCACCACAAGGCCTTCCGGGACATCGGCTTCCGTCAACTCATCCAGTCGACCATAATCCTCGAGTGCTTCGTTCAGGGTCACGGACATAGTAGTTCCTCATACAGTTTGAGGTGCGACGCAAGTGCCTGTGCGGGCGAAAATTCGCGCTCGAGTTTTTCACGTCCCGCGCGACCGTAATCCATGCGGGTTGATCGCGCTTCCAGCAGGTGAATCAGGGCCTGCGCCAACGCGTTCGGGTCACCGGGTTCCACCAGGATGCCCGTCTGGCCGTGCGCAACCAGGTCCGGCAAGCCACCCACCTTCGTCGCCACCACCGGCAGGCTGGATTCCATTGCTTCGAGCACCGTATACGGCAGGTTTTCGATCCTGGAACAATTCACATAAATCTGCACGTGCTGAAAAAACTCATGGCGGTCGACGTAACCCGGCATGTCGACAACCTGATCGAGCGAACAGCCGCGGCGGAATCGTTCAAGGAAGTCTTGCTCGGGACCCTCACCCGCAAGGATAAAACGATCCTGGGGTCGCGCCTCATGAACAATCTTCAGGGCGTCCAGGTACTGGGACAAGTTCTTCTCCCCGGTGAAACGACTGAGCACACCCACCTGATAGCGCGCCTCGCTGGATCGTGAAGGCGTTTTTTCTTGTATACGAAAGCCGGAAGGAATCCGCCGCAGCCGCGATTCCGGGAATCCGCGTTTACCGAGGTGTTGCTCGTAGTAACGGGAAAGTACGATAACCCGTTGAAAACGTTTGAGCGTCCAGAGGTTGATCCGATAATACAGGCGTTCCCTGAAATCGGGCAGGAAAAACCAACCGTGCACCGTGCTCACAAGGGGCCAGCGCTTGCCGAAACCCGCCGCCTTGCCGGCGTGCAGGTCGGCTTTATACCCGACACTGTGTACTATATCCGCCTGTTGGCGCCCCATAACCTCACGGATCGCCGCGATCAAGGGACGGGAATAAGCGCCCGCCACCGAAACCGTCTCCAAGCCCCCCGCAAGCTCGCCGAGCGCCTTTCGGTATTGATCAGGGCCACTGGCGGAACGGATTTCCTGGAAGAGGAGCACATGGGTCTCGCAGCGGCCACTTTGCTGCAATCCCTCAATCAAATCGAGGGTTGCTCGTTGTGCACCGTAGATGCGACCTGTATCTTGCAAGATGAAGCAAATTTTCATAGGGTTTGCACTGACGCCGGAGTCGACCAGCTATGCGCAGACTATCCATCATCGTGGTGGCTTTCAATGAGAGAAAGCACATCAGCCGCTTGAAAGCATCCTTTGATGCCCTGGTGCTGGATGATGATGTGGAGGTGGAAACCCTGCTCATGGACGGGGGCAGCACGGATGGAACAGTGGAACACGCCCATGCGCTGGGCTTCACCAAGGTAGCGGTCCTGCCCGGCGCGAACATTCCGGTTTGTCGGAATGCGGGCAACCGGTGCGCCACCGGCGACTGGATCGCCCATGTGGATGCGGATTGTGAACTCTCCCCGGAATGGCTGAAGGCGGCCCGACCCTTCCTCGAAGGGCAAACTCCCACGGTCATGGGCTGGCCGGTGGCCCCTCCGGAGGAAGGCACCTGGGTCGAGCGGACCTGGCACACCCATTGGATCCACAAAAATCTCCTGTTGGTAGAGGAGGAGGGGCGGGAGGTCGTACGCAGCGAAGCCTTCCGTTTGATCACAACCCGGAACCTGGTGATGAACCGGGAAATTCCGGAGGTCCTTGACGGTTTCGATGAAGAACTTCCGACGGGTGAGGACACCGATTTTGTTTTCCGGGCCTACCAGCGGGGCATACGGGTACTGGCGGTGCCAGACCTGCGGGTCATCCATTACGGTGAGCCGAAAACACTGCGGGCATTTTACCGGCAACAACTCTGGCACGCCAACCGGAGCAGTTACACTAAAATCATGCGAGAGAGCCATGCGCAGACCGGGGGAAACGCGCCCAAATTTACCGCCCTGTACCTGCTGACCGCAGGCTTCCTGCTTGCCGGTATCATCCTTGGTGCCGTAACAAAAAATCCCTGGTGGCTGGTGAGCACCCTGCCCTGGACCGGGTTGGTCGGCTTGCCCGCGGCCTGGATCTGCATCAAGGCGCGAAGGCCCGGACGGTTTCTTCAACTGTGTATCCTCTACGCGGCGTACGGGCTGGCACGGAGCCTGGACTTGCTCGGTTTTTACCGGCACAAGCAGAGTTGGAAGTCCTAGGTTACGGAATTTTCCAGGCGTATCGCGAGACGTATGCGGCGGGTTGAATGCCCGTAGCCCGGGCAGGCGAAGGTCAGCCTTCGCGGATCCAGTGACCGATGGAATACTGCGAGCACTCCGGGACATGGTCCCCATCGATCGGCAGGGTATACGTGCCACCGGCCGGCCCATTCGTGGGCGCTCTTGTTTGAAAGTAAACGTCCAGCATCGGACTGATGTTGGGAGGCATATTGGTCGTGTTTTGCTCCATCACGTATTGTTGTACGGCGCTGTTCAACTGCTTGAGATTGGCGAGACAGGTATTTTTACGTGCCTCCGTACGAACGTTGACGAAGCTGGGAATGCCAATCGCGGTGATCATCCCAATGATCATAACAACCACCATGATCTCGACCAGGCTGAAGCCTTTATTAGCGTTCATTGTCATAACGTATTCCAATTAACGTCGCTAGAGTCTAGCAGGAATTGTACCAGATGCATATGGTGCGGATCAAAGAATAACTTAAAGAAATAACTTACACGTTGCCACGCGAGAAAATGTGTGTTGAAAACCAGTCTTGCCCCAATCTTAACCTTGGAAGACGTATGAAAAAAATATGCTGGTTATTGATCCCCATCCTGATGCTTTCCGCCCAGGCCGAGTTCGTGTCCATTTTTGATGGCACATCTCTGGACGGTTGGAAGTCCAACGAGGAAACCCCCGGATGCTTTACCATCGAGAACAGCGCCATAAAAATAAGCGGTGGTCGGGCCCACTTGTTCTACGCCGGCAAGGTGAGTAATGCGGATTTCAAGAACTTTGAATTCAAGGCCAAGGTGAAAACGAGCCCGGGTGCAAACTCCGGTATCTACTTCCACACGAAGTACCAGGCCAAAGGTTGGCCGGCCGAAGGCTACGAGTGCCAGGTCAACAACACCCACAAGGACCCGCGTAAAACCTCAAGCCTGTATGCGATCAAGGACGTTCACAAGGCGCCAGCAAAAGACAATGAGTGGTTCGACTACTACATCAAGGTCCAGGGAAAACACATCCTGATCAAGATCAATGGCAAGACCCAGGTCGACTATACCGAGCCTGAGGACTGGACCCCGCCCAAGAACATGTCCGGACGCAATATCGACCACGGCACTTTTTGCTTTCAGGGTCACGACCCGAAAAGCACGGTCTTTATCAAGGACATTCACGTCAACGTGATCGACTGAAGCGTCGAGGACCTCCAGGAATCGTGTGCCCCGGGACCCGGTCCTCGCGGTGGCTATCCCGTGTCCGTTTTCCGTGAGTAAAACTGCAAAGCTCCCCACCGGCGCAATCGCTGATATCCCCCGTACCGGCGGCTCCATATTTGTCGAGGGCGGCAGCGGCGGGGTATATGAAATTGTCCCGCCGAGGAATGCGGTGTTCTATTGCTTTCACAAGGATGCCAAACACGGGCTTTGCGTCGTGGTCACCTACCATCCACGGCACAGGATCGACAATCGCCGGGACTGGATATTTACGGTGGACTGGAAAACCGGGACAATTAAACGGCTCAAGCCCTGGGCGTAGTGAAGGTTTCGGGGTGAAAAGGGAGCGACCGCACATGATAACACGGGCGAGGTGACTCGCTCTCAACCCTGAGCGGGAAAGAACATCAGGCGGGCAAATGCGAAAGCAACTCGTACAAGGTCCGGTAATAGCCCCCGGCCTCGACCAACTCGCTGTGCGTACCGGACTCGATCAACGCTCCCTTGCGCATGACGAGGATCCGGTCCACGTTGCGAATGGTCGACAGGCGGTGGGCGATAACAATCGTCGTGCGATCCTCCATCAACTTTTGCAGGGCCTGCTGAATCAATCGCTCGGTCTCAGTATCCACATTAGCCGTCGCCTCGTCCAGGACCAGCAGGATATCCGGATTCTGTACCAGGGCCCGGGCCAAGGCCAGGAGCTGCTTCTGTCCGGTCGACAGATTCGCCCCGCGTTCACCGGTCACGCTGTCGTACCCGTCCGGCAGGCGGATGATAAAGGTGTGGGCATTGACATACTTGGCCGCCTCGATGACCTGCTCGCGGGTGATCCCGGGATGATGTAAACTGATATTCGAAGCGATCGTCCCCGAGAAGATCACCGGATCCTGCAGCACCATCCCTACCCGCTGGCGCAATTCGGATTGCCTGTACTCCTTTACGTTCACACCATCGACGAGGATTTCCCCTTCCTGCACATCGTAAAACCGCGCAAGCAGGCTGATGATACTGGTCTTTCCTGCGCCGGTGGCTCCGACGATGGCCAGGGACTCACCCGGTTCGACCCGGAAAGAAACCTGCTCCAGCACCGGGGTCCCCGGCGTATACGCAAAGGATACCTCACGAAATTCGACCGCGCCCCTAAACGATTCAATCTGCCGGGCATCCGGTGCATTCTCAACGACTAACGGCTCATCCAGCAGTGAGAACAATCGCTCCGACGAGGCCATGGCCGTTTGCAACAGGTGTGACTGGTCAGCCAATTCCTCCAGTGGACGGAAAAAATCACGGACATAAAAGAGAAAGGCGATCATCGTCCCCAGCCTGAGGTCCCCCTGCAACAGCAACCATCCCCCAGTCGACAGGATAATCACCGTCGCCGCCGCACGCATGACCTCAATGACCGGGAAATAATAGCTGTCCCAGCACGCCGCCCGCACCTGGGCGTCACGCAGCTCCCGGCTCGCCTGGTCAAATTCCTCGATCGAAGATCCCTCCCGATTGAACAGCTGGATGGTGATCATGCCGGTCAGGAACTCCTGTAACCGCGCATTCAGTGCCGACTGCTTTCCGCGCACGTTCCGGTGCGCCTTTCGGGTCTTGATATTGATAAAGGTAAGAATCACCCCAAGAACAGGAATCGTGGTGAACAGCAGCAGGGCAAAGGTGACGTCAATATACAACATGAAGCCCATCACCCCGATGAGTAGCAGCCCATTCGCGACCATACCGATAAGTCCATTTTTCACGAACATCTGCAACGCATCCAGGTCGGAGGTGATACGCGTCATCAGCCGCCCGACCGGATTGCGATCAAAATATTGCACGGGCAGATCAAGGACCTTGGCAAAAACCTGATTGCGCATGTCGTTGACCACCCGTTGACCGATCCAGGTCATGAGATAGCTTTTGATTGTGCGAAAGATGAAAATACCGGCAGCCATCACCGCAATCCAGACACAGAGGTGCGTCAAGCCATCGATGCGCTGGTGCGCGGAAAGGCTGGATCCACCCTCGCCAATAAAACGATCGATCGCCTGCTTGATCAGCACCGGGATCATGTTCTGCGTAAAGGCCATGAGGACCAGGACAACGAACCCCGCGATGAAAGCCGTCGTATAGGGTCGCGCATACGTGAGGATGCGTCCGGTCAGTTGTTTATCGTACAGCTTTCCCTTCTGTGAAGTATCGGCATCCATTAGTTGATCGCCTCTAATTTCGCTTCCAGGCGCTGCATGAGGTCGAGCTCCCGGTAGTAGCCTTCATGCTGTATCAGCTCATCGTGACTACCCATCTGGCTTAGCCGCCCGTCTTCGATAACGAGGATAAAATCCGCGTACTTCAAGGTGGATACACGATGAGAAACCAGGATGGAGGTTCGCTCTTTCAACACGGGCATGAGACGCGTCAGGATCTCGGCTTCGGTATGGGTATCCACCGCGGAGAGCGTATCGTCCAGCACGAGTATATTCGGATTGGACGCGACCGCGCGAGCAATGGAGGTCCGTTGTCGCTGTCCGCCGGACAGGGTTACCCCGCGTTCACCGAGTACGGTGTTGAATCCGGAGGGAAAGTCCTCTACATCCTGGGTCATCTGGGCAATTTCCGCCGCCCATTCCATCGCTTCTTCCCCGTCCGCCTGCAGGCCAAAGCGGATGTTGCTGGCCAAGGTGTCGGAGAATAGAAAGGGCTCCTGGGGAGCGGTGCGAATATCACGACGCAGCACATCCAGGGGAAATTCCCGAAGATCATGTACCCCGACAAAAACCTGGCCGGAACTTGGATCCAATTGGCGCGTAAGCATACCCGTGAGCAGGCTCTTTCCGGAACCGGTCGGCCCGGTGATCCCCACGGTCATGCCCTCAGGGATGGAAACATTCACATCGTCGAGGATCTTCAACCCGCCGATCTCCAGGGAGACATGCCTATATTCCAAGTCCCCGCTCACGTGGTCGAGGGCCTTATTCGTCCGCTCGTTGTCGCCCACCGCGGGCCGCGCGTCCAGCAGGACCTTCACCCGACCCCAACTCGCGCGGCCGCGCATGATCAAGCTCAAGGCCCAGCCCATGGAAAGGGTCGGCCATTGCAGGTACAACATATACTGTTGAAACTGAACCAGGGTCCCGATGGACATTTCCTCCTGCACCACCAGGCGGCCGCCGACCAGGAGGATCAGGAGGTTGCCACAGACAAACAGAAAACCGAGCAGCGGCCAGACCGGTGCCTCCACCCGGCACAGGGACATGTTCATGTCCACATAGCTCCTATTCAAAGCCTGAAACACCTTGCGCTGCCGGTGCTCGATACCATAACTCTTGACTAGGCGGATCCCGGCGAAATTCTCCTGGCAGTAATTTGCGATCTCCGAGAATTGCGCCTGCACTTCTTCATACCGCTTCTTGATCATCATCACGAAGCCGAAGCCGATGAGGGTCATCGCCGGCAGGAGGATCATCATGATCCCCGCCAGGCGCGCCTCGATACTGAACATGATGATGAACCCTATGGTAAAAGCGAGCGTGGCCCGGGTGATGTTCATCAGGCCGTGGCCGATCATGTCCGCCACCGCCCGGATATCCGCGTTCATCCGCGTCATGATATCGCCAGTGCGCTGCGAGTTAAAATACGCAGCATCCATCCCGGTCAGGTGCCGGTAGACCGCCTGTTTTAAATCGTAGACGATGTGATGGGACAGCACCAGCGGGAGTCGACGCATGCCGAGGGAGAAAACAGCGGCCACTACGGCCCCGGCGCTATACCAGCCAACCTGGCGGAGCAGGCCTTCCTGCGTATAGGTGCCACCGACCAGGGCGTCGACGATCTCGCGAATAATAAAGGGCAGGGCAAGATTGATGCTGACCGTGAGGATACCGAAGAGGAAACAGCCCAGGACCAGTTTGCGATGCGCCCAGGTCAGGGCCCGCAAGCTGAACGTGAAACCCATCATGATGGATGGCGCGGCCGGGTTCGCTTGCCTCTTGAGCGGCGCGGAATCTTATTGCCGGAAGGCGTCGAGTAGATGTTGGCCTGTTCGGGCTCGATCTCGGGGGCAGTATCGCGCGCGGAGCGGCGCTTAGCACCCAGTTTCCAGATGCTTTTGAGTTCCTCCAGCTCCGTATTCACCGGATCCTGGTGCTCCTCATGTCGCCTTTGCCACCAACCCTTCATCTGGTTTAATTTCCCCCGGCCCCTGAAACATGCAAGGAAATTCACGGGATTGTTTGACCCCGGGAAGAGCTGAGTCCGTACGTCCGCAAGACAGGTGCATGCAAAGGTGCTCCTATTGCGAAACTTTCACCGCTTCGCCAACCCATAGACGATTGATCATTTCCAAGACAACCCGTCCAGTCGTTTCCAGGCTCGCAGGGCTCAACTTGTCGAGCCTGTCCTCGTTGGTATGCCAATAGTCATTGAGTGTCGGCGCGCTACCGTATTGGAAATCGATCAGGACTACCGCGGGCATGCCGTTGGCCAGAAAGGGGATGTGGTCGTCCCCGATGTCGTAGTGGAAGTAGCGAAATTGCTCCCGGACCCCCAGGGCATGGGCCGCATCGAACACGAGGGAAACCAGGGCCGGGCTCGAACTTTTGGGCAGGGTGATCGTCAGATCCTCGTGACCGACCATATCCAGAATAATGACCGCCCGGACCTTCGGCGCCTGACCGTTTTCCACCAGGGTCTTCGCCATGTGCTTGCTGCCGTGAAACCCGTCATGGGGCCCGTAATGCACCACGCACTCTTCGCCGTCAAAGAAAGCCAGTCGAACTTCCGGCCCCTTCCTTTTATTGGCCTGGATAACCCGTCCCAAATTAATTAAGAGGCCGACCCCGCTACCGGAATCATTGGCGCCAACGAAGGTATTGGTCAGGCCCGTTTTTGTGTCAAAATGGCAACCGAGTACAATGATTTCAGAGGGATCACCGGGAATGATCCCCTCGACGTTATAAAACGTACTCGTACCACGCGGGGTTAAATCCTCGAACCGGTCGATCGATGCCTCGATGCCCG
This sequence comes from Verrucomicrobiota bacterium, assembly GCA_046581765.1. Taxonomy (GTDB): domain Bacteria; phylum Verrucomicrobiota; class Kiritimatiellia; order SS1-B-03-39; family UBA6053; genus JAPYUI01. The sequence continues at coordinate 21,711 of JAYGFS010000240.1, forward strand.
CTTTTTCAAGTTCCTGTTGAATCCACTCGGCCCCGGCACGAGCCGAGGGCGCACCGGCTTCTTTCGGTCCGAGTTCGACAAAGGCCTTTACCTTTGCGAAAGCGTCCCCTCCCTTGAGCAACGCTGGATCCAGTAGCGATTGCCGCCTCGGCGCTTCCTGCTCCCGGCAACCCGTTCCGAATCCGAGCAACAAGACCAGCAGCAGCAGCCTCATACCTTTACACGTCGTCATCGAGGCCGATGACATCCAACACACGGTTGAGGTCGTCATTCGAGTAATACTCAATGAGTATCTTTCCCGGATTCTTTTTGCCCCCGGATTGCTCCGAGGGGGGCGTAATGCGCACGCCGGTTCCCAGGATGCGTTGTAGCGTTTCCGCGGCATCGTGCAGATGCGGATCGACCTCGGGGAGGTGCCTATCCGTCCCCGCCTTGTCCTGTTTCCGCGCGGGTTTCGTCACGCCGACCAGGCGTTCCGTTTCGCGAACAGAGAGGCCTTCATCCGCGATGCGACGGGCGAGGACAACCTGGTCTTCTACGCGGGTTAACCCGAGAAGGACCTTGGCATGACCGACACTGACCCGTCCCTGGCGAACCTCTTCGCGCACCATCGGCGAAAGCTTGAGCAGGCGCAAGGCATTGGCAACCGTGGCCCGGGCCTTTCCGATGCGCTTGGCAATCTGCTCCTGCGTCATGTCAAATTCATCGCTCAGGCGCTGGTACCCTTCAGCTTCCTCGATGCCATCCAGGTCCTGGCGTTGCAGATTCTCCACCAGGGCCATCTCTAGGGCCTCCTGGTCGCTGATGTCGCGAATCACAACCGGCACCTTTTTCAAGCCGGCCGCTTCAGCCGCACGCAGGCGGCGTTCGCCGGCAATCAATTGGTAGACCTTGTCATGCTTCCGCACCAACAGGGGTTGGAGCACGCCGATGTCCCGGATGGAATCGGTGAGCTCCTTGAGCGCATCCGGGTCAAATTCCTGGCGTGGCTGCCAGGGATTGGCCACCAGTTGATCTATCGGTATTTCGGTCACGCCAGGGCCGCCAGGCGGGCTTCCTCCCCCCCCTTGGCCGATCCTGGGTGCATCATTCATCAGGGCGTTCAGGCCCCGCCCAAGTCCACCCTTTTTCTTTGCCGCCATGGGAGGAGTAGAGCCCAATTCAGCCGCTTGTGCAAACTTCAAATGGGAGCCCGGATACTTTGCTGTTCGGAATGACGCAGCGACACGGGTCATCGGTCCTTCCCCTCCCGCTGGACCCGCACGCGCGCTTCATGATCGGAGAAAAGAATATGATCCGAGCCCTCCGTCACCTTCTGCTTCCCGGGGAATCGAACAGGTACCCGCCCGCCGTCATCCGTGAAGTTCTCCCCAACGCTGTACACCCGCCACGCAGCCTCCTGCGTGGCATAGCGAATCGGGGCACCGGAGGGATCGAAGAGGTCCAGGGGTACTGCGGCCAGGTATTCCGGCACCAGGGACTCCAACTCTGCCGGCGGGGCTCCATGCCGGTGTATCCAGTGCTCAATCGCGAGACCGATATCGGCCAGGTCCAGTTGAACCTGGGTGTTCGCTTCCGCTATCCGCGAGGATCGTATCGCCGGAACCAGCAGGGCGGCCATTACCCGGCCTATCGGGTCGGGCCTGAGCCACAGAAGTGACCCGGACTCCGTCAGGAAATTTTCCACGACCGCCTCCGCATGGTTCGTATATACCGGCAAGGTGGATTCATGAATCAAGTGCGAATAATAATCATTGAAATGCGCACGCGTTTTCCTGGGCGAACTCCCCATAAACACGGCAAGCGGGCTGAGAAAACGCAGGCTGTTGCCTCCACCGGTCAGGGCACCAACCCCTTGTCCGTATGCCGTGTCGATCGCGCTGCCCGCAAACAGTAACTCATAGCGAAAGGTTTCATCCAGGGACTGCCTCTGCTCAGCCTGCTTGCGTATGCACGCCTGCCAGGCTTGTATCTGCTCAGGGGGCAGGTCGTACTGCTCCCGAAAATGATTCGCAGCGTCAGCAAGCGCACGGCTGCCCGCATTGCCGACCAGGTGGTTGATCAGGGGGCCGCCCCTGGACACCGCTTGATTCAGCTGCCCCTGCAGGTCGAGGGCTTCACTCACCGACACCCATTCCCCTTCCTGGGCCCGCTTCTCCATCCACACTCGCAGGCGCCGCTGGATATCCAGGAACGAACTGATCCCTACAGCCGTCGCGGTGATGTTTGTAATCGTCGGCACCTGGTAGGTCTTGGCTCCCGCGCATTTGCGCAAGGGTTCCAGCCATCCCTGGTTCAATTCCATCCAGGCCAACAGGTTGGTGCAGGCGGCCAGGTCGCCCCCTGCTACCATGGCATCGTACTCCGTCTTCTCAGCAGCCGAGAGCGCATACCTGAAGTCCGGATTGATGAGGTACCAACTCCCGTTATCCGTATCGATATCGCCCGGATCCAACAACGGCAGCAAGGGACGAAGCCGGATGCCCTCCACCCGCATGGGCCAACCCGGTGTCGTCCTGCGCGCGACGAGGCTGAGGACGACGAAGAAGAGGATGAACAGCAGGAACAGGACCAGCAGGATAAAACATCCAGGTTTCGGTTTACGCATCATCTAGATTCCTTCCCACCCCCTGTCCCACCTACAAACTGACGAATTTGTCTTTTTAAACAAGGACTTTTACGCATAATACCCCTCCCGCAGGGGCATGGCGTTTTATGAACCAGGAAACATTCAAACTGCTTTTTTCAAACGGTCCGCGTGAAGGGGATGAGATCCCCCTCGGGGACAACATCACGACGCTCGGGCGTTCCCGGCGCAACACCATCGTCCTCAAAGACCCGTCCATCTCCCGAGAACACCTCCGCTTTTATGTCGAGGACGACCAGGTCTCCGTCGAAGATTCGGGCAGCTCACGCGGCACCTTGATCAACGGCCAGGCCTTGACGACCCGGGTGGCACTCAAGCACGGGGACAAACTCGACATCGGCGATCAGCAAATCGAGGTGGTCTCGGTTAACGAAACCCTCGACGGGGACGACGAGGCCACGATCTTCGAGAACCTTGAAGAGATTGAAGAGAAATTTAACAGCGAAGCCCAGCTCGATTTCGAACGGGTGAAAGCGCAGGTTAAGGGCAATACCCCCGCCCCTGAGGCACCCCCTTCCATCGAGGATCCGGGCGACACCGGCCCCAAGATGGAGGAAAACGGAGCCGGCATAGCCGAGAATAGCCTGCAGGATGAGACCGGCGGAACGTGCACGACAACCCGGATGGCCCCGAAAAGAAAAAAGCCCACCCCCCTGCTGCTGGGATCGATCCTCCTCGTCATCGCAATCGCCGGGGTATACCTCTACCGGGCTCTGCAGCTACACGCAGATCGGCCGACCCCACCATCGCCAACAACCGTGAACGGGGAAAACGCCAAGTAGCCCGGGGCCGCTAATGTCCTCCACGTCAACCGTTACCCAGCACTCGGATACGCCGCTGGCCAAACTGGTTTGCGTTTCCGGCCCCCTGGAAGGCACGATCTTTGATATCACCCGGCGCGGGCTCCAATTCGGTCGAGAGATGCACAATGATGTCGTGCTCCTGGACGACAGCAGCTCCAAGGACCACGCACGGATTGATTACGAGGGCAAGAGGTTTTACCTCTCCGACCTCGGCAGCAGCAATGGCAGCTTCGTGCAGGGCCGGAGAATCACCCGGGTGGAATTGATGAACGGCCACGTCATACGCGTCGGCCTGTCGACCTTCAGCTTTGACGGACCGGGCGCTGAGGTGAAGGCCCCCGCGAGGGTTTCCCCCGGCGGAAGGGGAGGCGGGAATACCCTCGTGATCATCTGGATCCTGGTGGCCCTGGGCCTGATTGGCGCGGGGGTGTACCTGTTTCTCGAAATGCTGGATAAAGATACGGGGCCGCGGGTGAACGCACCGGGCAATCCTCCGGTTATTGCCCCGCCGAAAACGGTGACTCCCATCGGTCCGGCAGCGATCGACGAGGCGGCCATGCGGGCAAAGATTCAAACAGAATTACGCCTCCGGGAAAAAACGGACGCGACAGGTGCGAAGATCGAGGCAGAAATTCGTCCCCGGGTCGAGGTGGAGAACGTGACGGACAAATAACCCGCTGGCGTACACCGCACGGTATTTCTTTGCCACGGGGGCTACTGCATGCGCAGTTTCATCTCGAGCACCTTGCTGCCGCGGCGGACCTTGACCGGGACCCTGTCGCCAACCCCGGTATGCTTGAGCGTATAGGCAAAGAGTTCCGACTCACTCATGGGATCCGTCTTGCCATCCCACTCGATGAGGATATCACCCTTCCTGATGCCGGCATTCTTGGCCACGGCGTGCTCGTTATACTGGCCGACATGCTTGATGGGGAGTTCGAGTGTCGTCTTCGAAGTCGGTTTGTCGAGGACCATCCCGCCGGTGAGCATGCGACGAAGATCCCAGGAGGAGGTGCGCCAGGAAATATCGGTCTTCCGGCGCCAGTCGGCGGGAAGGCGAATCGTCAGCACCCCGTTGCGACCGGCGCGGCGAACCGTGGCCTTGATTGTACCGGTTGGCGCGGCGTTGTGCAGGACCCACTGGATGTCGGCAAGGGAGAGCACGGGTTGACCATCCAGGGCGACCACGGCGTCCCCGGGTCGAAAGCCCGCCTGGGCAGCGGCACTGCCAGCGACAACCTGCTTGACCGTCCCGCGGGTATCCGGATCGCAGATCAGACCAATGACATCCGGCATGGGCCAGGGGAAGAGCACCTTGTCCGGAATCGCCTGCTTGCTCAGCCGGTATTCCTTGCGTGCGGCGGCATGGATCTGGTGGCAATGCACGCAGGTGCCGGCAACCTTGGGGCTGTTGTAATCGACATGGTCTTTGAACTTAGCCCCGATGCTCACGTAATCCAGCGGGGTGGCCTTGGCGGAAGGTGGGCCGGTTTTGGCCGCGAGACGCGACCGGTACCTGTCCACGCTCTTGTGCAGGATGAGCGCTCCGGTCATCGCTTCGCGCAAGCCTTTGAGCGAAACGTATTTATCCGCTTCATCCGGACGGGTGGCCCGCGAGCCGTAGCGCCCGTAGATCGTCTTGTCGGCATTCATGAAGAACCCGGCGAAGGACATGTCGTAATCAAACTGGAAAAGGTTGAGATCCAACGCGTTGCCCTGGACCATGCGCAGGCATACGAACTCCTTTAAGAGGTCACCAATTTTTTCGCCGCGAACCACCTGCTCGTCGAATGCTGCGCAGGCGTGTCACGGAATGCACCGGTAGACGATGAAGAGCGGCTTGTTGGCCGCGCGGGCGACGCTGAAGGCACGCGGCATATCGTTATAGATCCAGACCTGGTTATCCTTGAAATCGGCTTTGTCCTTCTTAACCTGATCGTCCCGCGGCCCCGCGGACACATTGACCAGGAGGGAAAGCACAAGGAATGGGTAAAGGATGCAACGCATACGGGTAGTTTACCGTATCAGCTGCTGGAAGGGCAATCGATAACACCTGACAATGCCCCTTGTCAGGGCTCCACCAACACCGCCCGTGCCGGCGCACCATCCGAACCGACAATCTTCAAGGGCAGGCACATCAAGGTGTAGGGGCCCGGGGCAATCGCGGAGAGGTCTATCCCCTCCAGCACAATGACCCCGGCACCCAACAAGGCGACATGCGTAGGCGTCGGGGCGTCATAGGGTGCGACGGAAAGATAATCCACCCCCACCAGCTTGACCCCCATCGCAACCAGTTGCTCAGCGGCGGCCACATCAACGCCGACATAATCCACATGGAAGGTTGGATCCGGCTCCGACCAGTAGCGGGAGTTCCGGCTTTTAAACAAGACCCGCTCCGTCCCGGGAGGAATCGCGGCCAGCTCAACCCCGGTGATCAACCCCACCTCACCCACGTCCACCACGTGCGCAGGGCCAACAAGCACCTGTAAATCCAGTTGATCGACCGTTCCCGCACCCTCCACGAAATGACAGGGGGCCTCGACATGGGTTCCGGTATGACAGGAGATATTCATCCGGGTCAGGTTGCATATATCCCCCCCGACAAAGGATTTTACCCGCTCCAGCTCAACCGGCGGATCCCCCTCCCATACCGGCAGGCG
>JAYGFS010000313.1:0-26747 GCA_046581765.1 Verrucomicrobiota bacterium
CGGGTAAATGCGCTCGCGCATAATCGAGGAGTTCCTCGTCCAGGTCATAACCGGTGACCCGGCATTGTGGCCATCGTTCCAGCATATGTACAAGGTTTGCCCCTCCTCCACAGGCGACATCCGCAATCCGGCGCTCGCCCATTTCGCCGGCGCATTCCTCCATGAAATCCAGCAGGCCCCGCGTGCTCTCGTACATCGTGGTGTACTGCCGGACGTGATAATCATGAACCATCCTGGATCACTCCTCCGTTTGCCTCTGCCTCGTATAACCAGTGGAGGATACGGAGGTCCTCCGCGTACGAATAGGGATAGGCCCCCTCGCCCCTGGCCGCCTTCACGAAGGCCCCCAGCTCCTCGACGTAAAAGGACTCCGGCACGTCGCAGGACTCATCAAATTCCTGCCAGCTGTCGTCCTCGGCCCGGTACAGGCGAACGAGGTTACCCGGGCAGTCCCACTCGATGATGCCCTGCTCAGAAACCAGGCGGCCCTCGCGGTAGTATTTGCGGGCGACCACGTCGATCATCATGTGGCCCAGCACGCCGGATTCAAATTCCATGATGACCTGGTAGACATCATCGATATCGATAGGCAAGTCGGTGCGCTTCCCTTTAAGGGCGGTGATGTTCCGGACGGGGCCGAAGAGCCAGGTCAACCAGACCAGTTCGAAAGGAACGATCTCGCGTGCGGCCCCGGTCTCCACCTTGCCCACGTAAAACTCGGACACCTCCTCCCAGGGATGCCAGTCCGGGAGGTACTCACCACAATGATAGGTAAAGGCACCGGGTTTACCTATCGCCTGGTCGTCAAGGAGTTGCTTGAAGCGCGTGATAACCGGGAACAAGCGAAGCGTAGACGAGGGCGCACCGACCAGGCCGCTGCCCTCCAGTTGATCGACCAGGGCCTGCATGTCATCGTCGACCACGCTGGCCTCGGTGAAAAAGTGCAGACCGCGCTCCACCGCCAACCGGGCATACCGCATATGCGCATCCGGTGGCGTGGAAATAACCAGGGCATCCGGCCCGGTCGCCAGGCCCTCCTCCACCGTGCCAAAGGTCGGGATACCATGCTTTTCCACGGTTTCGGCCCGACGGTCCTCGCGCAGGTCAAACCCGACGATATCCGTCTCACCCAGGGCCGTGAGGTTACGAATCCGGCGCTTACCCATGGATCCGAGTCCGATGATCAAGAATTTCATATGTGGTGTTCCTAGGTGAAGGGGATATCCAGCGCGTGATAGGCCGGGTCAAGCGGAAGGGCAACCGGGCGATGCCCCTCCTCGTGCGAGATATGCGTCGCCATGAGCATTTCCATGCTCTGGATGCCTTCCGCCCCACCACAAGTGACCGGGGCCTCGCTGATGAGTTCCGCAATGGCTGCCTCGAGAAGGTCGATTACGTCGACCGGTTTTGCCTCGAATGCAACCGGATCCAGGGGCAGCCAATAGGTCCCGACGGGTTCCTGTTTGTCCGCGTCCGAGCGCGCGATGATCTCGCAGACATCGTCGATCTCCCGGATCGTAACCCGCCCCATGCTGCCGATGATATCGATATGCAGCGGGATGCCGATGTCCTCCAGACAATCCAGGGTCGCCCGCATCCCGCACGCGAAGCGGACCTGCACCAGGCATCCGGGATCACGAAACTGCGCGCCGCGCGGATTGGGCTTGGTGTTCGCATCCACGGTCCCGGTCACCGAGACCGGCGCACTCCCGCTGAGCATGCTCATGAGGTCGAGTACGTGTGACCCGTTGCAGGCATACATACCGCCGCCGAACACGCCGAAAAAATGACACAGCTCACCGATCGCACCACCGGCGAGGAGCTTGCGCAGCTCGATATAGGCCTCTGCCCAGCGCCGGCCATGACTGACCGCAAGGCGTACGCCTTTTGCCTCGCAGGCGTCAACCATCTTCACGGCATCGCCAACCGAGGTGGCGAAAGGCTTCTCGCAAAATATCCGCGGAATCCCGGCCTCGACAGCGGCCAGCACGATTTCCGCGTGCGAGGGGCCGTTGGTCACCACGCTCAGCACGTCGAGCTCGGTTTCAGCCAGCATGTCCCGCCACGTATCGAATCGCCGGGCATCCGGCAACTCCTCAGCCGCCCGCTGGAGCGCGCTTTCCGAGCAATCGGCGACCGCGTGGACGGCGACACCCTCCGCGCGCCCATAGGCCGTGCAATGGCGGAAGCCATGCCCGCCCAAACCGACTACCCCGGCCCTAAACGTCATCCTGGATCCCTTCCTGCCCGGAATTGAAATGGGCAACGTATATTTCCGACAGCCCCGCGTTCAGGGCCTTGACCTCCGGGTGGCTGTTCACCCAGGCAATGATATCGCGCATGCGCACGGGTATCCCCCGGTAGAGTCCTTCGTAAACCGCGGTAAAAAATGCGAGGTCTTCGGGATAATCGAGGGTCATGCGGATATCGGGATGACAAAGAGCGGGATCCGTTTCCTGGAGCACCTGCACCTTGAAATCGTCGGACTGCTCGAAATAGATCCCCCATCCAGTCGCGGTATCAAGCTGGTTCTTCCTTGCACAAACCCGCTCCAGTGCATCGCGCGTGAGCGCCAGGGGATTCGCCCCCAGGGGGAGGCCCTCGAGGCGCACGTAGTCGCAACCGGTCTCGTGCAGGAAGGTATGTATCTTGTCGACCTGCTCGGCATCCATCAGGACATCGTCTCCATCGCAGTTCACGATGTGGGTGACGGAAAGGGCCTTCGCCGCATCGCAATAGCGCTGGAGCAGATCTTCATTGCTGCCGCGGAAAATAGCGGCCCCACTGCGCGCACAAAGCGCTTCAAGCGGATCGTCATCCGACAGGGTCGTGGTACACACCACCACCTGGTCGATGGAGGCGGCCTGGTGCATGCGTTCGACCAGGTGTTCGAGAACGGGCTTGCCTCCCACCATGCTGAGCGCCTTCTGCGGCAAGCGCTCGGAAGCGAGGCGGACGGGAATAAAGACGGCGTTCTTCATGCGTAGGCCTCTGCGGAGGATGGGCTCAACAGCGTGCTCAACTGCTCGCTGAGCGCGGTCGCGAGGCCGCGGTGGCCTTCGCGACTCAGGTGGATACCGTCGATGGTCAGCTTGTCCGACCCCCCGGCATCGACCTGCGCCTGCAAATCCTGGAGGAATACATGTTCCTGGTCAACGTACTTGGCCAGCCATGCGTTGTACGCCTCGACCTTGGACCGGAAGCCGGGCGAACGCAGCTCCATGGCATCGGTGGGCCGGATGATATTGACGAAGATCAGCTTCGCCGCGTTTTCCCGCCGGGCCAGGGTGGCCAACCGGAACACCTGCTCGTGGAAGCGCTTTTCCTTCACGTAGACACAGCCGGGGCGAAGCGAAAGGATGCGGCGGCGATGGGTGTGAACGAAGGAAATGACCGCTTCCCGAAGGGTTTTCGGGAGGGCCGAAACCATGGCGCGCTGGCGACGGGAAAAAACCCGTGGGGCGCAATCAGCGATCCCGACCTGGACGATGGCGATATCGGCCTGCTTGACGATGACCCCCTCGGGCCACTCGTCGACCACCTGCTCGATGGTGCGGAAACGCTTGCCCCGCTCGATGAAGATCGGGGCCTCCGTGCCCAGGCGCTGGCGACACAACTGGTCGAGGAGGTAGGGATAGGTTTCCTCCAGGCGGAGGTCGCCCTCCCCCGGGGGACGGGGCATGGCCAGGGAATCGGCGAGTATGCTGACTTTTTGCGGCGCATTAATCATCCCTTGCGCTTCCTTCCGCTCCAAGCCCCACCGCCGCATCCAGGTCCCATGCATAATCCTGGTGCACGATCCCGGCCTGCATCAGGAGGCCTACCGGGCAGGGGCCATCCATGGGGATCGTCTCCAGGCCTTCTGAGGTCACGCTGAAGTGGGCATCGCGATTCCAGTCGACCAGGTCGACAATGCCACTGCTCTCCCGGATCGACGCGGCGACTTCGTAGACCCGGGGAAGCAGGTCCGGATTGCGTATGGTACAGGTTACCTGGCCCGGCCCCTCGATGGCCTCCGGGCAGTCCCCGTCTATCAACATGCTCGCGACGAAAACCAGGGTCTCCTCCGTGTAGAAGAACAATTGGAATTTTGGATCGGGAATACGTTCCCGGGCCTCATACTTCACCCGCACCCGGATATCTTCCCCGTAACCAAAGCGCGTCGCGGGACTGCCGTCCGTCTTGAGCAGCTCGACCTTGTGCAGACAGACCTTCTCACCGGATCCTCCGCCCGGGCGATCCGGCTCCAGCGCCTGGCGATATTTCTCTATTTCCCATGCGCGGTATTGCTCGATGATCTCCTGGGTATCGCCCTGCATCTTCACCTTTCCGTGCTCCAGCCAGATGACGAAGTCGCTCAAGGACTCGATGCGATGCATGTTGTGCGAGACCAGGGCAATGGCCATGTTTTCCGACCGCATGCGATTGATGCGGTCGATACACTTCTTCTGGAACTCCATGTCCCCCACCGCGAGAATTTCATCGATCAGCATGATCTCCGGTTCGAGGTGGGCGAGGACGGAAAAACCGAGTCGCACGTGCATGCCCGAGCTGTAGAACTTGACCGGCATGTCGATGAAGGCCTCGACCCCGGAGAAGGCCACGATCTCGTCGAACTTCTTGTCGATTTCCTTGCGCCCCATCCCGAGTACCGCCCCGCTGATATAGATGTTTTCACGACCCGAGAGCATGGGGTGGAACCCGGAGCCGACCTCGATCAGGGAGGTCAAGCGTCCCCGGATGGCAATGGACCCGGTGGAGGGGGAAATGATACCGCTGAGAATCTTAAACAGGGTGCTCTTGCCCGCACCATTGTGGCCGATGATGCCCGCACATTCGCCGGCCCCGAGGTTGAAATTCACGTCTTGTAAGGCCCAGAACTCCGACTTTCGAAGTGCCACGGGTGCCGCGGCCCGGGCATCCTCCTCAATCGACGCGAGACGCGTGGCGAAATCGACGCTTCGGTACCGCCGCGGAATGAATGCCGCCTTGGCGATATCGGCGAGGCCGTAGACCATCGCTTGCTTCAGCGACTTGGCGTACTTCTTGCCCACGTGATGGACTTCGATTAGCGGATCAGGCATGGCTGGAGGATGGGAGGAAAAAGGTGATTACAGGCGCTCGGCCAGGAGTGGTTCACAGGCATGGAAGAAACGCCAGCCCATGAAAAAGACGAGGAAACTGATCCCGGTTGCCACCCAGAATCCGCTGTCCAGGTAGACCGTCCCGTGTTCGAGGATATGCTGGATCGCGTGGATGACATGGCTGACCGGGTTCAGGTTGTGCACGAGGTACAGCAGCATCTTCCAGGAGGAATCAACCGCGCCCAGGACCGGTGTCGGGTAGACCGTCGGCGCGAGGAACATGCCGAATTGAAAGAACAATTCCAGCATGCGGCTGATGTCGTGCATCATCGTGTTGATCGGGGCGAGGAAAAAGCCCAACCCGACGGCAAAGAAGACGATCGGGACGAGGAGCACGGGAATCAACAGGACCTGCCAAGTGACCGGGTACACAAAGATGATGAAGCCCGCAACCACGGCCACGATGCGGATGGCCGTGTTGATAACCGAGCGAATCGTGGCGCTGAAGATCAGGATCTCGCGGGGAAAATATATCTTGGAAACCAGGTCACCCGAAATGGCAATACTCGAGGTCGCCATGATTGTTGTCTGCGTAAACAAACCCCAGATGGTCGTGCCGACCAGGACGAACAAGGCATAGGGCAAGGCATCATCGGCCATCGGCACATTGATGATATCGGCCTGCCGCAAAAGGGAGAAGACCACCGTCGTCGCAACCGGCGGCAGGAGAATCCACAGGTACCCCAGGAAAGACTGGCGTACCTGGCTCGCCATGTCCCGCATGACCAGCCGGTTGATCAGCTCCCGCGACTCGGCCAGCTCGCGAAACATCATCGGCCAGGCCCGCAATGACAGGCGCTCCTCGTTCGAGGCGTTGTATAGGGTGATAGTATTCATCCGCTTCGGAGCGATCGTCCCAGCGATGGGCGGGCTTCGCCCCGGTCAATTCCCGGGGGGAAATCTACGCACTGTGCTAACATGTCGGGTGCGGTCGCCATGACCGTATGGGTTTAAAGGAGTTTTTGTACGATAGGATTGTTCAGCAGGCCGCTGATCCGGTTTTTATAACGTTCAGCCTCGCTCAATTGGGCTTCAAAATGGGTCCGCTCTTCCGAGGGGCTGCTACCGTCTTCCGCATTCAGGATTTCCCGGCAACGGTCGATCTGGACCTGGGCCGAATCGAGTTTTTTGCCCAATTCGCGTAATATCCCGTTGTTCAGGAGGTTGCGGAAATCGGTTTCGGCCTCGTAGTAGTCCTTGCGATCGCCTTTTTTCCAGACCCGACGAAGGGCACCGAGGGCTTGGAGCTGACGGCAGGCGATACTGACCGAGGCCTTTGAGACGCCCAGTGCCTGGACGATATCATCCAGGCTGGCCGAGTCCCGACCGAGATATAAAAGCATGTAAACCTGTCCAAGCAAATGATTTAGACCAAATGACTGGGCGGTTCTTCCCCCGGCTTCGATCATTTCCCACTTAGCTTGGTGTAAAGGGTCCAATACAGTACCATTTAGATATTTATAAAAGTTCCAAAAATTAGATAACTTGTCAAACACCATGTACACCCATATAGCCATATAGTAAAGGCATCGACCTGCTCTCAAATCCAATTTACCAATACATCAACCCTATAAGCTATTCCCCTTGAACACGTTGTACTCGTTATTGGATGGTCATACGCCATTCTCTGGATAAAGCATTCATGCCATTGCCACTTGTGTTGGCGATTGCCCGCCTATAAATGCTTGTCGGAAGATGGGTGCCCTTTTGCCACGCCCCATCAATACCGATAGATCGATGCAATCCAACTTAGTAATTCCACCAGGAAAACATGAATCGAAATGCTCGGGATGGGTGTTTTGAACCGGCCAGGTCGCCTGGTTGTAACCGGCTTCCTTCTCCTGCTGGTCGGTCTCGCCCTCTTCTCCCTGCTCCATAAGAAGGAACCGGAAGAGGCGAGGCCCTACTTTACGATTTACCTGCTCGGGGGCTCCACCGCCAAGGGGGAACCCTACGATCCGGAACTGGACATCGCCAAGTTAGCCGCCTACGCCTACGATGACCAGATCGCCGGGCGTCCGGTGCGCACCGTGAACCTCGGCCAATACGGCATATCCATCCATGATGTCATCACGGTCCTGGGCAAAGTCAGGAACGATGCGGATGCCGTGTTACTCTACAGCGGCAACAATGAGTTCCAGCCCTTCGATACGCGTCACAATCTCGCGCTCCGGGCAAGGCAGCTCTTCGACCGGGCAAGCGTGACCCAGGATCAGCACGAGGAGGTACTCCGGCACTACGAGAAATCTATCGATAAGATCGTCGATCATTTCGAAAGTCGCGACATACCGCTCTTCCTGTGCACCGTCGCCGTCAACGTATGCGACTGGGAACCGAATCGTTCCGTCCTCAAGGACCCGGCCCATGGCCCCCGGATCGAGGCCTTGCTGAACGCGGGCGACCGCAGCCTCGCGGATCAGCAACTGGAAGATGCCTGCACCGCCTACCGGGAAATCGTGTCGATGGAGCCCACCTTCGCGCTCGGCCATCAACGGCTCGCCGATTGCTACCGGCGGATGCGGAAGTTGAAAAAGGCACATGAACACTACCGGGAAGCCATCGACCTCGATGGCAATCCAGGCCGCGTGATACGCAAACAAAATGAAGCTATCAGGCGTATCGCACGGGAAAGGAATGTCCCGCTGGTCGATGTCGTCGAGATCCTCGAGACCGCTTCCGCGGACCGGCTTATCGGGTTCGACATGATGCGGGACAATTGCCATCCGACCCTCAAGGGCTATGCCTTAATTGCCGAGGGCTTCGCTCGTGAACTGAAAGCCAGGTTGAATCTTCAAACGGGATGGCATGCCCTGGATCCGGACGACATCATGAACCATTTTGGGCTTGGCAACCCCTTTTGGCTCAAGGTTGCCATGACCAGTGGACAGTACTGCTACGTGTCTTCAAGCCTGACCTTCAACCGTGCACATCGACTGGACCGCGCCCGATATTACCTGGCGGACGCGGAGGCGATTGCCCCCTCCGACGTGGACCTGCTGTGTAATATCGCCGTGATGAACACGATGGCGGGAGATATCAAGGAAGCGCGTGCATCCTGGCGAAAAGCACACGCTGTTGACGCCGAGGTCACGAGAACCCGGCTTATCCACCCGCGGGTACGCGAATTGATGAAGGGACTGGGAATTGACAATCCACTTTCCATCATCCGTTGATGAGGGATCCGGCTAAGGCAGGTACACGAGGTATTTCATCCGGGCAAATGCCGACCGCAATGAAGTGACCCTTCCTGCACCCAGGGAGGGCGCTGCAGGACGGAAACTAGGGAACCGCCCTGCGGTTCTTGACCCAGGCGTGCAGGGCAGGCCGGAGGGCGGACCAGGCCTTTTTGTCACTGCGGACCTCGACAAAGGCATCGTACAGTTCAAACAACATTTCCCGGAACTCGTCGATCTTTACCAGGCGTCCCTGGAAGCGGCTCATGGGATCCAGCTTCTCTTCGTCTTCAGGAAGTTTCAGCGTACGGATGGTGAATTCGCTCGCGTCGAAATTTCCGGACCAGACCTCTTCGCCACGGACGAAGCTGATCTTGCACTTGGCCAGCTTCTTGCCCGCCATCAGGCTCGCCTGGGCTTCCATGCTCACGGTCGGGTTGCCTTTGCGAATCACCGATTCGTGGGCACCCTCCCCCTCCATGTAAAGGGTCAATGGCCCTTCAATGAAGACCGAGATATCGCCCTGCCGGGTCTTGATGAACTGCTCCTCGGTCTCGGAACGGTACCAGAGCCAGGTGGCAAAATCGTGCCCGGGATCCGCGCTCACGCAGGTGTCCTCGACACTGGGTGAAAAGCTGCTTGGATACCAGTCGCGCACGTCCACGCGTTTGCGCGCACGCGCCAGCGTCTCCGGGCTAACCGGCTCGGGCGCAATACCGGTTGTGTGCCGCATATGCATGATGAACACATCCGCCTGCTTCTGGCTGATCGCATCCGTGTAGATAAACAAGTCTTCCGGATCGTGCACGAGATCGATGCCGTTTAACTGCGGCGGCATCTGCGGCAGCAGGCGCTCCACCAGCTCCTGGCGAAGCTCCGCCCGCTCCTGGCGCGAGACGTAATCCGCTTGTTTCATCTCCAGGCGCAACAGCTCCTCCTGCTTCAGCTCGGCTTTCAACAGCGAGGACGGAATCTTGCGCTCGGCCTTGACCAGGGTCAAGCGGAGATACCCCGAGGGGTAGGCGGTATCCTCGGTGATCGTGCGATCGAAAAGGTGGCGGCCGGTGACCCAGCCAATAATCACGTCTTCACCGAGGGACTCCAGCGGCGGCAGGGAATGATCGGCAAAGCGCTCGATAACCCCGTCCTCAAACCTCCGGGGGAGGGTGAACATGCGCAGACTGACAGTGCCGGATTCAAAGGACATGGTATGGAAATGCCAAAAAGGATTGATGTAAAATGACGAAGGTCGGGTGTCTACCGGAGACGCATGGGCTTGTCACTTAAATAGTGCTGCACGTAGCTGGTCGCCGTCAGAATGGGTACAGGAAAATGCTCAAGCCAGGCGATAGATACGCCTGGCGTTGCCGCCGAAGATGGCTTCCCGCTCAAGCTCCGAACGGTCACCGATACAGGCACGGCAGAACTGAAGCGCTTGTTGATAAGGCTGCCCATCCGGCAAAACCGGCCAGCCACTTCCCCAGATCAAGCGGTGGGTGCCAAAGGTTTCCGCCAGGAATTGCATCAGGTCCCGGCCCCGGTCTTCATCGCCATCGCTGATTGCCTGGAGGCTCGAACATTTGACCGCGAGCAGCTCATGCCCTGCGAGCAAGCGCAGCCGCTCTTCCCAGTTCGACCGCTCCACGGCCTCCGTCGGCGGAGCCGCACAGGCATCAAGAATCATCCGGCAATCGGGCTTATTCTCCAGCAATACGCCGAGGCCATCCAGCTGGTCGGCATCCACCTGGAGCTCGAGTACCAGGCCCTGTTCGGTCAACATGTCCATCGCCCGGGAAACGGTGGGATGGCCAGCCCACTCTTTCACCGGACCGGCGAGGCGGGAACGGATACCCTTGCAACCCGGCCACTGCGTGAACGCTTCAAGCCAGAGTTTCAGGTTGTCCTGCAGGAGATCTGCACCGAGCACGACCGCCTTTAAATACGGGCAGTACTCGGTGACCTCCAACCACCAGATGTTGTAGGCATAGGATGACTTATCCGCCTCGATTATGACACCCTCCCGCACCCCCGAATCATGCAGCAGGGGCTGAAGATCAGGCGGGAGAAAACTGGTCTGCAAATCCGGGCGGGACGCCAGCCACTCCGTTTGGCGATAGGAGGCGTAGTCCCATATATGAATATGGGCATCAATGATGCTGGCAGCTGATGTTTCCACGGGAAACAGGGAGGAGACGCGACTATTTAACTATAAGCCCCCTCGCAGCACAATACATTTAAGCCCCATGGAAAAAAATCGCATCACGGCTACCTGGAACAGGTTCGGTAATGCCACCCGGTTGCACAGGTAGCCTTCCATGCCCAAATCCCACCCTTGGACCGGGCAACTGAGGAGCGTCCTGAGCCCGCCGATTCACGGTCTCCGATTACCTGCGACTATCCGACATATTTCTTAGCATCGATACCGTACTTGTGGACCTTGTAACCGAAGATACGCTGGGTCGTTTTAAGGCTTCGGGCTGCAGAGGCCATGTTCCCCCTCGTCGATTTGAGCGCGTCGACAATCAAGTCTCGCTCGAA
This sequence comes from Verrucomicrobiota bacterium, assembly GCA_046581765.1. Lineage (GTDB taxonomy): Bacteria > Verrucomicrobiota > Kiritimatiellia > SS1-B-03-39 > UBA6053 > JAPYUI01. Next base: position 10,856 of record JAYGFS010000313.1, read on the forward strand.
GCTGTCCACGGACTCCCTGAGCGATGACTCGGGGCGCCGACCGGTCGCTTCAGCCGTCTGCAAGGTCGGTGGAAGATGATGCGGGTACACAACGTCGCCCTCGGTGAGAAGCACCGCACGCTCAACCATATTCTCCAACTCACGCACGTTGCCAGGCCAATGATACGAGTAGAGCATGTCGATCACCTCGCTACTTAGCCGCCGCACATCTTTTCCACTGTCCCTTGAGTACTTTTCCAGAAAGTGATCCGCGAGGAGCAGAATATCACTCTTGCGCTTGTGCAGGGGCGGGACAAAGATCGGGAATACATTCAAGCGATAGAACAAGTCTTCACGGAACTTGCCTTCGGCGGACATGGCCTGCAGGTCCTTGTTGGTGGCGGCAATCAGGCGGACATTGACCTTAATCGTTTTTATGTCTCCGACCCGCTCGAATTCGCGTTCCTGGATAACCCGCAGCAACTTGATCTGGATGCTCGGAGGAATCTCGCCGATCTCATCCAGGAACAGGGTGCCGTTGTCAGCCAGTTCAAAACGCCCTTTTCGATCACTGGTTGCCCCGGTAAAGGCTCCTTTCACATGCCCGAAAAGCTCGCTCTCGATAATATTCTCCGGCAGGGCGGCGCAGTGCGCCTTTACGAAAGTTTTATCTGAACGATCGCTGTTGTAATGAATCGCTGCGGCCACCAGTTCCTTGCCCGTCCCGGTTTCCCCCTGGATCAGTACACTGGTCGCGCTCGAGGAAACCTGGGCAATCTGGTCGTAGACCTCCTGCATTTCATGGGAGGTCCCGATGATGTTCGAAGGCCGAAAACGATCTTTCAACTGCTCGCGAAGCAACTGGTTTTCCTCCTCCAGCTTGTGGCTGTTCTCCTGCGCTTGACGGCGAATCTCCGCAGCCTGCGCCACCAGGGATGCGACAATCTGCAGGGCATCCGAAAGCGAATCCAAATCGGCGCTATCGTCGTAATCACGATCCACGCTCAAGGTGCCAATGACGTTCTTTCCCGCCTTGATCGGTACACAGATAAACGACATTTCGCCCGTGGCCCGCTCGGTCCGGTTCAGGTACAAGGGTGATTCGAGCGTTTTCTTGATGATCATCGGATCGCCGGACTGGGCCACCTTTCCCGTGACGCCTTCGCCGAGTTTGTAACGTCCGCGACTGGTCTGCTGTGGCGTAAGCCCCAGTGCGGCCTCGATCTGTACCTCGTTGGTTGCGCGATTGAAAATCGTCATGGTTGCATGCCGTGCCGAGAGATGCTTGCTGATACACTCCATAATCGGGTTGACGATCCGCTCCATGTCGAGGGTCTTCTCAAGGATTCGTGCAATCTCAAGGAACAACAGCGTACCGTCCACCTTCCCGGGTTGGGTCACGTTTATCTTTCGTTTTGCAGCCACAACATCCTCCTCAGCTCAACTCCCGATACCGGTTGGTGATGGGCATCCGGCGGTCTTTACCGAAGGCCTTGGGGGTAATTTTTACCCCGGGTGGGGCCTGGCGACGTTTGTACTCATTCAAATCAACCAGGCGAATCACCTGGGAGACGGTTTTCGGGTCAAATCCCTCGGCAACGATTTCGTCGCGCCCCTGGTCCTGCTCCACGTAGCGTTCCAGGATCTGATCCAGCACGGCGTATTCCGGCAGGGAGTCGGAGTCCTTTTGATCCGGCCGAAGTTCCGCCGAAGGCGGCCGATCAATCGTGGTCTGCGGGATGACTTCGCGGCCCTCCGCTGAATTTCGCCAGCGACAGAGATCGAACACCAGGGTTTTCGGAACGTCCTTGATCACCGAGAACCCGCCGCACATGTCGCCGTAGAGGGTGCAGTAACCTGTCGCCAACTCACTTTTGTTCCCTGTCGCGAGGACGAGGTGACCCAGCTTGTTCGACAGGGCCATAATGATGGTGCCACGAATGCGTGCCTGGATATTTTCCTCGGTCACGTCGGCTTCGCGGCCCGGCCACAGCACCTCCAATTCAGCAAGGAACGTGTCGACCAGTGCCTGGATTGAAACGGTTTTAAAATCGATACCCAGGCTTTGGGCAAGCAAACCGGCATCGCTCAAGGTGCCTTCGGAAGAATACTGCGAAGGCATGGTCACGCCGAGGACCCGGTCCGCGCCAAGGGCATCGACGGCAATGGCCGCGACGAGCGCGGAATCGATACCACCGCTGATCGCGATAATGACCTGCTTGAAACCATTTTTGTCCACGTAGTCACGCAGGCCCGTCACCAGGGCGGTATACACTTCAGGAAAATCATCCAGTGGCGCAGGGACATCGGCGCGATTCGCAAGGTCCGCCTCGAGGGCCGGCACCTGTTCATCGATGAAGATATACTCGACCTCAGGATCGACGGCGGGTGAAATCACCGGTGGCACCGCCTTGTCATCCACGGCCACCAGGAGGATCTCTTCGGTAAATTGTCCGGCACGGGAAACGATGGTATTTCCTTCGAGCATGAGGCTGGCCCCATCAAAAACCAGCTCATCCTGTCCGCCGACGAGATTGACATACAGCAAGGGCGCGTTCACCGCCTGGGCGGTTTTGCCAAGGATGTCGATGCGCTTGAGCAATTTTCCCCGGGCATACGGGGAAGCGGAAAGATTGATCACGGCGTGGACGCCAATATCGCGCACACCGGCCGTGGTTTGCTCGGGGAACCAGGAGTCCTCGCAGATGTGAACGGTGAGTTTATACCCGCCAACTTGCAGGCAGACTTCGCGGTCACCTGCTTCAAACACGCGTTTTTCATCGAATACGCCGTAATTCGGGAGCTGCTGCTTGTGGTACACGCCGGCCATTCGTCCGTCTGCAAACATGACGGCGGAGTTGCGTGCGCGCTTTTCGCCGCGCGTCGGGCAACCGACGATGCAGATAATGTTGCGCGGAAGCTCACCGGCCAGCCGATCCAGTTGGCGGACACAATCCTCCACGAAATGCTCCTTGAGGATCAGGTCTTCCGGGGGATATCCGCTGACGGCGAGCTCTGGAAACACGGCAACCTGCGCCCCCTGCTCGGCGGCCTCACGGGCGCGCAGAACGATCCGGGTCGTATTTTCATCCAGGGCCCCCAGGGTTGGGTTAAACTGGACCAAAGCTATTACAAGGCGACTCATCATACGCAGAAACAGGGAGAGAAGCCTTCCGGATACCCGGAGGGCTTTTCCCAACAACGGTGGTGCTTCGAACTAGGGGTCCAAGACTTCCACAATCCGACCATCGACTCGGCAGGGACCGGCATTGCCGGCTCAGGCGAGCGCTTCTTTGGTCGTCTTGATTATGGCGGATGCAATCTTGTACGGGTCACCATTTGACGCAGGCCGCCGGTCTTCCAGGCGACCCTTCCAGTCATTCTGGACCGTCGTCACCGGGATGCGGATTGATGCGCCGCGATCGGATTCACCGTAGCTGAACTTGTCGATGGCCTGCGTTTCATGCAGGCCCGTCAAGCGCTGGTCATTGTCGGCACCATAGACACTGATATGGCGATCGATATGCTTGGCGAAAGTCTCGCAGATGTTGGTCATCATTTCCTTCCCGCCCTGGTCGCGCATGGCACCATTGGAGAAGTTGGCATGCATGCCTGAACCATTCCAGTCGCCCTTGACCGGTTTCGGGTGCCACTCGACCGCGATACCGTATTTCTCAGCCGTGCGCTCACAGAGGTACCGCGCCATCCATACCTGGTCGCCGGCACTCCCGGCACCCTTGGCGAAGACCTGGAACTCCCACTGGCCCGCCATCACCTCCGCATTGATTCCCTCCACGTTGAGGCCCGCCTCAAGGCAGTAGTGCAGGTGCTCATCCACGACATGGCGGCCGAAGGTATTCCGCGCACCTACGGACGTGTAGTAGGGACCTTGCGGTGCGGGAAAACCGTTCTCGGGGAAACCCAGCGGCAGGTTCGTGTCCATGTCCACCAGGGTGTATTCCTGCTCGAAACCAAACCAGAAATCATCATCATCATCGATTATCTTCGCGCGACCATTGGACTCGTGCGGCGTACCGTCATCATTCAGCACCTCGCTCATTACCAGCCACCCGTTACCCCCAAAACGATCCGGGTCCGGGTATACGGCGACGGGTTTAAGCAGCGTGTCGGAATCGCCGCCACCCGCCTGCTCGGTGGATGATCCATCAAAATTCCACATCTTCGCATCCTCCAGCTTTCCGCTGAAATCGTCCGCGATCAGGGTTTTGCTACGGAGAGACTGGGTCGGCTTGTAACCGTCCAGCCAGATGTACTCCAGTTTATGCTTAGCCATTACTATTTCACTCCTCTTGGTTCAGGTTTTGAAACGCGTAGGACACGTTCTAAATTAACGAGATTATGTTGATATACCGTTTTGAAGATATGGCAAGATCTTTATACGAAAAGGTATTAACAGGTTATCATGGATACATTTTTGTATTAATTAGGGGAAGCCCTTTCCCCGGAGGCAGGGCCTGTGGCCCATGGTCGTTCCGCAGAACTGAATACATCGCGGTGGTCCTCCCGGCGCCGCAGTTAAGACAACTCAGCCATTTGTCCGGGCGATCAAGGTGTCCAGCTTGTCCCGTGCCGCACCGCTATCGATCGACGCCTGCGCCTGCTCGACGCCTGCGGCCATGCCTTGCACATCTCCCCCGGAACAAATCGCAGCTCCGGCATTCAACACCACGATGTCACGCTTGGGACCCTCTTCCCCTTCAAGGATCGCCCGGGTGATCGCGGCATTCTCGCCCGGCTCGCCACCGACCAGGTCATCCGGTTTTGCACGGTCCATCCCGAAATCTTCGGGTTTGATTTCGAAATGGTTGATGCCGTCCTTGCACACCTCGCTGATGATCGTTTCCGCCGTGTTGGTGATTTCGTCCAGGCCATCGCGTCCGTGAACCACGAACAAGTGCTCCGAACCCGTCGCCGCGGCGGCATCGGCCACCAGTTTAACCAAGTCCGAATGGTACACCCCCAGCACACCACGTTTGCTGCTCGCGGGATTGGAAAGCGGTCCGAGAATGTTAAAAATGGTGCGAATACCCAACTCGCGCCGCGGACCGATAGCGTGTTTCATCGCTGGATGCAGGGATGGCGCGAATAAAAAAGCGATGCCGATTTCGTCCAGGCATTGCGTCATGAGTTCCGGGGCGACCGTGATATCCACCCCGAGTTCCTTGAGCACATCCGCGCTGCCACACTTGCTGGATACGCTGCGGTTTCCGTGCTTCGCCACGGGTACGCCGGCTCCGGCGGTGACAAATGCGGCCGTCGTAGAAATGTTAAAGGTATGGGTCCCGTCGCCGCCCGTCCCGCAGGTGTCGACGATGCGCGCGTGCTTGGTTAGAACGGGAGTGCAGGCCTCGCGCATCGCCTCGGCGGCACCGGCGATGACTTCGGCTGTCTCCCCGACCATGCGCAAGGCGGTGATAAACGCCGCAATCTGGGCATCGCTTGCCTCCCCGGACATAATGGCTTTAAGCGAGTGATAGGCCTCGTCCCGGGTGATAGGCTGGCGGTCGACGAGCTTGGCGATGGCTTGTTTAATCATAGGGGGAATCTAGGGCTAAACCCCGGGAAAATTAAACCACGAAATACACGAAATGAACGAAGGCCGGGACGGCTGCCTTTTCTCGCCCGCGAAGGACCGGGGCTACAGGCCAAAGCGCTTGAACTCTTCGATCGCATAGCGATCGGTACATCCCGCGACGTAATCACAAACCGTGCGCTCGAGGCCTTCTGACGCGATGCGGTCCCGGGCCTTCAAGCCCAGGTCCTCGGGGTGGTCGAGGTAATGGAGGAAGAGGCCTTTCATCATCTCGACCGCCTCATCGTTGGCGGATTTCACATCGGGGTGATAATACAGGTGGTCGAACAGGAAGGTCCGAAAGGGCTCGAGCATGCTGCGCATCCCTTCGCTGAAATCAACCAGGCGATCGGGTGCACGCATGACCTCCTCGGGCGACCCGGGCTTCCAGGCATCAGCGCGCTCGCGAAAGAGCTCCAGCACGTCTTCGATCTGGACGGTAAAGAGGCAGCGGATGACGGTTGGCGCGAGTCGATCGGCGGGGCAAGCGGGGTATTCCTTCATCACCCGGTCACGGGCAAAACGCCAGAGCTCCAACTGCTCCATCTCCGCTTCGTGGATGAGCCCGGCATCCAGGCCATCCGCGACGTCGTGGGCCTGGTAGGTGATGTCATCCGCGATGTCGGCGATTTGACCTTCTGCATATTGAAAGGGACCGATCGGGTACCCGTCGAGCATGCGCCCGGCATCACGGCTCTCGTGCTTGCGCAATCCCGCGCGCACCTCCCAGGTCAGGTTGCAGCCGTCATGGCCGGGATAGTCAGCCTCGAGCAACTCCACCCAGCGAAGGCTCTGCTCGTTGTGGTCAAAGCCCCCGTGGTCGGCCATCAACTCATTCAAGGCGCGTTCCCCACAATGGCCAAAGGGGCTGTGCCCGATATCGTGCGCGAGGCAGATACAGGCCGTGAGATCCTCGTTCGCCCGCACGGCCCGGGAAAGGGTTCGCCCCACCGAGGCCATCTCGATGGTATGGGTGAGCCGGGTGCGGTAATGGTCGGCTGTCCCGTTGATGAAAACCTGGGTCTTGTACTCGAGCCGACGGAACGATTTACAGTTCACGATCCGGTCGCGGTCGCGCTGGAAATCCACCCGCCGGGAATGCCGGGACTCGGGATGGACGCGTCCGCGAGACCGGGAGCTCCGCGCCGCAAAGGGCGAAAGCCAGGCCTCTTCCAGTTTCTCTCGTTCTGTTCTCGATTGTATCACGAGGGCTACTATATGTTGCCGCCATGATCGAAAAAACACTAAATTCGGAGATCGTTTTCGACGGACTGATCTTTGATGTCGAGCGACTGGAAATCGGCCGCGAAGACGGCAGTCGTTCCGCACGGGACATTATCCGGCACCACGGTGCGGTCGCACTGGTCACGCGCAAGCCGGATGGTCAGTATGTATTCGTCCGCCAGTACCGCAAGGCGGTCGAGCAGATGATGCTCGAGATCGTGGCCGGAACCCTGGAAAAGGGCGAAGACCCCGTGGACTGCGCCAAGCGCGAGCTCCTGGAGGAGACCGGGTACATCGCGGACGAAATCACCCACCTCGGGGCCATCTACCCCTCCCCCGGCTACGTCGATGAAAAGATCGACCTCTATTTCGCGCCGGTCACCGGCGAAGGCCTGGGCGTGCCCGACGCAGACGAGCGCCTCGAGCCGCTTGAAATGAACCACGCGGAAGTCGAGGCTGCGATCACGGACGGGACCTTCACCGATGCGAAGTCCCTCGCCGCATGGATGCTCTACTGCCGAAAGGTTTATGCCCCCTGATGGAGACGCGGATTGATTACGCAAACGAGTTAAACGCCGAGCAGTTCGCCGCGGTCCAGGCGCCGGACGGCCCGGTCCTGATCATCGCCGCGGCGGGTACCGGGAAGACCCGCACCCTCGTGTATCGCGTGGCCTGGCTGGTGGAACAGGGGATCCCGCCCGACAACATCCTGCTCGTGACCTTCACGAACAAGGCCGCGCAGGAAATGCTCGACCGTGCCCGCACACTGGTCGGGCCCTCGGTCAGCGGCTTGTGGGGCGGCACCTTTCACCACCTGACCAACCGTATCCTGCGTCGCCATGCTGAAGCCCTGGGCTACGGGACGGATTATGGCATCATCGATTCCGACGACCAGCGCAGGCTGGTCAAGCAAATCGTCGCTGACCTCGGGCTCAAGGACAAGCACTTCCCCAAGCCGGACGTCCTGCTCAGCGTCTTCAGCTATGCGATCAACACCGAGACCCCGGTCGAGGACGTGGCCCTTGATCGATTTGAACATCACCCGATCGAGGTCCAGGACATCGTCCGCGTGCACGCCGAGTACGAGAAGCGCAAGCGTACCATGAACGCAATGGACTTTGACGACATGCTCGTCAACTGCCTCGCGCTGCTGGAGGAACAGGAAGGCGTACGCACCCGCTACCAGGAACAGTTCCGCTATATCATGGTGGATGAATTCCAGGACACCAACGTGATCCAGTCCAGGCTCGTGGAGCTGCTCGCCGCCCAGCACCGGAACATCCTCGTGGTGGGGGACGACTTCCAGAGTATCTACGCCTGGCGGGGGGCGGACTTCCGGAACATCATTGATTTTCCCGAGGCGTACCCGGAAGCAAGGGTCTACAAACTGGAAACCAACTACCGCAGCGTGCCGGAGATTCTCGCGGTGGCAAATCAATGCATCGCGGGGAATCCCGAGCAGTTCCAGAAGGAACTCCGCGCGGTGCGCGACTCCTCCGGGAAACCGTGTACGGTCTACGTGCAGAATGGCCATCAACAGGCGCATTACATCATTGAGACCATCCGCAAGCTGCAGCGCGAGGGCTATCCCCTGCGCAGCATGGCGATCCTGTACCGTTCCCATTTTCACTCCATGGAGATCCAGCTGGAACTGGCCCGACAACGCGTGGCCCATGTCATCAGCTCCGGCGTCCGCTTTTTTGAACAAGCCCACATCAAGGACCTCTGCAGCCTCTTGCGCCTGGTTCACAACCCCGCCGATCAATTGTCCTTCGGCCGCCTGCTGGGCCTGCTGCCCGGCGTGGGACCCAGGACCGTGCATAAGATCTGGCTCCTGATCGGGGAACGATTTTCCGCGAGCAACCCCTCCACCCGCAGCCAGGTCATGAACGCCGTGCCGAAAAAGGCGCTGGCCCTGTGGCAGAAAATAGACCTTATTTTCGACTGCTACATCGACGAGGATCTCCGCCGGAATCCCAGCGAGATCATTCACCTGTTCAACCGGGACTTCTACGATCAATTCGCGGTGGAGACCTTTGAAAACTACGCGCGGCGCAAGGAGGATATCGACGAGTTGATCGACTACGCGACCCGCTTCAGCAGCCTGGATGACTTTCTCAGCGAACTGGCCCTGGTGACCAACCTGGAGGCCGAGGAGGCCCGGGCCAGCGGCGAGGAGGACGCGATCCGCCTCTCGACCATCCACCAGGCAAAGGGGCTCGAGTTCGAGATCGTCTTCGTCCCCTGGCTGACCGAGGGGATGTTCCCCTCCGGCCGGGCGATCGACGATGACCCATCCGCCTCCGAGGAACGACGCCTGTTCTACGTGGTGACCACCCGGGCCAAGGACGAGCTCTACCTGCTGATCCCGGAATACCGCCGCAAGCGCGATGGCGGCATCCAGTACTTCAGCCCTTCACAATTTATCGAGGAGCTGGACGAGGACCTGGTGGAAAAATGCGAGCCCGGGTATTTCCACACGCTATAGCGGGTCCAGGCAAGCAAAGCGGGGCCTTCCCGCTCTTTCATGCCCAGCGGCAAGGGTCCACCCGCTGCGACGCGTCCTTTCGGGTCAATCATTTTAGTTGAAACAGCGTTCACTTTCCCCTAGCCTCCGCCCATGTCTTCAACCCTGTCCAAGGTCTTTTCAGGCGGCATCTTCGGGATCGATGCCTTCACGGTGGAAATCGAGGTCGATGCCGGCCATGGCGACCCGAAAATCGTGATGGTGGGCCTGCCGGACATGGCGGTCAAGGAAAGCCAGGACCGGGTGTGGACCGCCCTGCTCAACAGCGGGTTCGCCCCGCCACCGGGACGCACCACGATCAACCTCGCGCCCGCCGATGTGCGGAAGGAAGGACCCTCCTTCGACCTGCCGATCGCCCTGGGCATGCTCGCGGCGACCAACCAGCTGAACCAGGGCGCGCTCGAGCCCTACACCGTCATCGGCGAGCTCGCGCTCAGTGGCGAAGTCCGCAAGGTGAAGGGTATCCTCCCGGTAACCCTGAACGCCCGCGAGGAGGGGCGCGAACGGATCATCGTGCCGACAAGCAACGCGGAGGAGGCCGCGGTCGTCGAGGGGATCGAAGTCTACCCAGCGAACAACCTGCGCCAGGTCGTCGAGTTCCTGAACGGCAACGAGGATATCCCCGCCAAGCGGGTCGATCTCGAGAGCCTCTTCGACGTGGCCAGCCAGTACGAGGTCGACTTTGCCGAGGTCAAGGGCCAGGAGTATGCCAAGCGCGCCATCGAGGTGGCGGTCGCGGGGGGGCACAACCTGCTCAAGATCGGTCCCCCGGGAACCGGCAAGACCATGATCGCGAAACGCATCGCGTCGATCCTTCCACCCATGTCGCTCGAGGAAGCACTCGAAACGACAAAGATCCACAGCATCGCCGGCATCCTGCCGGCCAAGCAGGCCCTGATCGGGAAGCGCCCCTATCGCTCGCCGCATCACACGGTGTCGGATGCCGGCCTGCTCGGCGGCGGTGCCTACCCTGTCCCGGGTGAGGTGAGCCTGGCACACCACGGAATTCTTTTTCTCGACGAGCTGCCCGAATTCGCGCGCAACGTGCTCGAGGTCATGCGCCAACCCCTCGAGGACGGCCAGGTTACGATCTCGCGTGCGGCCGCGACCGTGACTTTCCCCTGTCAATTCATGCTGGTTGCCGCGATGAACCCCTGCCCCTGTGGGTACCACGGCGATTTGCAGCGGGAATGCCGTTGCTCCCCAAAGCAGATCACCAGCTACCGCAACCGGATCTCCGGCCCCCTGCTCGACCGGATCGACATTCATATCGAGGTGCCCTCGGTGAACTACAACGAGCTCTCGAGCATGGAACCCGGAGAGCCCTCCTCCGTCATTCGCGAGCGCGTCATCCGCGCCCGGAAAACCCAGCAGGAACGTTTCAGCGATCTCCCCCACGTCCATTGCAATGCCAACATGGGCGCGCGTGAACTGGCGAAGTACGGTCTCCTCCAGCCGGAAGCCCAGGAGATGATGAAGATGGCGATCAACGAGCTGAATTTCAGCGCCCGGGCCTACGACCGTATCCTCAAGGTCTCCCGCACCATCGCCGACCTCGCCGCCAGTGAGACCATTGAGGGTGAGTACGTGGCGGAAGCGATCCAGTACCGCACCCTCGACCGGCAACTGTGGTAGACCGCGCCATCGCCAGGTGCGATCGGTCTGTTGGAAAAGACCAGGCTCAAGGAGGAAGCCTTCAAGGATTTGAAGCCGTTGTTTGTGAAGTGAGGGAGGGATCGGGCCAATCAAATGGAATGAATGGAGCCCGTGCCCCCTCACTCCTTCTCATACGCGATGATCAACTCGGGTGGGGTTATGCCTTCTCTGGAATCGTATCGAATTCCATCGGTTGAGGTCGGACGTAACAGGATCGAAATTTCACTGAGCCCATCGAGTTGAATCGCGAGAGGAAGTTCGACAAATTCCTTCTCCCCTACCTTTCCGATGACACCGATTTTCCTCCTCGCCAACGGCCGGTGGGCAAAAGTGATCTTCTTTTCATCCCATTCGCCTTCGACGGTATAGACCGCCCCGGCATCCCTACTGCCCGGTCCTCCACATTTCAGCCTCAATTTGACCGCGATTGGCTTACCGGGCAAATCAGCGAGACTGAACTTGATGAAAACCATCCCATAGTCCACATCTCCCATGTTGGATCCACCGCCATCCACGGCAATCGACTTGTTATTACCCTCATTCCGATCAGGGTACTTCTGCGACACCCGACTATCAGCAACCGGATTCAATGAGACCGTCGGCTTGCCCGTCGGCCATTCAGGCATGGTGTAGAGACTGGGTGGCTTTGGCTTATCCAGATCCGCCGTCCGAATGATTTCGATCGCGTTGATTGAAGGAACCTCTCCAGACCGGTCTGACAGGGCCAACTCCATTTCCAGGTAATCAAAAACCTCAATGCCCTTGAATTCCTTCACGACCTCCAGAAAGGCGCCACCCGCCTCTTGATCGATCCTAAAATCTGAAGCAACCATTTCCTCCTGCACGAAGATATTGAAAGGCCGGTTGAGCTTGGCGAGCTTCTCTGTCTCAGCGAAGTAGAGCCGCACCGTGTAAATACCCGGCATGTCCTTCTTACCGATGACAGGAATACCAAAGCGAACATTGCCACGATAACCACTGGTGTGCAGCCAGGGGCGTTTCGATCCGCGGACCTTGCCCACTGCGGAAAGTCGACGCTCAATCTTCAATTGGGTTCCTTCCACATCGAATCCGAGCTTCAATTCCAACTCCCGCGTCTTGGAACTTCCTTTCGGCCGGGGATAAGCCAGCCAGAGTTTTCCATCCACATCACGACGATCTCCCGGCGCACCGAGATTAACGCTCAGGTGCTTGATCGGCAGGGTCTCCCCTGGAGCATTGAAGACACCCCAACCCCGGTCCTGATCCTCGTTCACCGGCTCAAGAGTGACGGTGGATTGAATGGCAAAAAGACACTGGCAGCCAGCGCTTGCCTCCGGAATATGTACCAGACCATTGGCGGGAATCATATTGATGGTGCAGCCCGTGCGCATCCCAGCAAAGTGCGTCACACCATTGTCCTTGTTCAAATCGTAATAGGCCGTGGAAGCACTGCGGAAAAACATGATATTTTCCGTGGCTGCCACATGCCCGCAATGATGTCCGGAACGAATGAACCGCCATGGAGTCTCTTCGCCTGTGGTGGGGTGTTTCCTCATCTTGGGCTTCCCGGTGTAAAGGTCATACGCCCATGGTTCAGCGATGATGGTATCACCCGCCATGATCGGACGGATGCGATAGTCTGCCTCCCTAGACCAGAGTTCCTGACCCGTCCCCGCGTCCACCACCGACACCTTGCGCTGCTTGAATTCCCCGGAGATAAATTGATCCCAAAAATGGCCATTGCCACTGGCACCGGCGAAAACCAGTTTCCCATTCTTATACATCATCATCAATTCACCATGACTGCGATGAATCCCCGTGCACTCAGTAAGGTCGAGCGCATCGGTCCAAAGTTCCTTCCCTGTCTGCAAGTCCAAAGCTACCGCCAGTTGGAGATCTGCCGCCTTGATCCGAGCCTCCGCAATCCGCTTTTCCTCACCCTTGAGACGCGCCAGCTCAGTCTTATCCTTCTGGAGTTCCGCCTCCCTTTGCCAACGGGTCATCTTGGAGTTGATCAAAAACGCCTTGTCATCACCTAGGGCAATGCAGAGCTGCGCAATGTTATTGCCCGCATAGGTCCACAACAGTTTCTTGCTGACCACGTCGTAAGCAAAAAGAGCCTTTGAATAATTGGCGCTCAAAAGGTCTGAAATACTCCCGACCAACACATTCCCGTTCAGCCCCAAATATCCCCACTTGCTCCTGCGGTTCTTAAGCGCTTCCGGAAGCTGGTAAACATGCAGGATCTTACCCGTCGCTGGATCGAATTGCTGACATTCCGTCTGGGTGGCCAGAAACACGCCTTTCTCCGAAGCCACAATCGCCCCCGGAAAGGTCCGCGTTCTCAAGCGCGGTCCGCCGGTATAGGACTGCTCCCAAAGCTTGGTTCCATTGTAAGCGTCATAGGCAAGAACGACACTCCGCCCAACAATGAACATGCGTCCATCCAACGCGACAGGAGGTGAGCCCTGGGTATGACGATTGATCATGTCGGTGGGCCCCGGATCCCCAAACCACAAGACTCCGAGTGGTGCTTTCAATCGCGATTCCTGGCTTGAGGAGGTGTTCCCTGAATTGGCGTATTGATGCGTCCATGCTCCGGCTCCTGCAAGCCCTCCGCGCGTCACTCTCCCTCCTTCAACAGGACCGAGCTCCAACGAGTTCAAGAACGTAGCCACTTTGGGTTCAAACTTCTTTTTCCCCTTCGATTTTTTATCAAATAGCCCGAGCATCACCGTGCCTCCCAAAGGCCGCACCGTCCGCGCCACGTCTTTCGGGTTCCCTGGAATCCGTCCATCGAAGAACGCTGATTCGGACACCACCAAGTTGGCAAAATAGTTTGAGAAAGGAAGCTGGTTGGGATCACCATGAGCCACACTGATGCGCGAACCATAAAGCCCTGTCTTCGCCAATATTTTCCGAACCTTTGCGACAATGGATGCATCCGATTCGATGGCGATAATCTTTAATTCACTTTGCTTCGCCAATTCATAGGCCATTTCACCCGTTCTCAGCCCCAATACCAGGCAGAATCCACGGCCGGGGTTTGCCTGTTCCAGCATGGCAGCCACTTCGTTCTGAATCAGTTCGGACATGTCACCGCTCGGGAAATGAAGGGCTCCTGGATCATCTGCACGCACAACGGCGGGAGCTTTTACATCACCCGCCTGAAAACAATAAATCCGGCCGGTATCAGAGCTCACCAACAACGAGCCATTGGCGACGGCCAAACCCGCTGCCTTCCCATCCACCTTACCGCGCCAAACTTCCTTTCCTGTCTTCGCATCCAGTCCCACGACAAACCCACCACCACCTGCGAACAACATGTCAGGTGTTCCAACCAATGAAGCATTCGCTTCGATCGAGGTCTTCCAGATAGTGGCCTTGCCTTTGGATTCCTTTTCGAAGGTGGCTTCCTCCTTGGTCAATCTGGCGAGCAAGGCCTTCAACTCGGGAACCTCCTTCTTCAATGCCTCGATCCTGACCTCATTTCGCACCTTCTTCTTTTCCTCTTCCCGCAATTCTGCACGCCTGACCGCATAGAGATACTGTGGATCATCTTTTTCCCGCCCATCATGACGCTGCTTCATCTCCAGAAGCTTGCGCGTGGCTTCGGCATACTTGTTCCGATAAATCGCTTCAATGGTTTCGTCACCGACCATGTAGGAAATCTCACCATCAATCACCGTGCGACGTCCGGTAAACCAACCAAAGCCCGTGCGGCCGGTTTCAGCATCAAAGGCGACATTCTGATTGGCCCCACAAAGAAGCTGGCCATCCACCAAGACGCCATAGGTGCCTCCAATAATTCCCGACGCCCGCCAACTACTGTTGGCCTGGAACTTCATGCGCCCATCCTTGCGATAAAACGCCGCCGGCAAATCACGACCCGAAGGCGAATACAACAGCTCGTCCGAGGCCAACAAATACCCCTGCGGGGAAAAGCGGTTACGATTCGAGTTCTCTGCACCGAGCCCATCATTTATCCATATCTTGGCTCCTGTTTCCGCATTGAACGCAGCCATCATTACGCCCTCATGGGGAAACACGCCTGCACCGCAGTAGGCAATGCCATCTTCCACAATCACATCGGTGCGCAATGGCCAGCGTGAAATCATGCGTCCATTGCCGAGCTGACGCCGCCCATCTGGCCCGAGATACGCGCTCCAGATCGCTTTGCCCGAAAGGGCATCCAGACAATAGAGCCGTCCATCATCCGAACCGAAATACAAACGCCCATCTGCAATCGTCGGTGCCAGGCGAACAGGACCCCCGGTGAAGAAGGTCCAACGGATCTTCCCTGTTTTTAGATTGAGACAGTAGACTTGGTCATCCGCTGACGAACCGAAGTAAACATGGTTCCCACCCACCGTAACCTGGAAGGCATTGTCATAATCCACGCGATGGACTTCTTCATGGCCTTCAACAACACCCGGGATCGGCGCTTGCCAAGCAGCATCGGGCGCACTTGGGGAAACAAAGGTCCATATATTCACCAGTGACGACGGGATGGATTCCGAGGTTCGTCCACCGCGGGAGTAATCATGAAGGTGGGTCGGCCAGTCTTCTGAAAAAGAGGAAAAGGAAGTCGCAAAGAATAGGATAGCGATCAAAGCCGGGAAAAGCATATGGTCAGGATCCTTTCGCGAATCCACGGGAGGGGGCTGGATTGGGTGCATGAGATCAACGGTCTGGTTCAAAGTTGCCGGCAAGAGACGAGCCACCCGGGAACCGAATTCATCCATTCCAATGGAGTGAGGACCCAAACCCAGCATAGGGCGAGTTGTAGCGCAGCCTGTTTGCCCTGAATGGATCTCACGCCCCCACTAACGGATAGGAATTTGCTTTTACCTGAATCACTCACCCGGCCCTCCATTTGCGGTTAACCACGCTTGATGCCCAAATACTAGGCTCAAGGAGGAAGAGTTTCA
>JAYGFS010000434.1:0-2325 GCA_046581765.1 Verrucomicrobiota bacterium
CACGCTCGTTTCCCGTGAACTCCTTTTTCGTTACCTGGCAGCCTCCGGCATGCGTATAGCCGGGTCTTCCGGCAAGGTGGATGGGTTGCAGGAGTAGGCACCTCATTCACTGGGTATGTAACCGCAAGGCGGCTTATTCAAGGCGTGTTTTTACTTTATTCAGCCGATCCCGGGAAAACCCTGTGGGGGTGTCGGTCAAGGGTTAACCCGGGTCGCAAGGCATGAAAGCAACGCACCATCAAGAGGGGATCCGGGGATGCCTCGCGATGATGCTTTGGCGTGGCCTGGTGGGGGGAGTCGCCATCTCGGTCGTGGAAACTGCGTGACAAACCTTTGCAGGCTTGTAGGCTCGTACGCATGAAAAATATCCTACTCCTCCTTGGCGTGTCGGGCCTGCTGGCCACCTGGGCCTATCCTGCAGAAGATCGTCTCGTCCTCGTGGGGGCGTCCTATGGCAAGAACGTACTCGCGATCTGCGATACCAAGGGCGAGGTGCTCTGGAAGCACGATACCGCTGGACCCGCCCGTGGGCACACGGGTCATCACGATGTGCACCTGCTCGAGAACGGGAATATCCTGTTCCATGACACGTGGACCAAGACGCAGGAAATCACGCTCGGCAAGCAGGTGGTCTGGGAATACGAGTCCCGGACGATGAATGGAAACGAGGGCAAGCGGGTGGACGTTCATGCCTTTGCCCGCCTCCCGAACGGACAAACCATGATTACCGAGAGCAAGGTGGGGCGTATTATCCACGTGGACAGGGAGGGCAAACTCCAGCACAGTCAACCGCTGGGCGAAGGCGGCCGGAAAAGTACCCGCCTCGTCCGCATGACGCCCCAGGGAAGCTACCTGGCCTGTGCCGAGAATCCCGGCGTGGTGACGGAGTATGATGCGACGGGGAAAGTCATCTGGGAGTACGCGATCAATACGCGGGTCTACGGGGCGATTCGCCTGAAGAATGGGAATACCCTTATCGCCTCGGGCAGCGGCAAGAGCATTGTCGAGGTGAACCCGGCAAAGGAAATTGTCTGGGAGATCAAGCAGACCGTCCCGGGCACGGACATCAGCCTGGGCTGGATGACCTGCCTCCAGGAAATGCCCAATGGGAACTTCGTGATCGGGAACTGCCATGCCGGGGACAAGAATCCCCAGATTTTTGAGATCACCCGGGACAAGAAGGTGGTCTGGGAATTTGATGAGTGGGAGTTGGTCGGCAACGGTTTGGCCTGCTGGGAAATCCTGGATGCCGAGCAGTCGGCCATGGTGCGGAAAAAGCTGGCCGCACTCAAGTAGCCCGGGAAAGGGGCGCTGGACGGCCGCCCTTTATCCGGGCCCAGGCCCGCCTGGAGCAGCTCCGCAAGCCGGCGACCAGGGCCATGCCGAACAGGCACAGGGGGCCGGTAGCGGGCTCGGGAATCATGAATGCGACCTCACCCAGGCCGACCCGGTCGCCACCCGGCGCAATGCCGAAGAAATTGTCCTCGGGGGTCAACTCGACATAGCGGGCATTTACAAACTGGCCGAAGACAAAGCTCTGGCGGGGCGTTACATTCTGGATCGGGTTGTAGGTCGGGTTGAAGGTGATCGAGGTGCCGAAACCGGCCAAGCCATCCGCCGCGCTGGCAAAGCGCAGGCTGAATTGATTCGCCCCGTTACCATTGGTGTTGTCATAGCCCCATACGCTGATCTCCTGGAGCGGAACCGTGCTGCCCAGGTCGAAAACGAGCCGGGGAGCCGGGGTGGGGGTGGGCCCGAAGAAGTCTCCAAGTCCCCCATTCGGGACATTGGTTACCCAGGTCAGGGTGCCGGTCCGATTGTGGGGCACTGCGGCGTCAAAACCCACGCCCGCCCCCTCGATCAGCCTGGCTGCCGGGTAGAAATCCGTGCCGGATGTATCCGAGCTCACGCTCGCGATGGAATAGAACAGGTCCGAGTGGGCCGAGCTGCCAAGGAAGAGGATACATGTGCAAAGGAACGTGAAGGGTTTTCTCATAGGGATCAGCCTATGAGCCTGCAAGGATTTGTCACGCAGTTTTCCCGACCGGGATAGCAGGTCTCCCCCTCGCCCGTTCTTCCGTCACCCGGGCAAAAGAGTCCAAAAGCAGCTTGATCAGGAGGCCCACCCGCTGAAACAGGAACCGGGTCAACAGGCCGAATCGAATGCCCGAGGGACACGTCGACGCTGGGTGGCCTGTTGACCCGGGTTTGGGTACTGGGATTAGCAACCCCTACGCCGGCCGCGGGGAGAAAATCGTCCCACGCAGGACCAGGCGTACAGGTGTTCCGGCGTTCGCGAGGACGAATCCGGATAGGTTCGGGGAT
>JAYGFS010000540.1:0-4162 GCA_046581765.1 Verrucomicrobiota bacterium
GCATTCAACAGAACCTGCGAAGCATCCTGCAGCCCTGAGCCCTGCAGAAAAAAGGCATTTTTGCAGTGGGAAAGCGGGGTGCCCGGCGGTACAGCAGGGTATGCACGATCCCGAAAACCACACATGTCCCCGCGACCGGGCCTGGCTGCCCGGCCGGTCGAACTAGGCTCCGGATGCAGGAAAAGCCGATCATTGCCGTGACCATGGGAGACCCTGCCGGGGTTGGCCCCGAGTTGTGCCTGGACCTCCTGGCGGACGCCTCCATCGCGGAAGCGTGCACGCCCCGGATCTATGGAGACCTCCACGTGCTTGAGGCCTGTGCAAAGGCAACCGGGAAAGCGGCACCGGATGCGAGCCGCGTGCTCGACCTGCAGGCGATCGCCCCGGCGGATTTCCAACCGGGCACCGTCAGCCCGGCCACCGGTGCGGCGAGTTACCGCTACATCACGCAGGCGATTGACGAGGCGCTGGCCGGTGGGGTGCAGGGCGTGGTCACGGCGCCGATCAACAAGGAGGCGATCAGGGCCGCCGGGGTGAGCGAGCCGGGCCATACCGAGATTTTTTCCCGGCGGACGAAGGTGGAACGCGCATGCATGATGCTGACGGCGGACATTATGACCTGCAGCTTCGTGACCGTGCATGTCGGGTACCACGAGGTGCCGGACCTGTTGAGCGTGGAGCGCATTTTAGACGTGATCGACCTGACCCGGGAGGCGATGAAGCGGATCCGGGGCCGCGAGCCGCGCATGGTGGTGAACGGACTGAATCCCCACGCCGGCGAGCACGGCCTGTTCGGGCAGGAGGAAGAGGAACGCATTATCCTTCCCGCGGTGGAGGCTGCCCGGGAAGCCGGCGCAGACCTTATCGGGCCGCTGCCGCCGGACACCGCCTTTCTCGAGCATCGCCGGGCGGAAACCGACGCCTACATCTGCATGTATCATGACCAGGGGCACATCATCATGAAGGCCCTGGCCTTTGACCGGGCGGTCAACACCACGCTCGGCCTGCCCTTTCCGCGGACCTCGGTCGATCACGGCACTGCCCTGGACATCGCCTGGCAAGGCCTGGCCAAGCCGGGAAGCCTGTACGCGGCGACCCGGTTGGCGGTGCAGCTGGCCGGGAAGCCGGTCGCCCCGTAATTTTATTGAATCCATCACCGCATAGGAAGGAAGCCCGCTGATGCATGCTCAACTTGAAGCCCTGCACGAGGTCCTGCTCATGGGACCCGGTCCCTCAACCGTTCCACCCTCGATTTACCAGGCCCTGGCTCAACCCACGATTGGTCATCTCGACCCGGCCTTTATCTCGATCATGGACACCCTGCAGGAGCAGTTGAAGGAGCTGATGGGGACAAACAACACCCTGACCCTTCCCATGAGTGGTACCGGTTCCGCGGGCATGGAAACCTGTTTCGCCAACCTGGTCGAGCCCGGGGACCGGGTCTTGATCCTGGCCAATGGCGTTTTCGGCAAGCGGATGCAGGACGTGGCCACCCGCCTCGGGGCCGAGGTCGACGTACTCGACTTTGCGTGGGGCACCCCGGTGGTGGTGGAAGACGTGGCCGCCCGGCTGCAGGAAAACCCCTACGCCCTGGTCGGCATGGTGCACGCCGAGACGTCGACCGGGGTAGGGAACCCGGTGGCAGCCATCGCGCCGCTGGTTCGTGAAAACGGTGCATTGTTCCTGGTGGACGCGGTCACCAGCCTGGGTGGCATGCCGGTCCCCGTGGACGCCTGGGACATTGATGCCCTGTACAGCGCTACGCAGAAATGCCTATCCTGTCCCCCGGGTCTCAGCCCGGTCACCTTTTCCGAGCGGGCGGTAAACAAGCTGCAGGCCCGGGAAGGCCGGGTGCCGAACTGGTACCTGGATCTCACGCAGATCGTGAACTACTGGTCCGGGGAGAAGCGTGCGTACCACCACACCGCACCGATCAACATGCTCTACGGCCTGTGCGAGGCCCTGGCCCTGGTGCTGGATGAAGGCAAGGACGCGGTCTATGCCCGCCACCGGGCCGCCCATGCCCAACTCGCCGCGGGCCTCCAGGAACTCGGCCTCACCTTCCTGGTGGAAGAGGCATCCCGCTTGCCGATGCTGAATGCGGTGGAGATCCCGGAGGGCGTGGACGAGGCGGCCCTTCGCTCAGCCCTCCTGAACCGGCACCGGATTGAAATCGGTGCCGGGCTGGGCCCGCTGGCGGGCAAGGTCTGGCGCGTCGGGCTCATGGGGCACACGGCCCGCCCGGAATACGTGGAACGTTTGCTCACCGCGTTGAAAGCGGAACTCTAGCTAACGGATCACGGCTACCCATCACTGCTTGGTGCGATTCGTGGGAGCGGTAGGTCGCCGGGTGGGCTGCTCCTGTTGGGATTGTGCCACCTGGCCGTTATGCGTATCCGGCATCGATAACCAGACCAGGAGGGCGTCCGCTCGATGGGAAAAATAATCAAGAAGTTTTGGCCCGCTGCATCATTCTGATTGATAGCGGTAGGCCCAGACGGTAGTGCCTTCGATGATGACGAACACGTTGTGGATGGGATCAACGTAGGCGAGGCGCTTCCTGCCCGTCGGCATGGGATCGCCTTCGGGATCCAGCTTGGTCCATTTGTATCGGTCGGGGTTGTAGGCCCACAGGGTGTTGGTCTTGAATTCCACCAAGAGTCCGTGTCCGCTGACCGGATCATGGTACATGGGGGAGTAGGCATCGTGACCGTAAGGGACCTCTTTTGACTCCTTGTCCATGGACAGGACCTTTTCCCATTTGTTGGCTGCAGGGGTATAATGAAAGGTATCCTTGTGGCGCTGGGCGACGAGGATCCGGCGCTTGGGGTCGTAATACCCGACCTGTTCCGGGGTGGCCGCCTGTTTTTCGAACTTCGCGGTCGAGCCATTGGCATGCAGGTTCCTCCATGAGCCGGTCTTGGCGTCATAGAGCCAGGAAGCCCGCATCTGCCAATTGTTGGCGTGCCAGAGGGTTCCTTTCAGTTCGGGAACGTACTCCAGCCACCCCCCGAAAATGGGTCGGGGCGCCGGGGACGGCGTCTTGAGCATCCGCCACCGGCCAGATTCAGGGGAAAACCCCCACAGCGGGGGACCGGCATAAAGCTTGGCGGGATCGCCGTTGAAGAGCTCGACCATCTTTTTCTTGTTGGTGACCCAGGTGTTCATGAAGAGCATCATTCGTTGCTTGGGGTCATAGGCCAGGCCCCACCAGGTATGGGCGATTATCGCGGGTCCGCCGCGCTTCGTGATGAAGATGCCATCCCTGAACTCCACATCGCTGAAATCCTTCCCAAGGCCCGTGTAATCCCGCGGATTGTCCGGGGCATAGAGCAGGATCCAGGTGAGCGCAGAGAGATCAAATTCCCAGACGTCGTTGAGGCGGTGTGGCACGCCATGGTTGGCTCCGCAGAACAGGACGCGCCGCCGCTCGGGGGCCCAGACCATCTTGATGGTGAAATCCCGTCCCCGGGGCCCCGTCTTGTGTAGGTTCCACCGCTTCGCCACCGCGTTGAAATCACCCACCACCTTCGCCTCGCCCGGCAGGACAGCCTCATTGGACTTCAAGGCCTTGATCCTGGCTGCGGCCATTTCGTTGACCGGTACTTCAATTGCCAGGACAAGCAGCGGGGTCAACCCAAGCAAGGTCAACAGGTGCTTTCTCATGCTGGTTGTCCCTGGGATTCCCATGTTCTTTCCGAGGTGGAAACTAGCTAATCAGTTTCCGTAGTTTCTCCAGGTGGGGAGGGATGGCGAGGTAGGGGTCTTCCGGTTCCTCGTACTCGAAGATCAGGTATCCTCGAAACGTGGCTTTGCGCAGTATGTCGACCAGCTTGGCGTAATCCGCCGGAACGTGTTCCCCGTTCACCTTGGTCATCACCTTGATCTGGGCCGTCACGGCATAGGGGGCGATGCGGGCCAGTTCCTTGTAGGGGTCCGGGGTGGGCGAGAGGTTGGCGGAATCCCAGATGACGCCGAGCCAGTCGGACTTCACCGCCTTGAGGATGCGCAGCAGGTAGTCGACGTTCTTTACGAAGTCGTGATTTTCCAGCCCCAACATAATGCCTTGTTTGCCGGCGTATTCGCAGGCGGTTTCCAAGTTGGCCACGACGTTGACGATGATTTGGTCGTCGGTTTGGTTGGGAGGTAGTTTCTTGCCGGC
>JAYGFS010000587.1:0-20163 GCA_046581765.1 Verrucomicrobiota bacterium
GGGTTCTACGACCTGGTGGACCTGGACAGCGACAACGATACCCAGCCCGACTTCAACGAGAACATCGCCGGGACCAACCCGGCGGACGCCACGTCGATCCTCCGGATCGACATCCAGCGCAGCGAGTATGGCCAGGAATCCCACCTGGTGTTCTCCTCGGTGCCCGGGCGGACCTACACCATCGAGGTCCGGGTCAACCTGATAAACGATACCTGGAGCCCGTTACACTCCGGCCTGGTCGGCAACGGTAACCCCATCGCCATCCCGGTCACCGGCGGGCCTGACCGGGCCTGCTATCGCCTCGGCGTCGCCCAGCTCTAAGCTGGCCGGCACCCGGCAGCCCGGTGGGTAAAACCCCGGGCCCGGGTGCGGACGCCAGCACCCTCTCCCCTGGGCCCAGCTGGGTACCACCCGGCATGGAACCCCCTTGTGCCGGGCTATCCTCACGGTTTTTCCGGGCCTTGTTGAAGGACTCGGCTCAAGGTCTGGGAAAGACCTATCCGCCGCCCTATCGCTTGCTCGTACGCAAGGCGGATGTGGATCGTGCCGGAACGAGTGCCCATCTCGCCCGGGCTCGGCACTCCCCTGCTCATGCGCCCCACCTTGGAACAAAGGGTTGATTCAGATCAGGATTTGGATTTGGGGGTGATTGACAGAGAGCCGGAATTCCCATAGTTCGTGCACCTGATCCCAACATCCAGGAAAACGCATCATGTACAGTGCATCAGATTTACGTAAGGGCTTGAAGATCGAAATCGACGGTGAGCCCCACCTCGTGGTGGATTTCCAGTTCTCCAAGCCGGGAAAAGGCCAGGCGCTTTACAAGTGCAAGCTGAAAAACGTGAAAACCGGTGCACAATTCGAAAAGACCTATCGTTCCGTCGAAAAGATCGGCAAACCGGATCTCCGTGACAAAGACATGAGCTACTCCTACCCAGACGGAATAAACTATGTGTTCATTGACCCCAACACCTACGACCAGGTGATCGTGGATGCGGAGGTGGTGGGCGACATGAAATATTTCCTTGAAGAGGACATGAACTGCAAGGTGCTCTTCCATAACGACACGCCCCTGGAAATCACCCTGCCCAACTTCGTTGAAAAAACCATAGAGGAAACGGAGCCCGGTGCCAAAGGCGATACCGCGACCAACGTGACCAAGCCAGCCAAGATTGAAAATGGCTATGAGCTACGCGTGCCCCTGTTTATCAATATCGGCGACACCGTGCGCGTTGACACGCGTACCGGAGAATACGCTGACCGCGTGAGCAAGGGATAGACGTTAACCGGGGATACTTAAAGTGCAGGGTAGCAGGTCAACCGGGAACCCCGTCGGTCGGCATTTTATCGATCCGCATCATCCTGAGTACCCAATCTGCCGACAGAGCGGTGGATCCACCAGGAAGCTGCAGCAATCCATTTCGTTCAGTCAGTCAGTGGTTTTGGAAGCAAAGGAGCTAGGGACTCGTGTCTAACACAGACCGCCGCAAGGGCATGTTGGAGCTCCGCAGCCGCCTGACATGGGCCGTTCGTCGCTTTTTCCACCGGGCAGGTTACCTGGAGATCGATACGCCGGTGCGGGTGCAGACACCCGCAATGGAGCCGTACATCAATGCGGAGCCTTCCGGCGAAGGCTTCTTGCGGACCTCGCCCGAGCTGCATATGAAACGCCTGTTGGCAGCGGGCCATGAAAAAATCTTTCAGATCGGGCCCTGCTTTCGCGCGGGCGAGGCGGGTACGCACCATCGACCTGAGTTCACCCTCCTGGAATGGTACCGCACGGGCACCGATGCTGCGGGTATTTTGGAAGAAACCAAAGCACTCCTGCACTTTGCGGCCAGAGAACTCCACTTGCGGGAGAAAGACCTGAGTGCATGGGAAATACTGGAGGTGGCCGAGGCCTTTGAACGCCATGCGGGCTGGAATCCGCTAGTGGATTTCAACCCGGATCGATTTGACCAGGACCTGGTGGACAAAGTCGAACCTGCGCTTTCGCGCGAACATCCCGTGGTTTTGCAGCACTATCCCGCTGAACGGGGAGCCCTCGCCCGCTTGAATACAGCAGACCCCCGCGTGGCCGAACGCTGGGAACTCTATCTCGATGGCCTGGAAATAGCGAATGCCTATTCCGAGTTGACCGATACCGACGAGCAACGTCGGCGCTTCGCATCCTGGGGCCGGGAACGCGCGCTTATGGGTGAAGCAGTATACGACCTGGATGAAGAATTTCTCGCGGACCTCGCGCATATGCCCGAAGCCGGCGGCATTGCCCTGGGCATGGATCGTCTCACCATGTTCTTCTGCGATACGGATGACATCGACGAGGTCATCGCCTTCTGATGAGAGCGAAGCCGGGCGTGGCCGAATCGCGCAATAGAGCCTGTGTATTCAAAAGTTCATATTTGAAATAACGGGACCCTAGCGCTCGAGACGTTCAATCGCGACGATCACCCCATCGGTGCCGAACTCAAGGCGGAGAACCTCGTATTCCCGACGACTCTTCGCATTGACCCAGACATCCTGACTTGTCGGGTGCATGCGCTGTCCATTACTGTCGTTGACGTAGACCGTGGCACGGACGTGTTGCTGTTCGTAGCGGATCTCCTCGTTCACGTAGGACCATACCTCGACGGAGCCCCCTTCGGTTTGACGCGCATATTTACGATCGGGCTTGTCCAGCGCGATGAAAGCCATGTCCCGGGTAAAACCGAGCTCGACTTCACCCTGCTGCACCTTGGCTTGCACCTCCGGCGAGAAGGCCTTGAACATGTCCGGATACTGTTTAATCCGACTGGTCGGCGTGGTGCAGGCCGTGAAGAAAAACCCGGCCGAGACCAGTAGGAACAGTGCGATCAGGTGCCCTTTCATACCCCCACCATACCCCTGCTTCCCAGGGTTTTACAACCGAAATTACCGGGCTTGAAAAACACATGAAATGGACCTTAAAAAAGGGCTAAAACACCCCTTATTAAGCTTGTTGATTTCACGCGGAACATGCTAAGATGAGCGGATATTATCAGAGGGGGTTTTTCATTCGTAACCCTATGGAATATAAGGGTTTGCAATTTCTTTCAATCAGTGGAATTTCAAGCGTTAATTTAATTTTTACAGGACAGGTCTATGACGGCAAAAGAAGACCCGGATAAGAAAATTCCGGCCCCCGAATCAGGCGAATATACCAGCGAAAATATCCAGGTTTTGGAGGGCCTTGAAGCCGTCCGAAAACGCCCGGCGATGTTCATCGGCGACACGGGTACTCGAGGCCTCCACCACTGCGTATACGAGGTGGTGGACAACAGTATCGATGAGGCCCTTGCTGGACACTGCAGCCATGTCAAGGTCAGCATGAACGTCGATGGCTCCATCACTGTGTATGACGACGGGCGGGGGATACCGGTAGGCATGCATCCCACGGAGAAAAAACCCTCGCTGGAAGTCGTTTTGACCATCCTGCACTCGGGAGGAAAATTCGACAAATCCAGTTACAAGGTTTCCGGCGGCTTGCATGGAGTGGGCGTATCCTGCGTGAACGCACTCAGCCTCTGGCTCGAAGCCGAGGTGCGACGCGACGGCCATATCTGGCATATGCGTTTTGAACGCGGCGATACCGTCGGCCCCCTGGAAAAGATCGGAAAATGTAAGGACACGGGCACCAAGATCACCTTCATGCCCGACCCGGAGATCTTCACCACCTCGGAATACAGCTACGATACCCTGGCCAACCGCCTGCGCGAACTGGCTTTCCTGAACCGCGGCATCGAGATTACCCTGAAACAGGGGCACCCGGAACGGAGTGATCTCTTCAAGTACGATGGGGGCATCAGAGAATTCGTAGAGCACATCAATCTGAAGAAAACCCCGATGTATGACGAGGTAATCTATTTCGAAAAAGAAAAAGACGGCGTAATGGTCGAGGTTGCCTTCCAGCACAGTGACAGCTACAACGAAACCCTGTTCTCCTTCGCAAACAATATCAACACCATCGAGGGCGGCACCCACCTGAGCGGATTCCGCACGGCACTGACCCGCACGATCAACGCCTACGCAAAGGCCAATAAAATAATCAAGGATGATAAAACCATGTCCGTGAGCGGTGACGACATCCGGGAAGGCCTGACCGCTGTCATCAGCGTGAAGGTGCCGGAGCCCCAATTCGAGGGTCAAACCAAGACCAAGCTGGGCAACGGTGAGGTGGACGGGATCGTTCAACAGGTCATCAACGAAAATCTGGGCAACTTCCTGGAAGAAAACCCGGCCATCGGCCGTCGCATGATCGAAAAAGCCGTCCTGGCCGCAACCGCACGCGAAGCCGCACGCAAGGCACGGGATCTCACGCGCCGGAAAGGTGCCTTGGACAGTGCTTCCCTCCCCGGGAAACTCGCCGACTGCTCTGAAAAAGACCCCGCCAAGTCAGAAATTTTTATCGTGGAGGGGGACTCTGCGGGCGGATCGGCCAAGCAGGGTCGCAACCGGCGATTCCAGGCCATCCTGCCGCTTCGCGGAAAGGTCCTCAACGTGGAGAAAGCGCGACTCGACAAGATTCTCGCCAACAATGAGATCCAGACCATGGTCACCGCGATTGGGACCGGGATCGGCAAGGATGAATTCAACATCGAGAAGGCCCGGTACCACCGCATCATCATCATGACCGATGCGGACGTTGACGGCTTGCACATCCGGACGCTCATCCTGACCTTTTTCTATCGCCAGATGCATGAACTGCTCAAGCACGGCTACATCTATATTGCCCAACCCCCCTTGTACAAAATCAAGCGGGGCAAGAAGCAGACCTACGTGGAAAACGATGAGGAGCTCACCAAGATCCTCATCGACCTCGGCGCAGAGAAGCTGGCACTCGCAGACATGAACGGGGACGAACTGGTCGGCAAAGATCGAATCAAGGAGCTACTCGCCCTGCTTGCGGAACTGGAAAGTATCGCGGATGGCGTCAGACGCCTCGGCATAAACTTCGACGAATATATTCAGCATGTTCGAGAAGATGGCAGCGTGCCACGCTACTGCGTGAGTGTGCGCCAGGACGACAAGGTGGAGTACACCTTCCTCTACTCCGAGGCAGAACTTCGCAGCTTCAACCAGGCTGCAGAAGAAAAATATGGCGAGAAGGTACAATTCATCAGCGACCATTTCAGTCCCGCGCATGCCGAAGCCGTGCAAATAAAATGGGAGGAGATCTTCTCCGCCAAGCAGACCGAGGAGTTGAATCACCAGTTGGCCACCTTCGGGTTAAAGCCGGAAACCCTGGCCACCAACGGCAACCCGGTCTACACCGTCCTCCAACTGGAAAGCAGCGCAGATCCCACCCCCCTCCACTCGCTGCTGGAACTGATGAACAGTGTGCGCGAAATCGGGCAGAAAAACATCAGCCTTCAGCGATACAAGGGGCTGGGGGAGATGAACCCGGAAGAACTCTGGGAAACAACCCTTGACCCCGCCAAGCGCCGACTCATCAAGGTGAAGGTCGAAAACGTCGCTGCAGCGGAAGAGGTCTTTGTCACCCTCATGGGTGATGAAGTGGGACCGCGCCGAAATTTCATCGAGGAAAACGCGCTCAAGGTGCGGAACCTCGACATCTGAGATAGTCCCAGCCCTTTTAGTTAACACGCAAAATGAATCACCCTTATGGCCGATAACGAAAATCCAAATCCTGAACTGCCCGAAGAGCAGTTCGAATACGTCAATATCGAAGAAGAAATGAAGCGTGATTACATCGACTATTCCATGTCGGTGATCATTGGGCGCGCCCTCCCCGACGCCCGTGATGGGCTGAAGCCGGTAAACCGGCGCATTCTTTTCGCGATGCAACAGGGTGGCTGGGTCCATTCGCGGCCCTTTGTCAAGTGCGCACGCGTGGTGGGTGACGTGATGGGAAAATACCATCCGCACGGCGACTCCGCAGTCTACGACACCCTTGTCCGGATGGCGCAGGACTTCTCCATGCGTGACCCCCTGATCGACAAGCAGGGCAACTTCGGATCTATAGACGGCGACCCTGCGGCTGCCTACCGATACACCGAGTGTCGCCTCAAGCGCCTCGCGGAGGAAATGCTTGCCGACATCGACAAACAAACCGTCACCATGCGGCCGAACTTCGACGAGAAGTTGATGGAACCCACCGTGCTCCCTGCGCGGCTCCCCAATCTGCTGATTAACGGAAGCACCGGTATCGCCGTAGGTATGGCGACGAATATCCCGCCGCATAACCTGAATGAGATCATCGATGGAACCATTCACCTGATCGACCACCCGGATGCCGATACCCGGGCCCTGATGCAGTTCATCAAGGGCCCCGACTTTCCCACCGGCGCCCTCATCCGCGGTGCGGGCCAGATCTACAGGATGTACGAAACCGGGCGCGGGCTCATTCGCATTCGCTCCAAGACGCACATCACCGAAGATGCCAAGGGTAGAGAGAGGATCATCGTCAACGAGATCCCCTACATGGTCAACAAGGCCAACCTGATCATGAAGATCGCCCAACTGGTCAACGAGAAGAAAATTGATGGTATCTCCGATGTACGGGACGAATCTGACCAGGACGGCATCCGCGTCGTGATCGAGATCAAGCGAAATGCCATGGCGACGGTGGTCCTGAACAACCTCTACAAGCAAACCTCCATGGAGAACACCTTCGGCGCGATCATGCTGGCCATCGACAAGGGCCGCCCGAAAGTCATGAGCCTCAAGCAGTTGTTGCAGTGCTTCATCGACCACCGCTTCGAGGTTATTACCCGGCGTACAGAATTTGAACTCGCGAAAGCGAAGGCGCGCGCGCACATCCTTGAAGGCTTGTTGATCGCCATCGACAACATGGACGATGTGGTCAAGATCATCCGCGACTCCAAGAACCGGGACGAAGCGCGGGAAAGATTGATCGAACGCTTCAAGCTCTCCGAACTGCAGGCGAACGCTATTCTCGACATGCGCCTGTATCAACTCACCGGCCTGGAGCGCGAAAAGCTCGAAGCCGAGTACAAGGAAGTCATGGCGCGCATCGAGCACCTGGAAGGTTTGCTCGGGGACCCCGGAAAAATCTACCATGTCATCAAGGAAGATCTCCGCAGCGTGCAGAAAACCTACGGATCCGGGCGCCGCACGGAGCTCACCGCTGACGACAGCGAAATCAACATCGAAGACCTGATCGAGGATCGACCCTGCGTAATCACGGTGAGCCATGCGGGCTACATCAAGCGCGTGCCACTTGAAACCTACCGGGAACAACGGCGGGGGGGGAAAGGGGTCATGGGCATGACAACCCGGGAGGACGATTTTGTGGAAAACATCTACAGCGTATCGACCCATGACTACATCCTCGTCTTTACCCAGAACGGCCGCGTCTACTGGAAGAAAGTCTACGAGGTTCCGGAGTCCTCACGCACCGGACGGGGCAAAGCAATTATCAACCTGATCGACTTCAAGCCGGGGGAGAAGGTCGCCACCATGATTCGCGTACGCGAATTCTCTGAAGATCAGCACCTGGTCTTTGCCACCCGTAACGGCGTGGTCAAGAAGACCCACCTGGCGGCCTTCAAGAACCCGCGGGCGGACGGCATCTGGGCGATCAACATCGACGAAGATGACGAATTAATCGATATCAAGATGACCTCTGGTGACGACAGCGTCATCCTCGTCACCCGCCAGGGGAAGTCGGTCCGCTTCCACGAAACCCGTCTGCGCAACCAGGGTCGAAATACCCGCGGCGTCCGCGGCGTTACCCTGGGACCCAAGAACGATGCGGTTGTCGGGGTCGCGGTCGTGGCCCCGGCGGGCTACCTCATGGTGATGTGCGAAAAGGGGTACGGCAAACGCACCGAGATGGAGGAATTCCCCGAGAAGAATCGCGGAGGAAAAGGCGTGATCGCCATTATCACCTCTGAACGCAATGGTCCTGTAGTCAGCGCACACACCGTCTTTGACGGCGATGCGATGATGCTGATCACCCAGGAAGGCCAGATGATTCGTATGGGTGTAGCCGATATCCGGTCACTCGGTCGAAACACGCAGGGCGTTCGCCTGGTGAGCCTGCGCGCCGACGACAAGTTGATAGGTACCGCGCGTATCGCCGAGGAAGAGGCCGAGATCGCCGATGCCAAGATCGAACAAAAAGACGCGGCGGATAAGGCGATGGCGGATGCCGAGGCTGCATTCAATGCGAATGAAGCTGGCGATATGGAAGCAGGGCCCGATGCGGGCGAGGAAGACGCAGGCCGCGAGGGGGAATAATTCCGGGAGCCTGGGCGGCCTGTTCCTCACAGTACCCAGGGTGCCCGCTTGCCTTCGGCTCATGGGAGTTCGACCGGGACTCTGCAGCAAAGTCCCGGCTACTCGATCGCCTTGATGACACACCGGTCCACGCCGCCGCGCGTATTCCAGACTTTATCCACTTTCAACTGTGGATTCGTATTTACCGATTTAAATATCACCTCTACGGCCACATCACCGAGCGGGGGATCGTTGCTTCCATCCGAAGTACGGCGGAAATCCTTTAACGGAATACATGCCTCAACCCAGCGATTCTCCACGCCATGCCCGTGCAGATCACCGTTGGTATAAACGTAAACCGCTTCCGGGGGCTTGCCGGGTTGAAAGGTGCGGGTCGTTATGGAAATCTGATACGGTTTCGACGCATCGATTCTGTAATTAAACCCCAGGTTGCTGTCCTCATGAATGGCGAAGAGTCCATTCGCATCCGGGGGCACGGAGATGGTGTAATGCACGCCATCCTTCTCGATCGTTTTTTCCGCCTGCATGAACCCTTTGGACCCTTTCGGCTGGACATGCTCCTCGCCATTCCAGTTACCTGATCCCTTGGCATACTCCTTCTGCGGTTCGTCGAAATTCTCCTGCCAGGTCTCGGGCGGCCGTGGAATATCCCGCAACTGCATATCGCCCGCTCCGATGAGCACATACTCGCCCTGTTGCACATCAACCGATTGATCCTGCTGGTTGTGCCGCACCTGAACCACCCCCTCAAACACGGCCAATTCGGTGCGCTGCTTGCCAACCAGGGCGGAAAATTCAGTACCCACGATCGTCGCGGTTGCGCATTCGGTCCGTATCAGCATCTCGCTGTTCTCCTTCTGCCTGGATACCGTGGCACTTAGACTTCCACGCCGCAGCATCAGGTCTTTGCGCGCCTCCTGTTTGTTGACCAAAACAGATTCCTGCCAGAGGCGCACGACCGTACCGTCGTCGTAACGGAGCGCGACTGTGCTGCCCGGGTGAGGTGTTTTGAGTACGTAGTTTTGCCGAAGCGTATCGCCCACACTCAATTCGATCCGCTCGCCCTGACCATTCTCAATGATGACTTGCCCCTCGACCCGTTCCAGTCGGGCCAACTGTGGGTCGGGATCCCGATTCATCATGAAGAAAGCACCGAGACCCATGGCGAGGATCAATCCGGCCGCCACGGCAAAGACCCAACCCATGGTTTTGGGCTTGGGCGCGGGGAGCGCCGTGGTGGGCTTCTTCGTGATCTGGGTAAAGGTAATGGACTTGCCTTCTGCCGCACCCGCTTCTGCATCGACCAGGCAGGACAGTTCGACCTCAAGGTCGACGTACTGCATATAGAGCTGACGCGCCTCGGGATACATGGTGAGATGCTTCTCGAGAATCGCTTTCTCATCATCGCTGAGCATGCCTTCGAACAGCTTGCTTAGCAGGCGATGGAGGTAGTCGTAGTCCTCGGCTCTCATCAACTGCTCGCTCATAGTGCCCATCCCTGCGACTCGAGTTTGTTGTTCACGCACCTAATAAGCTTCTGGCGGATGCGATGCATGACGAGATAAAGTGAATTGGCTGTTCGGTTCTGCCGAGCCGCGAGTTCTTTGAGCGCGATGCCTCTGCTGAAGCGGTCGATGAGCAACTCGCTCGACTTCTCATCCATCGAGGCCATGCAGTCGTTGAGCGCTTCCCGGCCCGCTTCAAACATCTCGTCTTTTTCGATTCGCTCCGTGGCAATCGTCTCAATCAGTTCGTCGGCAAAATATTTGGTCCTGATCGCATATTTCTTCCGGTGCTTGAGCACCTCGAAATAGGCAAATTTGCGGGCCCACGGCAAAAAGGGCCGCTCCTGGTCGAACTGGTCGAATTTCTGCCAGAGCAGCCGGGCGGTCTCCTGGAGTACGTCCTCCGCCTGATGCCGGTCTGGAAGCAAGGTCAGGATATAGCGCAATAAATCCAGGTGAACCCTGGAATAAAGGGCTGCAAATTCATCTTTTTCAACGCGTTCTGCCATGTTCAGGGTCCGATCATAGCCGGGTTCTTTATTCTATTCTACTCGAAGAGGGGCTTTCTTTCATACGAAAGTAAAGGGGGGTTCCCATGCCCCCGGTTGATTTCGCGGCCCAACGCTACGCCTGCGGGCGAGGGATAGGCTGAACGCGGTCACCCTTTCTCTTCCTTCACCCCATCCTCGTCGTAAAACACCCGCGACAAGCGCAATTCGGTGGTGAACACACTGGGTTTGTACACCGAGATGCCCATCAGCATGCGGACGCATTCCTGCAGGCCTTCAGTCATCGCCGGATGCGGATGAATCAACTCGGCTAAATCGCGGGCGGAACGGCCCTGCTTCATCATCAGTGACACCACTTCGATCGCGGTTGAAGCGTGCACGCCCAGACAGCGCATCCCGAGAATTTTCATGGCGCTGTCATCGGTGACCAATAACTTGATGTATCCATCGGTCGCCCGCATGGCGATGGCACGATTGATCAGGGCGTAGCTGTACATGGCCACACGATAGGGAATCTTCCCGGCCTGGGCCTGCTGTTCGTTCATTCCGATAGCCGCGATCTCCGGGTCTGCAAAAATGATGGTCGACATGTTGTTGTACGAGAGCGGTTCGGTTACGCGGCCGAACATTTTCTCTACCGCGTAACGCCCCTCGACCTCCCCGACATTAGCCAGGGCCACATCATAGGTGATGTCGCCAGCTGCATAAATATGCTTTACCGATGTCTGGGTATTGTCGTGCACAACATACCCGCACTTGTCGAGGGAGACACCCGCATTTTCGATCTTGAGTCGATCCGTATTCGGGATCCGCCCGATGGAGATCAGTGCCCGTTCGACGGAAATCGTCTCCACTCCACCGGTTTCGTGCTTGATGGTATATTCCACCTGCCCATCAACGACCTCCATGCCAATGAAGGTTGCCCTATGGTGGATGGTTACTCCCTTGGCCTCGAGATTGGTTGAACAGACGCGGGAGATATCCGGGTCCTCAAAGGGCAGAATGCGATCCTGACGATCGATGACGTTTACCTTGGTCTTGCCGAAGTTCGCGAAGATCGTGGCGAACTCACACCCGACCACGCCGGCACCGAGGATAACCAGGCTCCCGGGGAATTCCTTGAGTTGCATCAGGTGATCGGAGGTCATGATGTAGTTTCCATCCACGGGCAGGGAATCGAGCACGCGCGGGCGACTGCCGGTCGCGAGGAGGAAATGCTCCGCCTGGATCTCCCGCGACTGGCCGGAATCCTTGCTCGATACGTAAACCGTATGCGGATCCACAAACGAAGCGGTCCCGCGCACCCACTCGATCGTTCCGGGACAGAGGTGATCACGGTTCAACTCGACCAATTGGCGCTTCATCTGGGTGACTTTTTCGTCGATTGCAATTTCCGCGGCATGGAGAACCTGGGCGTAATTAAGTGAAACATCTTCCGCAATGTAGCCCCGGTCGCGGCGGGTCGCGATCAGGTAATCCTTGGACAGTTCCCAGAGCGTCTTGGAAAAAAGAACTCCGTGATGCACCCCGGCACCTCCGATTTCACCCTTCTCGATCAGGCAGACTTTCTTGCCGAAATCCCAGGCGCGAATCGCCGCCGCATAACCGGCAGGCCCCGCTCCAATGATGCAAAGATCGTATTTCCCCATGCGAAAGTTCTGGCGAAAATCAGGGGCGATTGACAGTTAAAAGGAACATGGGGTTCTCACGTTGCGCCGGCCCACGGGCCGTGAATTCCCCATGGTATAACGAGGCCAACTACTCAGCGGGGAAGTCGTACACCCGTTCAAACAACTCCACGAGCTTCAGCCCTGTAGCCTCCTCATCGGGGCCCTCAACCTGAATATGAACCGTCATCCCGCATTCAAGGCCCAAAGACATAATACCAACCATGGTAAAGATATTACATTGCTGCGGGTCGTTCCAGATGCGTATAGTTCCCTCGTAACCTTGAAGAGCCCTAATGATCACGGCGGTGGGCCGACAGTGAATACCCTGCCTATTCCGGATGGTCGCAAGTGTCTCATACATGCCGGTTTCCTAGACCCGTTTTCAGCATAATATACCGCCGCAAGGCAATCATTTCAAAGACTTTTCATGGCACTGGAAGAAATCGATCTGGACCTCAGCAGAACAACCATGCCGGGCGGCGTGCAGGCCCTGGTCACGGAAGCGGAAAAACGGGTGAACGATTTTTTTGAAACCGAGGCCAATAAACGTTTTCCCCGTTATCTGCCCAGCGACTTTGTGACCTGCTACGAGGTGCTGGCAGCCATCACGCGCGAGAAGCTCGCCCTCGGAAAGGTCTTCTGCGAGTGGGGAAGCGGCTTTGGCGTCGCGGCCTGTATTGCATCCATGCTGGGATATGAGGCCTACGGGATAGAAATCGAGGCACAATTGATCGACGCGTCACGGGCATTGGCCACGGACTTCGACCTGCCGGTCGAGTTTGTATGCACAAGCTATATTCCCGAGGGCTACGACACCTATTCAACCGGCAGCGACGAGTCCGCCCTGACGAATGACATGTATCTGCTCTCCGAACGCGACACCCGTCCCGAACCCGTATATACCGGATTGTCCTGCGATCCGGCCGACATGGATATTTTTTACGTTTACCCCTGGCCGGGGGAACTGGAGATGATGGCGAATTTGTTCGAGGTGGTCGCCGTCGAAGGGGCGCTCCTGATTACCTATCAAGGTCCGGATGAAACCATCGTCCATCGCAAGAGAGCGTAAAAGCGTGCGAGCATGGTCCCCCGTATAAAGGACCGGGGGGAGCAGCCGGGCCACCGAAACCCTTGCTACGCGTACTTTTCCCGGACCCAGAGGCCGATTAAGCGGCTGGCCTCCTCGGCGCGGGCTTCGCGCTCCACGGTATTCGTTTGTGCTTTCTCTTCGATCGCAAGCAGATCGAGATACTCGACGTGCTCAAGGTTCTGTACCGCGGTGCAGCAATCGGCTGGTTCACCCAGGTCAATGAGCAGCAAGGGCTTGCGCGCCTGTTCCACATGTTCCGGAAACAAAACGGGATGCGGAGCGGCAGTCGCGGTAATCACCCCGGCCACGTTTTCCATCAGATGCATGAGGTCATTCAGCCCGGTGGCAAATCCGCCGACCTCCATGGCCAGGTTCAAGGCATTGTCCGGGCAGCGGCTGGCAACCCGAACCGGCATTTTACCCCGCTTGCCCAGGTAACGAGTGACCGACGAGGCCAGCGAACCGGAGCCGATGACCGCGACCGGATCTTCAGGCCCCATGCGGTTGACCATCTGCCGAGCAGCCAGGCCACCCAGCGAAGTCAAATTCGCGTCGATGCCGCTTTCCTTGCGGGCGCGACGTCCCAGGGAGACCCCCTGCTGGAAAATCCGGTCCAACTCCTGCCAGTTGGCACCGTGAACCAGGTGAAAATCCTTGTAGGCCTGGCGCACCTGACCCATAATCTCAAGCTCGCCGAGGATACGGCTCTCCAGGCCGGCCGCGATGCGCGCAAAACGCTCCACCGCCCGGGCCTCGGTCCATTCATGCCGGATACTGACCCCTTCCAGGTCGGGCAGGCGATGACCGTAAACCTCCAGGCGCTGGCAGGTGGCCAGCACCAGTACGGGGCTTTCCCCTCCCGTCCGGAGACGACGCAGCGTCGACTCGCGAAGCTCCTCGCGGTCGAGGAGCAGCTCCCAGGCTTTAAACCGGCCCTGTTGATTCGTTAGGTGCATCTGTTTAATTACGTTAAGGCGCCACTGTACATGACTTGATTTTACACTTATTCAAGTAAAAAGGGGGGGGCAGAATGCCTGATATTTCGCGGTATTTTTGAATTTTCACCCCTATAAGGTACGCGGATAACCTGACAAGTTCACGCACGAATTCATGACTTTTCGTTCATAATTGGTGGCACTGTGGCCACCGGTACCCGATTCGACTTGTGATGTGTCCAACTTGATCCAAACTGCGATATGCTGCGCATCCTCCATCTTGTCGACCGGGCAGCGGCTCGCCTGGCGAAAATCCTGATCCGGATCTACCAATGCACGATTTCGCCCTTGATTTCCACGATTCAGGGCCCCGATGGCGGGTGCCGGCACGAACCGACCTGCTCCCGCTACGCCATGGAATGTTTTGGCATTCACCCCTTCTTTAAAGCTTGTCAGCTCACCATATCCCGCGTTTTTCGTTGCAATCCATGGGGGCCCGGCGGATACGACCCCGTCCCCCCTCCAGACCGGAAAGCTTAAAATCCCGGGCTTTTTAGTGAATTGCAAAGCCATCATTTTATGCTAAAAGCTCCCCTTTCATACCATGCACGAGGCCTGTTCCCGTCCATAACCATTGGAGCTCAGAAAACAGTTGAAACCAGCATCACAGCATGTGGACCCCATAGAAGATGTACAGGGCCGCAAAGATCACCGCCAGATAGCCATTAATCGGGTCGGCATTTGCGACGTCCATATTCCCTTGATAATTTCCGGAATCGAAAAGGATCCCGCCGCGACGCAGACGGTCCAAGCGAAGGTTGAGCTCAGCGTCGACCTTGTCGCCGAAAACAAAGGCATCCACATGAGCCGGATGATCGAATCGCTGCTCGATATGCCCCAGCCTTTTTCGATCGCCCATCTAAGCGAAGTGCTGGAGGACCTGCGCGAGCGCCAGGATGCCATCCGGGCCCAACTCAGCTTCCATTTTGATTATTTTCTTACCCGGGTCGCACCGGCCAGCAAGAAAGCGGCACCGCAAGCATACACTATCAGGCTCAGCGGAAGCCTGGATCCGGAAGGTTTCCGGATCTTTCAACAGGTGGACGTGCTGGTGAAAACCCTCTGCCCCTGCAGCAAGGAAATCAGTGACTACGGCGCGCACAACCAACGAGGCTGTATCAGCATCCGCCTGGAGCACGATCAATCAAAACCGATCACGCTCTGCCTGGAAGAGATGATCGAGCATGGGGAATCCTGCGCCTCCTCACCCCTTTTCCCGATCCTCAAGCGCAGTGACGAACGTCACGTGACGATGCTCGCCTATGACAACCCGCGCTTCGTGGAAGACGTCGTGCGTGAAGTGGTCGCGGGCCTAAAGAACGAGCACCGCTGTGTCGCGTATGATGTCCGGGTAACAAATTTCGAGAGCATTCACGCACACAATGCGTTTGCATCTATAACGGACACGCCGGAAACCGGAGCGTAGGCCGGCTTAGCGGGGACGACAGGGACCCAAGGTTCTCTACAAAACGAACTTGGGGCACTGGCCCATGAAGGCCGCCGGGTTCTCGTAGAACACCTTGTGCACCTGCGTCTCGCTGTGTCCGCGCCGGCGCATCTCAAGCGCCGCCTTCGGTGCCGCCAGCGGATCACTGACGCCCCAGTCGCAGGCGCTGTTCATCCAGATGTTCTCCGTGCCATGCATCTCGATAATGTCGATGGCGCGGTTGGCGGTCAATTTGGACTCGGGATACAGGGTCATGCCCGCCCACATGCCGGCATCCTTGACCACGCGTACGGTGTGCTCTTCGACATGGTCAATGATCACGCGCTCGGGCCTGATGGCTGAATGGTTTTTCAAGGCATCCACGATGAGCTTGGTGCCCTTCAGTTTGTCTTCCAGGTGGGGCGTATGCACCAGGATCAACTGGTCGAGATCCGCCGCCAGTTGAATATGCTTTTCGAGCACGATGAGCTCGTTGCGACTGTTTTTATTCAAACCGATTTCACCGATGCCGAGCACGGTGGGCTTCTGCAGGAACTCCGGAATCAGCGCCAGGACCGCATCCGCGAGACCCACATCTTCAGCCTCCTTGGGGTTGATGCACATCCAGGAAAAATGCTTGATCCCGAACGTGGCGGCGCGTTGCGGTTCAAAATCGGTCAGCAGGCTGAAGTAATCGTAAAAACCCTGCTCGTTCGACCGATCGTAACCGGCCCAAAACGCGGGTTCATTGATCGCGACGCAACCAGCCAGGGCCATGCGCTGGTAGTCATCGGTGGTCCGACTGACCATGTGGCCATGTGGCTCGATGTACTTCAAATATCCACCTCCGGGCTGAAGGCCCCCGCTGCCCCCTTGGTGTGCGCCTCGGCAATCGGCTCCTCACTCGGATCGCTCAGGGCGAGCAGGACCTTCGCCGCACGGTCCGCACCCGGTTCATCCAACAACTTAAGGCACTCGCAAAAGGCGCGTACACGATAGTCATCCGCTTGATTATGCCGCTCGAGTCGGTCCAGGAAGGCCGCAATGTCGAGCAGTTTTGCCCGGGCTTCCATGAACCCGTGGTCCACCAGATCCACATTCGATTCAGGAGCTTTCTTCATACGAGGAAGCTAGCAGGCTACGGCATCATTGCAACCCCGCTTAAACGTTTCAATGAATCCATAATATGCTAAGTTCAACCATGCGTTTCTCCCTACTCATTCTCCTGTTGAGCGGCACGGCCCTTCAGGCAGCAAGTCTCCCACACTGGACGGCCAATACGCGCAGGACCTGGTGGACCCGACATGCCGAGCCCGCCGAATGGCAGGAGCAGGCCCGCAAAACCCATGATATGCTCGCGACCTACCACCAACAGGTGGGCACCCAACAGGCGATGCAGTCAGCCCCCTTCATCCAGTGGCTGGGCCACCTGTTCTGGCTCCGGGCCTACCCCGACGATTTGCACGCCGATTTGCAACCCGTATACCGTCAACTCTCGCTCGAGCCCAAGCTTCCCTGGATCTTCCTCGCGGCACTCCAACCGCAGGACGATACGGATCGCGCCATGGACATCCTGTGCCGGCTTTACCGGAAGCATCCCGACCTGTGCCGCAGCTATGCCAGCATGGCCGTCGCGATGGCCCTGGTCTGGGATCAGGCCCTGCCGGACGGCTGGCCCCACCCCTTTGTTGACCGGGATGCCATTCCCATCGGCGATGCCGACCCCGTGCACCGCTTCGAATTTCTCGTTCACTCACATCGCACCAAAAGGTTCCTGCACGATCCACGCGGCCTCGGCGTACACGAACTGGTTTTCATGGTGGACTCCCCGCTGGCCTTTTCTGAGCTGCTCACCTGCCAGAAGGTGTCGCTTCGCAAGCCGAGGAACCTCTCCAGGCTATACCGGTCCGTGGATTACAACTATCGCCGCGTATCAAACAATGAAACCATCTGGACCCACGAACCCTACCGGATCGCCACCATTCTCAAGCACGGGGGTATCTGTGCCGACCAGGCCTACCTGGTATCGCAAACGGGGAAGGCACACGGCGTACCCACCATCCTCTTCTTTGGCCAGGGCGACCATGGCGCACACGCCTGGGTCGGCTATCTGGAAGAGAAAGGGGAATGGCATTTCAATGTCGCCCGGTACAGCAACGAGCACTATCCCGTAGGGCAGGCCTACCACCCGCAAACCCGCAAACGCATATCCGACTACGAGTTGGCCGCGTTCAACCATCACAACGATCGCAACCCGGCCTTTCGCAAAACCCGCCTGATGATCGACTGGGCGCGACTGAACGCCGATGAACCTTTCTACGCCGAGCTCGTCATCATGGCTCGCCGGCATCTGCCCCACCTGATCCAAACCTGGACGATGGAAGATGACTGGCACTGGAAAAAAGGTCGTTCGCTCGACAGACATGTCGCGTTTCTCAAACGGTGGATCGAATTTTTCGAACAGGTCCCGGCGGCGAAATTCGAGGGGCAGAAACGCCTGCTGACCCTGTACACGGAACGCAAACTCACCCGCGAGGCGAAGAAACTGGAAGACCGGATCATCAAGGAAACGGCATCTGAACGCTTTGACCTGGGCATCCACCTCGCCGCAGAGAGCATCCTGGAAAAAGCGGTTAATCACCAGTGGAAGGCCGCCGAGGAGGAGTTTAAAACACGCATGAATGATTTCCGAAACCGCTCCGGCGGTCATCTTTTTTACGGGCTTCTGCAGCCCTATATCGTTACCTGTATCGAGGAACGGCGCTATGACCAGGCGCGAAAGGCCATGCAGCTTACGCGCCGTTTTGATGGAAAGGGAACGGTGCTGGGGAATGATATGAAGGCCCTGGGGAAATGGGTGTCAGAGATCCGCTAAGCTGCCCCGGGTCGGTCCCCACGAGCATCCTGCTCAACCCGCCGGGAAAAACGATAAATCCTTAAATTACCTGTAAGAATGGGAAAGGAAGTGATACCCACTTAGGGAATGCGATGGACGATGTAGACATTTTATCCTATCTGCTTGCGGCTGAACGCGATGCAACGGTTACAGATTTGCCCGAATACGCGGAGGCACTGCGCCGGGTCCAGGCCGATCCGGCACTCGCGGCAGCGGTGGAGGCGGAGCGCGCTTTTTACCGGGACCGGGATGGCCTCCTGGACGAGGCCGGGATGCCGGCCGAGGTCCGGGCACGTCTCCAGGCCTGGATGGATGCCACCCTCAACCCGCAGGCCGAAGACTCGCTGGACGAGCCGGAGCGTGCTCCCACGCCATCCGTCCCTGTCGCCCGAAGCCCGCGTAACCTTTTACCGCTTGCCGCGGCAATCGGATTGCTCCTCGGCGGTGCGGCACTCGTCCTGGAGATGAATCGCCGGAACCATACCCAACAACATATCGTTCAATTGACCATTGACGATTTCGACGCCTTCCGAAAGTTTGGTTCCGCATGTGTCGTGAAGGGGGTCAAGCTTGTGCATCACTCCCCCCTCATGCAGGTCAATTCCAAGTTCCTCGCGGATCACGGGGCATGCGCATGTGAAAACCTCATGCAGGATCTGGCCAGCCAAAAGGCCATGGGCTGCGCAATCTACGAGGTGGACGGGATGAAAATATCGCTGATATGCATGGAGATGGAAGGTAAACAACTGGTTCATCTTTTTGCCGCCCGGCGAACGTGGAAAGGCAAGGATCCCGCCAACAGCATCAAGGTGGTCAATGGCCGGGAGACCCGTGCCTGGCAGGATGACCGATATGCATACCTTCTCGTCGCCCACGATGCGGGCCAGCGTCTCGGATCAGGCTAGGTGCCAGTGTCCGCCTAGCGAAACGCATCGCAAAACCGGCCCGCTTCGATCACCGAAACAGCTTCCTCGTCGGCGGTATACCCGGTAACCGTGATCTCTTCGCTCCCGATCATGAAGTCCGTGTGGAGAATCGACTGATTCAGGCCCGCTTCATAACGGGCATCCTCGGACATCTCGCCCCCGTTCTCATAGGTGTCTGCGTAACTGGAACCCAGGGCCATATGACACGCCGCATTTTCGTCGAACAGGATTGAATGGAAAATATGCCCCGACTTAAAAATAGGCGAAGCGCCGTCAACGAGCGCGATTTCCCCCAGGCTCCTGGCCCGGGGATCGATATCGAAGAAGGTCTCCAGGCGCGAACGACCCTCGTCGGCGCCAAAGTCGACGACCCGGCCATCCACGAATTCAAACCAGGCCCCGACGACCTCATGCCCCAGGACCTCTACCGGGCGTGTGACCCGGGCGCGCCCGGTGGTCAAGCGATAGTCGGGCGAGGTGAAAACTTCCTCCGTTGGGAGATTCGGAACAAAGGCCTCGCCACTCGGGCGGACGATCGATCCACCACACCAGGAAGCCCTGGCGAGCAGGGACACCGACAGATCGGTTCCCGGGCCTTCAAAATGCAGGCGTACCAGGTGCTGCTCGTTCAGGCAGGTACTGCGCCGTAACAAGGCCTCGGCCAGGGCCTTCCAGGTAGCGACCGGATCCTCCTGGTCCAAGCGGAGAATCGGGACCAATTCCTCCCAGAGCGCATCCGCGCTGGCTTCTCCCAGCACCCTTTCCGCCCAGGCATCCGTGGGCACACCCGCCACGCACCAGGCGACCTTGCCCGACATCGCGGCTGAACGAAAGGGTGCCAGCACCCCGTTTCGCGCCTTGGTCAGGATCGCATTGCGATCCTGGTCGATGTCCTGAAACAAATG
>JAYGFS010000669.1:0-3693 GCA_046581765.1 Verrucomicrobiota bacterium
GTCCCCGACCAATGCATCGAGTCGACCATCGTTGTTCAGGTCTCCGGTGGCGGACCCCATGCTGAACCAGGGGGTATTCGGCGTGGCCTCGCGGATGGACTCGACAAAGGTCCCGTCACCCTGGTTCCGGTAAAGGAAATCCCCTTCCTGGAAATCATTCGAGATGTAGAGATCCATCCAGCCATCCTCGTCGTAGTCCCACCACATGGCCGCATTGCCAAAGGTATTGGTCGCCGGTATGCCTGCCGCCCGGGTAATATCCGTGAAGGTCCCGTTGCCATTGTTGCGGAAAAATTTGTCCGGCCGGGAGCGCTCCGCGAATGCCCAGGATGCAGGAGCAAGTGGATCCCCGGGCTCAAGGTCAAAATACCGGGTAAAGGGCTCCATCACCTCCCAGGTCCCGTCGGGATTATGCTCGCTCTTGATACCCCCGGCCGGGCGGCCCGTCGGCCAGTAATACCGGACCGTGACCACGTAGACATCGAGGTCCCCGTCCCGGTCGTAGTCGCAGAAGGCGGCCATCAGGCTGGCATCCTCCATGTCCAGGCCGCGCGCGAGGGCCTGGTCCTTGAAGTGACCCGTCCCGTCGTTGATGTACAAGGCATTCGGGTGATCGTAATGGCATACGTAGATATCCAGGTCGCCGTCGTTGTCCACGTCCGCCATGGCACACCCGTTGGCCCACACGTTCGTCCCCGCCAGGCCTACTCGCTTGCCGGACTCCTCGAAGCTGAAATCCCCGCGATTATGATAGAGGCGGTTGTGCCGGGGACCGCTGCTGATAAAGATATCCGGTCGGCCATCCCCATCGACGTCACCGATGGCCACCCCACCCGCCGCCATGCTGGCGGAATGGTACAGGTACCGCTGGGGATGATCATTATCAATGGGGTGGAGGACATTCCCGAGCCCCCCCGGGACGCGGTCGTACAGGTGGCTTCCAGTGGGGCCTAGCGGCTTAGCCAAGGGGGCCTGCTGTAAGCCCGTCTCCTCGGCATGAGCCCAGGCCATAAGCACCATGTATAGGCAGATTGGACCCAAAACCCACAAATTGCCTCCATGTCTTGACCTGTGCATCATCGCTTAGCTATGTTATACAATGATATACCCTGCCGGGTAAAGAGCCGGTTAACCCCATCGCATGCGTGCGATATGCGTATATATACCCTGATTTTATGGATTACTTGTTGGGCCCTTCCCCTCCTGCTGCAAGCGGCGATCCTGGATGGTCTCGACCAGGATAGCAAGGGGCTAAAGCCCCTGGATTCCAAGCCGAACTGGGATCAGACCTTCGACAAAACCATCGGTCACCTGATGCTGCAGGCGGGCCGGGCATTCGAATCCGGCAATATACGAGAAGCGCTCCGCAAGGTACAGGAAGCCAAGCGGCGGATGCCGCTCAACAACGAGGTGAAACTGGCACTGGCGCATGTCCTGCTCCGCCTGAACCGGGTAGAGGATGCCTTCGAACACCTCTACACCCTGCTGAACAACGACCCGAAGAATCCCGGTTACCTGAGGCTGGTGGGTTACTGTTACGAGTCCCTGGGACAATATGATGAAGCCCTTGAAATATATGATCGCTTTAGCCGCGTGGTCCGATCCAGCGAAAAACCCGAGATGTACAAGGGCGGCGTCTACTTCCAGATGGACAAGATAGATGAGGCGATCAAGTGCTATTCCAGGGCGGTCACCCGGAACCCGGACACACCGGTGACCCACGAGGCGCTCGGTGCGGCCTGGTTGCAGGAGGAACGCTACAACGAGGCTATCGTGGCCTTTGAGAAAGCGATCAAGCTCGATCCGTCCTTTGCCCGGGCCTATAACAGCCTCGGCACCGCCTTTTTCCGCACCGAGCGCTACCAGAAAGGTATGGACCAGGTTCGGCGCGCCATCCAGATCGATGCGGGCTACGCCCAGGCCTACAACAACCTGGGGGGCATGCTCGCCCTGCGCGGGCAGCCCCACCGCGCCCTGGATCAGTTCAGCCACTCGCTGGAACTCAACCTGTTCTCGGAATCCACCTGGCAGAATACCCTGGCTGCCCTCGACCAGGTATTCCTCCAGGTCAAGGACTGGGAGCTCCCCAGTCCTCCGGAATCCGTCGAGAACCCCTCGCTCTGGCATCGTAAAGAAGCCTCCACCTACACGGAGGGGGATGACATGTACAAGGCCGTTCGCCACCTGATGCAGGCCATCCGGCTCGCCCCGAACAACCCCATGAACTACAACAACCTGGGTGCGATCCTTGCATCGACCGATGCGGCAGGGGTCGCCCGACATTTTTTCCAGGTGGCCCT
The DNA here is from genome assembly GCA_046581765.1 of Verrucomicrobiota bacterium. Lineage (GTDB taxonomy): Bacteria > Verrucomicrobiota > Kiritimatiellia > SS1-B-03-39 > UBA6053 > JAPYUI01. The sequence continues at coordinate 2,301 of JAYGFS010000669.1, forward strand.
GGCCATCGACCCCGGCTATCAGCTCGCCACCGACAATCTCAACAAGCTGAAACAGAAATACGGGAAGGCCATGGGCGAACGGCGTAAGGCCCACCTCAAGAAAAGGATCACCCAGGATCCGACCAATACCGGGGCTTTTTATCAACTCGGGCTCCTGTATGCCCAGCAGGGTGACCTGACCAATGCCGTTCCCTGCCTGGTGCATGCGATCGACCTGGCACCGACCAACGTGCTGGTGCGCCTCGCATTCAGCCGGGTGTTGTACAATTTCGGAGAGGGCAACTCGGCCCTCGAGGCCCTGCTCTCAACCCTGGAACTGGATATCACCTCCAAGACCGCATGGGGCCAGCTCCTCCAGGCGCTCGGCTTCATGATCAAGCAGCCGGAAGGATGGGAGCTCCCCCAACCCACGACCGTTACCAGCCGCGTTGAATACGCGGTCTGGCACTATGAGCAGGCCTTGACCTACGACCTGAATCAAAGCAACGAGTGGACCAAGGCGGCTTCCCATGTTTATGCCAGCCTCCTCCAATACCCCGAACTCACGGACGCCTTTGATCTCATGGGACAAATCATCGCCAAACACCTTAGCTCGCGGATCGCGGTTCCTTTTTTTCGCTTTGCCCTCGTGTTAAGCCCCAGTCCAGCAACCCAGCAACGCCTCGACATGGCACTCGATGGCGCCACCCGGGAGCGCAGGGATACCCATCGAAGAACACTCGTGCAAAAGTTAAAAGCCAATCCCAAGGACGCGAAAGCGGCCTACCTCATGGGGATTGACCTCGCCCAGCAAGGCCAACTCGACAAGGCCTTGCTGTTCTTTAAGCGGGCATACAAGCTTCAACCCTATGACCGGGATACCGCCTACAAGTATGGGCGCGCCCTTTTTACCAAAGGGGCAAAGGGGGAGGCCCTCCGCGTCCTGGACAAACTGCTGCAGACAGAACCGGAAAACCCGATCCTGCTCTTTCGCGTGGCCTGGTTACTGGTTGAAACCCAGCCAAGCGATACGGAGGCCATCGAGCGGGCCTTCCTCCTGAACCGCCTCGCCATCGAGAAGGCGAAGCCCCATGTGCCCGCCGAGATCTACCAGAACCTGGCCCATCTTCACTACATCCGTGGCCAGAAAGCGGAAGCCCGGGCAGCGATTCGGCAAGCCATCGAGGCCGCGGGGAAAAGTGGCTCGAACGTGGATATAAAAATCCTCGAGCAGGCGGCCACCCGCTACGCGAAGCCCTGACGAAAAGGCCCCCATGGAAAGGGCAATCCCGTCTAAGCGGTGATCCATTTACCGGAGGGGGCGAAGGGACACTGGACCGGAATGTACACCCCCTGGATTCGGGTGCAGGACGGGGCTCTCCCGCAAAACAAGAAAGCCAGTCACAAGTGACTG
>JAYGFS010000670.1:0-4579 GCA_046581765.1 Verrucomicrobiota bacterium
AAGTATGTGATTGCCTTCTTTGGGTCAGAAGGACTTTTTGCCTATTCCGTCGACGGTAAAGCACGCTGGAAGCGTGATCTCGGACGCCTCAACGTCGGAGCCTATGACCTGCCCAGCTACGAGTGGGGCAGCGCCAGCTCGCCGGTCATCCACCGGGGTCGCGTGATCGTCCAGTGCGATACCCAGCGGGATTCCTTTCTACTCGCCCTGGACCTGAAGACCGGAAAGACGATCTGGAAAGTCGACCGCGAGGAGTTGCCATCCTGGGGTAGCCCAACGGTCTTTCCCCAGCAGGGGCGAAGCGAGGTCATCACCAACGGCTCGAATTTTATCCGGAGCAATGACTTCGAGGACGGGAGGGAACGCTGGCGACTGGGCGGCAGTTCAAAGATCACCGCCCCGACGCCCGTATGCACCGATGGCATGATTATTGTCGCCAGCGGGCGGGCGCCGGAACGCCCGATCTTCGCCATCCGGCCCGGGGCGCGTGGCGACATCACCCTGGAAGCCGGGAAAAGCTCCAACGCTTTCGTCCGCTGGAGTAAAACCAGGCGCGGGCCCTACATGCCGACCCCCCTGATCTACCGCAAGCGGGTGTATATCCTGGGCAATGCCGGTCTTTTCGGCTGCTACGAATTGTTCACCGGCGAGGAGCAGTTTTACGCCAGGATCCCCGACCATGTGCTGGGCTTCAGCGCTTCGCCGGTCGCCGCCGACGGCAAGATTTACCTGGCCGGCGAGGCGGGCCAGGTCTTCGTGGTGGAAGCCGGTGATGCTTTCAAGCTGCTGGCCGTGAACGACATGGGCGAGGCCCTGATGGCGACGCCAGCACTATCCCGGGGCCGCTTGTATATCCGCGGGGAACGACACCTGTTTGCGGTGGGGAAGTAGGTGCCTTCAAGAGCTGAGGTGGACATTACGCGCTTGCGGGCTCCGCTACTTCACGACCAGGCTTGACCGGATCTTCCGCAGGTCTTTCCAGAGCGCGTGCGCCCGCTCCCGGGGCGAAACACCGGCGAAGAGGTAATGGCGCTTCACCCCCGCGCGCTTCCAGGTCGCAATCTCCATGTGAAGGGTCTGGGGCTCCAGGGTCTTGAAGGGCTCGATCCACTGCAACACGCCCGCATAGGCTCTCGACGCCTCGGCATCCGCTGGCATATCCTCCACCTTCGTTGCCTCGAGCTTGAAGGTGAAGGCCCCGGCCTTTGCTTCCGTCACCTTTCCCCGCGAGACCGACTTTGACAGGCCGCGATAGTAGGTCAGGATTTCCCGCCGAATCACCGCTTCGGTCCAGGTGTCCTCCGGACAGGCGAAGACAAAGACGTAGGAAAAAAAATCATCGGCATCCGGCTTGAACATGCCCGGGGCAAAGCGAATCTCCTCGATGCCCTTCACCTTCATGTCCGGGGCAAAGCCCGTGGGAAGGGAAATGCGTTCCCCGCCCCACTTCTCGGCTCCACCCTTGAAGGTAAAGGCCTCTTCAGCCCGAAGGGCCCCGGTCAATAATAGCCCGATGGCCAGTAAAAGTATCCGGTGTTTCATCATTCCCACAGCCTATCACCTCCTATAAACTGATGCGAGACCGATCCATGATCCAAGCCCGCTCCATCCTGTCCTGCCTGCTCCTCATGATCCTAGCCCTTGAACCGGCCATGGCGCAGCAACCCCATATCATCCTGTGCATGGCGGATGACATGGGTTGGGGCGACCCCTCGTACATGAATACGACCGCGGTGCTCGCTGACGGGATCACCCCGCACCCCGACCGGGGCTGGATCCAGACACCGAACCTCGACACCATGGCGGCAAACGGGTTGCGTTTCGATCGCTTTTATGCCGCCGCCCCGGTCTGCTCCCCCACCCGGGCCAGTTGCCTCACCGGGCGCAATCCCTACCGGCAGGGCATCACCGGGGCCAACACCGGGCGCCTCGAAACCGGTGAGTCCACCCTGGCCGAGTTGCTCGCTTCCGCGGGATACGCCACCGGGCATTTCGGCAAATGGCACCTGGGCACGCTGACCACGCTCCGCAAGGATTCCAACCGTGGCAATATCGGGAATACCAGTGACTACGCCCCTCCCTGGGAACACGGCTACGACCAGTGCCTGGTGACCGAGGCCAAGGTGCCCACGCATTTCCCCTACCGCAAAACAGGGGCCGGCCGGCCCAGCAGCTTCAATGACAGCGCGAACTTCTACGGCACCTACTACTGGCGCAACCCCGTGCCCCTGCTTGGCGCCCTCGAGGGATCGGCGGTACCGATCAGCGAGATCGATCCCAACCCCAACCCGAATGGCGACGATTCAAAGGTCGTCGTCGACGAGGCCATCGCCTTCATCCAGGACGCGGTAAACAACCAGGGCAAACCCTTCTTTGCCGTGGTGTGGTTTCACTCCCCGCACAAGCCCGTGGTCGATCCGCTGCAGACGGGGTCTGCCGCCGGGTTGATTCGCGCCACCGAGGACCTGGACACGGAAATCGGGCGCCTGCGCGACACCTTGACGTCCCTCGGCGTTCGCAGCAACACCATGTTCTGGGTCTGCAGCGATAACGGCCCGGAAGACGGGGTGAATGCCCCCAACGAGTCGAGCACGACCCGCTCCATTCGTTCCGGCGGCCTTTTCCGGCGCAAGCGCAGCCTGCACGAGGGAGGCCTGCGCGTCCCGGGCATCCTGGAGTGGCCTGACCGGGTCCCCGCCGGGCGCATCACCTCGGTCCCCGCATGCACCAGCGACTATTATCCCACGATTCTCGATTACCTGGAGCTTTCCGTCGCGGACCAAGGCCCCCTGGACGGCATTTCACTCCGGCCCCTGATCGAGGGGACCAGCAACAGCCGCAGCGCACCGATCGGTTTCCGGTATCCGTCAAAAAAATCCTGGATGAACGAGCAGTACAAACTGATCGATGACGGCGGCGGAAGCTGGGCCCTTTACGACCTGCTCGCGGACCCCGGGGAACGAAGTCCCATCTCGACCAATGGCAACCCAAGCGCCACAGGCGTGTACACCGCGCTGCTGGCAGAGTACACGACCTGGGCGGCGAGCCTGGGGGCCGACACGGCCTACATACATCCCTCCGCACCGGAGGTAGTCCTCAGCACCTCTGCCACGGATATCAACGATCCTTTTATCCTGAACACCCAGTTCAGCGAAGCCGTGCATGGCCTGGACCTCTCGGACTTCGTGGTCGAGAACGGTACCGCCAGCCAATTCTCAGGAAACACGGATACCTACACCCTGACGATTACACCCTCGGGAACCGGCGAGGTGAGGATAAAGCTCCCCATCGCTGCCGCCTTTGACGACGAGGGCAGCCCGAGCGGGGCCGGGACCCTGGTGGTCACCGGCCCGACCAACCCGCCACCCTTTACCCTCCTCGCCACGACCTACCTCACCCTCTCCGCCGGGCAGACGGTGGACAGCGAGAACGACGTGCCGGGTGACGATGACAACAACCTGCTGAAATTTACCCAGGGCACGGTGAACGACGGGGTCGCCAATCCCTACACCTCCAGCCTCTTTGTCCGCAGCAGCTCGGGCGCGACCAGTGCCGATCGCCGGGTGCGTGCCCTGGTCCGTTTCGACCTGTCGTCGCTCAGCGCGATGCCGGTGGCCGAGGCCTCCCTGGTCTTCAACGCGCATTCCCTGAACGATATGAACGCACTGGAAATCGAGGCGTACGCGCTCGCGGCGGACTGGTCCGCAAGTGGCCTCCCCGTACCGCTTTACAACCATCCAATCACCGGTTCCCACGTGAACGGGGGCACCATCCACACCGGCCTGGCTGCCGGGGACCATACCCGGGACTACCGCATCGATATCACGGACATGGTGCACGACTGGATCGATGGTGGTTCAACCAATTACGGCATCCAGCTGCGCATGAATGCGGATAACGTAAACAATGGCATCGGCATCGCGCCCAGCGGCGAGGGATCCATTCAACTGGAAATCGTGCAGCCCCTCCTGGTCATCCATGCCGTGGAGCGTGCGGGACTTGGCAATGACCTGGAACTCAGCTGGAATTCCCAGCCCGGAGACCGGTACCGGGTCGAGGTTCGCACAGTCCTCACCGATCCCTGGCAAACCCTCCTAACCCTGGATGGTGCGGCCGGCCAGACGACCTCGTATTCCGACCCGAACGCCATCGCAACGCTTCCGCGGCGCTATTACCGCGTATTGCTCCTGCCCTGAGTGCGGGGGAAAAACCATACATCCACCCTCGCTGAGCGATGTATGCAGGAAAACAGAGCAACAGCTTTTTCGCGATACCGGTCACGGTGATTATCCCTTGACCCGCGCGGATACCATATCACCCAGCACCTCGCGCAAGAGCGTTTTGCGGGTTACCCAGCGCATTCCTACACGGTGCTCAAGGCCGGATCCAAAGAACCGGGGATGTCCAGGCAAAAGCACTATTCCTGCTTCCGTTCAAAAAAATTCACCTCTCGCATAAGATCTGCCAATCAGGTTGCAATCATAGTTGCGCGGGACTGTCTGCGTGATTGCGCCATCAATAATTGGACATAGGAAAAATAGGTTATGAAGCAAAATTCAGTCGACCGTCGTATCCAACG
>JAYGFS010000031.1:0-4461 GCA_046581765.1 Verrucomicrobiota bacterium
ACTGTTCGCGGACCATATCGGAAATCATCAGCTTCCGGGGAAAATCGGTGAGCATTTCCTCGGGGAACAAGAGCGGGCCCTTGGGTACTTTCCCTCCCAGGAAATCGACGAGTGTATCCAGACCCTCCCCGGTGAGCGCCGAGGTCTCGATCCACTCCGGCTTGTTCTTCTGCTCAAATTTTTTCTCCCAGAGCGCGCGGTAGCTCGAGAGCCGGTGGCCCTTGAGGTCCTTCTTGTTCACCGCGAAAACCAGGGGCATCCGCTCATGGGATAGACGCTCCATCCATTCCTCGTCCTTCTGCTGCGGCTTGAGCGAACCGTCGATCACATACAAGATGGCATCCGAGCCCTCGATGGACTTCTTTGCCATCGCATTCATCATCTTGCCCAGTTTCCCGTACTCGGTATGCAGGCCGGGGGTATCGATAAAGACCAACTGGCGATCGCCATCGGTGAAGATCCCCCGGATCTGGTTCCGCGTGGTCTGCGGCACCGGGCTGACGATACTGACCTTCTCCTCAAGGATCCTGTTCATCAACGAGGACTTCCCCGCGTTCGCGCAGCCGACCATGGCCACCATCCCGCTCCGGAAACCGGCATGCGGCGCTTTCAGCGGGGAATCGATCATTTCATTTGTATCCATCGCGCGCCTTTTACCCCGCACATGGAAAACACGTCGATCTGAAAACGTATTTAAGTTTCCCGGTGGGTTGGGCAGGATACACCCGGCTTTTCAAACACAGGGGGCTATTCCACCAGCTCAACGCCTATATAAAAACGATCTACTCCTACCGGGTCGGTGAGTACCACCCCGCTTACACCCGTCGCATTTCCGGTGAGGTTGGGGGTTAAGCCCGTCCAGTTAACCAGGTCGGTGGATATGCGAATCTGGACCTCCCGTCCGTTCTCCACCAAAATATCGAAGCTGTACACATTGGCGCTCGTCTCACGGAAATTCGTGATGAGCAGGCGCGAATCCGGGTCGGACGGATCGGTCCCGGCCCGGACTTCATCCCCGTCTTCTGCACCGTCCCCATCGGAATCCCTGAGCTGGGGGTCCGTCCCCGCCGCATATTCCGTGGCAGAATCGAGTCCGTCCAGGTCACTGTCCAGGGTCGGGGGAGCGGCAATGCCCAGGTTCGCAGCCTCCCAGGCGTCGAGCAGGTTATCGCCGTCACTGTCTATTCCGCCGATAATCAATTCGCCGCCTTCATCGGTGATGACATCCACCAGGGCCGGGTAGGCCGTGGTGAGGGCACTCGCGGTGTAACGGCCCGGCGCGATAACCGTGTTTGCAATCGTCGCGGTATTAAAAGCAAGGGACCGGCGGAGGGTGAGATTGGTGCCGGAGCCCCCGGTGATTTCCAGGTGCCGGTCGAGCAGGCTGACGTTGTAGTCGGCGATAAGCTGTCCGCCATCGATCGTAACATGGCCGGTTCCCAGGCTGAACAGCCCCTCGGCTTCAACCACGTTCTGGATAAGGACATCGCCCCTGAGCTCCCGGTTGTACCCGGTGAGCCGAAGCCGGCTTCCGCGCCCGAGTGGCGTGGAGGAAAAGCCACCGGCTCCAAACAGATCCGCGGCCACCTCCAGGATGCGGCTGTCGTTCGCGACAAGGTCGAATTGTGCATCGCGTTGGACCTCGATGGATTTGCCGAAATTACTGAGCATCAGGTTGGCACCAGCCACCCCGTGTACGATCGTGCCGCCATTGAGAATCAGTCGCTCGATATGCAGCTTTCCGCTGAGCTGGTCGACGATCAACTTCGCCCGGGATCCGTTGAGCTCGAGGGAATCCCCGGGAAACACCGGGTCGCTTAGGGATGTCCCTGCCCGAAGATCCGATGCGAAATGGCCGTATACCACGTAATCTTTCCCCGGGCCGGCGGGCAGGCCATCCGACCACACGCGGTAGCCCCAATGGGCAACCGAAGGCACACTGGTGACGAGAAAGACCTTGTTCGTCGGTTCATCACGCACCGTGAAGCTCGTCGTCGCGGTGCTTTCCCCCTGGGTGTTGATAGCCCTGAGCGTGTAGACAACCGGGGCGAGCGAGGGGAGGGTGTTGCCGGTTAATTCCGCATCCATCACCAAGCCATTCGAAGCGGACGATACCTGGTGGACCTCCACCGCCAGGTAATTGACCCCGGCGACGAGATTGCTGGGAGCCATCACGACGCGGTCGGTGAAGATTTCATTGAGATTGGCCGGGGTAGACGCGGATACCGTTCCCAGGGGAAGGTTGGCTTGGGCCACCTGGCGACCGTTGAGATAGACCACCGCCCCGTCATCGCGCTGCAGGTTAAGCACCAGTTCCTGGAGTTGATCGATCTCGGGCTGTGTGGCCTCAAAGCTTGTGCGGAAATACGTCGTGATCGGCTTGTTCAAGGGGTCGGGACCAAACTGGAGGGCGGTGTTGAACGGACCGTCGCCGTACCCCAGCTCCGATGGCCCGGAGGCCCAGGTGCTGTCATCGTACGCGGGGTGTTTCCAGTTGCCGACACCAAAACCGTTTCCATCGGTGAAGTTGATCGTCGAGCTGCCTTGGTCGCTGCCATCATCCAGGTAACGCCAGGTCGAGCCGGTGACGATCGGGGTCGGGTCGACATTGTTGGTATCGGCATCCACTGCCGTCAGGATAACATCGAGGGAAATATCACTGCTGGTCGCGTTGGCCTGGTGGATTTCAACCGCAAACACATTGTCCCCCGCAAGCAGGGTCCCGTTTGCGATCAGGGGAGCCGCGGCGACATTGATGGTCCGGTAGCTGGCCTCGGTTGCCACGACAGCCGCAGAGGAATCGCTGTAGGCAATATCCCCAACCGCCATGTTTTCGCGAATGATCTCCACCCCGTTCAGGTAGCCGATCATGCCGTCGTCATACTGGATGCTGAAATTGAGATTGGTCACCCCGTTGGTGTTCAGGAGTTGAAAGGTATTGCGGAAATAGGTGCTTGGATACTTCTTGGCCGCATTGGGTCCGAAGCCGACCACCGTCGCCTCCTGGGGTGCGGCTGAATCGTAGCCCATGGGGGTCGGGCCCTCACCCCAGCTGCTGTCGTCAAAGCCCGTGCCGAACCAGGCGGTGGCCGAAGCCTGGCTGGAAGGCCCGAGGTCGCTCCCGTCATCCAGGTACTTCCAGTCCGCCCCGTAGGGGATGAATCCGATCACGGATGCACTGCGATAAAGCGCGAGCTCAAGATCGAACCGAATATCGCTGCTGGTTATGTTAGCCTGGTGGATTTCGACCGCGAGTACGTTGTTCCCGGGGAGAATTATTGCCGAGTCGACCACGTAGCGCCAGAAGGTTGTTTCCCGATCATTTCCTGCGGCGGAGCTGGCCGGGGTGAGATAACCGACCGCACCATCGCCTATTTGTGAACGCGCGATCTCCTCGCCGTTCAGGTAGACGATGGCTCCATCGTCTCGTTGCAGGTCCAGGTACACGCTTTCCGCCAGGTCGAGATCCGCAGGGTTCGCATTAAAGGCGTGGCGGAAATACGTCGTGATATACTTGTTGGTCGAGGAGTTGTTGGCGTTGTCCGGGTTGGGCCCGTAGAGAACGACGGTGCTTGAGGCGTCCCCGTAGCCAAGTGGTGCCGGGCCGGAGGACCAGCCGATCGCCGGATAGTCCAGGTGTTTCCAGTTCGTAATGTTGAATCCGTTCCCCTCGACCGCATTGATATTCGAACTCCCCTGGTCAGTCCCATTATCAAGGTAGACCCAGGTCGACCCCCGGGACACCAGGGGCGTGGCGGCAAAGGGTGAGATATTCACGCTCCCGACGTCTGGCTCGCTTCCACTGGATACGTTGCCCACGCCACGGTCGACCAGCAGGGCCTGGCTGCCGGAAACATCCCAGCTGATCTGGGGGGAGGCACCGAGGATGATCTCCGGCTCCTCAATCGAGAAATCGTTGATGACCGGCAGCTGGGCGTGCACATGCCCCCCTGCAAGCAACGCGGGTACCAGGATGGAGATGCAACGTACGAATTGAATGCGCATAGGATGCTCCGGGTTGAAGAGGACGCTTATTGTCAGGCAATTTTCCCCGAAAGCAATCCCTGATTGACATCGCTTGCGAGCCGGCAAAGGCGGGCTCCACAAGCACTGCCCGCGAGGAACAACCCGACATAAGTTGTTGGAAAGACTCCCTTTATTACATCGCGATTTCGGTTCAATATCCGGCCGGGGAATGAACCGCAGGCCTGCTTCCATCATTGGCCGAGTACGTTGCCGTATCCAAACCTGGAGCCAGGCCGGGAAGTCACGGTATTTTCTTTGAACCCAGGCAGGAGCGGGCGAACAATGAGAACCGGGCCTACTTGAATGCATGCACGACCATGCGGTCGCGGGTGTACTCGCGGGAGCAGGACTTTCCCTGGATCAATTGCTGCTTCATGGCCCGGGCCAGGCGCAGGGGTAGGGGCCGCGGTTTACGCATCACCACGATCCGTGAGA
>JAYGFS010000066.1:0-9057 GCA_046581765.1 Verrucomicrobiota bacterium
AATCGAAGACCGGGTATTCCGACCCGGGCACCACCCCGCCCTTGATCTCCTCGCGCGGAATGCAAACCTTGCGGTACTTTCCCGCTACGGTTCCATCCGGGCCTATAAGTACCGCCACGTTGTACACCAGGGCTTCCGCGCGCTCGAGCAGGCCGACGACGATGTACAGTTCATGCTGTTTTGCCAGGGTGCCGAAGTAGTCCGTGGACGGGCCGGGAATCGATTCAGCGGTCTGGAAGTAGCCGTTTTTCAAGCCGCGGCCACAGAGGGTGACGCACTCGGGAAGCACGACCAGTTCCGCGCCCTGCCGCGCGGCATCCGCGATCAGCGGGGCAAACATCTCGCAGTTGTCCCGGGCACTTTTGCCCTTGCGCGGGCGAAAATGCACGGCTCCGACGCGGACGGTACGCGGCTCCGGGGGGTCGACAAGCCTAAAGGATCCATTCCGCCAGTGGATGCTGCCACCCGGGGCCCAACGGAGCTCGAGCTCCACCCGGGCCCGGGTGGCGCGGGCGGGAACCGGGTAGGTTCCCTCAACCGTGGCCCACTCACCCCGGGTCTCCAGGTCTGCAGGATACACCGGGCGGGCCTTGTCATCGCCGTCCTGCACCAGCTCCCCTTTGTCATCGGTGAAGGTCAGCTTGACCACGGCCGATCGACGCGCATGGGTGATGGCATCGGTTTTTCGCTGGATGGTGAATCGGCAAAAGCCCTTTCCCGCAAGGGGAAAGATCTTCACCCATTGGCCCTGGCTGGGGATCCGGGCGTCGCTGGTAGCGACAAGCTCACCCGCATCCCCGACGGAGAACTTCGGGGAAATCTCGGCACGCGGGGATTCGGTGAACCAGCCCTCGTGCTCAAGGGCGAGCGCCCAGGGCATCCCGCAGGACAGGAGCAGCCCCGGGATGATCGCGCGCCTGACCTGGAGTGTTTTCATCATGCTTTCCATCCGGTATCGGGCCCGGCAGGTGGCTAATAGTCCTTGAAAGGGCCACGGGGTTCCGCGCTATTCATCTCGCTCAACCACGCATGAAAGGCCGCCTTCACCCGGGCCAGCACCTCCGGGTGCGTTTCCGATAAATCCTTATCTTCCCCGGGGTCTTTCGACAAATCAAACAATCCGCCCTTTTCGCCCATCTCCACCCACTTCCAGTTCCCCACCCGGGCGCCGAGGAAATCCTTGCGCTTCCAGAACATCTCCGCCCGGGTCGGAACCGCTTTCCCCTGCAGCACGGGCAGCATGTCAAACCCGTCCAGCACCAGGCCGGGGGGCACCCGGGCCCCAGCTGCCCGCAGGAGGGTCGGCACGATTTCCAGGCTGGTCAGGAAGGCATCGTTCACCACCCCTTTCGGCAATTGACTCGGCCAGCGGATGATGCACGGCACCCGCACCCCTCCTTCCCAGGTCTTACCCTTCCCCCCGCGCAAGGGCCGGTTATCCGCCCCGCCACCGCCCCCGTTGTCCGAGAAAAAGATGACCACCGTGTCATCCGCGATGCCTTTATCATCCAGCGCCTTGAGCAGGCTGCCGATCGAGGCATCCATGCAGGTCAGCGCGGCGCGATAATCCCGCTGGCGTTTCGCCTTCGTCGGCACCGTGGCGGCTTTCCCGTACCTTGCCCCATCCCGGAACGCCTCGTCCACCGGCGGGTACATCCGTTGAAACTTTTCCGGCACCTGGACCGTTCCCCTGATCCTGGGATCCAGCGAGGAGGAACCGTGGGGGGCATTAAAGGGCACGTAGAGGAAGAAGGGCTTCGCGTGGTGCTGGTCCAGGAAGCGAAGCGCCTCCCGCTCGAAGAGGTAGGTGCAGTAGGTTCCCACGTCTTCCCTGGTCGGCTCGAGATCGCGCACCATGCAGTGCACCCCGTAGCGCTCGTGGGTGAAATAATCGATCCCGGTGTTCACGAAGCCGTAGAACGTGTCAAAGCCTCGACGCGTGGGCAGGTATCGTTTCAAGGCGCCCAGGTCCCACTTGCCGAAGATGCCACTGGTGTATCCCGCGGGCTGCAGCAAGCCGGGCAGGAGAACTTCCCGCTCGTCCATGCCCCCTATCCGCTCAAAGCTTACCGCGTACTCCTCGGGCGTGTACCGGTGGCCATAATCCGGGGCCTCGTTTCGAATCATATCGTAGATCCCGTTGCGCTGGGGATAGCGCCCGGTCAGCAGGCTGCCCCGCGAGGGGGTACAGGCAGGCCAGGATACGTAGAAGTTGCTGAGGCGCACCCCCTCGCGGGCGAGGCGGTCAAGATGGGGCGTGATGAGTTCGGGATTGAGGCAACCCAGGTCATTGTATCCCTGGTCGTCGGAGACGATCAGGAGCATATGGGGCTTTCCCGCGAGAAGAGGGAGCGCGAAAATCAGGAGGACCAAAGCGGGCAGGTGCTTCATGAAAACAGGATGCCTGAGGCGAAGGAGCGCGGCAAGCGTAACATCGCACAGGGGGACTTTCAGCTTCCTAAGCAGGGCGCATTCAGTATACATTTGCCCTTTGCGTGGTACACTGGTGCAGAAGGTTTTACGTACGTTATGTTGAGGAAATCACTCATTCTAGGCATGATCTGGCTGGCGGGGCTGTCCATCGGCTCCGTGCGGGCCCAGGTCGTGATATCAGAGTTCCTCGCCGCCAACAACTCGTCCATTGTCGATGAAGACGGCGAAAGCTCCGACTGGATCGAGCTCTTCAACACCTCGTCCAACGTGGTGGACCTCGCCGGCTGGCACCTCACGGACCGCAGCACCAACCTGACCGCCTGGACCCTTCCCCAGACCTTGATCCAGCCCGGCGGATTCGTGCTCGTGTTCGCCTCGGCAAAGGATCGCGCGACCGCCGGCTCCGAGTTACACACCGACTTCCAGCTGAATCGCGACGGAGAATACCTCGCCCTGGTGAACCCCGGCCTGGGCATTGCCACCGAATTTGCCCCCGCCTTTCCCGAGGTCCAGCAGGATGAGGCCTATGGGTTTCCCATGGATTCCGCCGAGACCATCGTGATCGAGGAAAGCGACGCCGTACGGTGGCTGGTCCCCCCGGACAACACGCTCGGGCTCAGCTGGAACACCGCGAACTTCGACGACAGTGGCTGGACCAGCGGATTGAGCGGGGTCGGCTACGAGACCAGCCCCGCCGATTACCAGAACCTGATCAACAGCGCCATCCCCACCCAGACCCCCTCGGTCTACACCCGCTTCAACTTCACCCTCGTGACCGTTCCCAGTTGGAACGCCCTGACCCTGCGCATGAAGTACGACGACGGGTTTATTGCCTACCTCAACGGCAGCTACATAAACGGCGATAGGGAGCCCGGTAACGCGCCCGCCTACAACAGTACCGCGTCCAGTAATCACAACGACTCGGAAGCGGTCAGCTTCGTCGATTTCGATGCGACCCATGTGCTCGGGCAGCTCCAGCCGGGGAACAACAGCCTGGCCATCCACGGGCTGAACGTCAGTACAGGGAGCTCCGACATGCTGGTGCGTCCCCAGCTCGTCGCCAAGACAAGCAGCCTGAACGGCAACCCGGCCGGACCCTTCAGCGTGCCGAGCCCCGGCGGGATCAACCCGGAGGGAGTCGTGACCCCGATCACCTTTTCCGAGGACAATCGCCTGTTCACCAACAACCTCAGCGTGGCCCTGTCCACGATCATCGCCGGGGCGGATATCTATTACACCACGGATGACACGAGCCCGACAACCGGCGACACCCTTTACACGGGGCCGATCCCCGTGACCGCCCGGACCATCCTGAAGGCCTCCGTCTTTTTCCCCGGCGGGGGCAACAGCGAGCCGGAAACCCGTCGCTACATCAAGGTCGATGCCAACGTGCTCGGCTTCGACTCCAGCCTGCCCCTGGTCGTTGTCGACACCTTCAACGGCAGCATTCCCAGCGAGGGCCAGCGCCTCGGCATCTTCTCCCTGATCGAGCCCGACGCGAACACGGGCCGCGCCAGCCTGGGTGACCCGGCATCGATCACGACCACGGCGAACCTCTCCATTCGCGGCAGCAGCTCGGGGGGCTTCCCGAAGAAGCAATACAAGATGGAACTGGTTGACGAGGCCCTGACCGAGGTCGGGGCCGACCTCCTGGGCATGGGAAAGGAGTCGGACTGGATTCTCTACGCACCGGGCCGCTATGACCGGAACATGATCGCCAACAACTTCATCTATGAACTCGCCCTGCGCATGGGCCAGCCCGGCATGAACACGCGCTTCATCGAGGTATTCCTGAACGACGACAACGGGACGGTCAGCACCGCGGACTACGACGGTATTTACGTGCTGATGGAAAGCATCAAGATCGACAAGAACCGCGTGGATATCTCCAAGCTCCAACCGACCGACACCACCGAGCCCCGGGTCAGCGGCGGCTATATCACGAGCGTCGATCGTTCCGACAGCAATCAATACACCTTTAACCGGGACCCCAACAGCCTGATGGGTGACAGCAACACCATGAACGTCATCAGCCCGAAGAATGACGTGATGCCCCAGGCCCAGAAGGACTTCATCCGCGATTACACGGTCGATGCCGTGAATGCCCTGTTCGGCCCCAGTCCCGAGGACCCGGTGACCGGGTATCGCGGCTTCATGGATGCCCAGGCCATGGCGGACTACCAGATGCTGAACGCCCTCGCCCACAACGTGGATGCCTTCCGGCTGAGCGGCTATTACTACAAGGACCGGAACGGCCTGATCAAGGGCGGACCCCAGTGGGATTTCGACCGCACCCTGGAATCCGCTGACGGACGGGACAACGACCCCCTCGTGGTTCGCGGCCTCACGAACAACGGGACGCTTTACTTTGAATACGGTTGGTGGGACGGCCTGTACAGCAGCGAGGAGTTCCGCATGCTCCACCAGGACAGCTGGTACGCCTGGCGGCGCAGCATCTTGAGCGAAAGCGAGATCAACCAGCTCATCGACGATCTCGAGGCGGAAATCTCCGAGGCCTATGCCCGCCCGGGGAACGAGTCCCTGGATGAATCCTCGCGCTGGGCGGTCAACAACTACGGCTCGCGCTTCGGTTTCGGGAACCTCAGCGGCGAGATGGACCACCTCAAGGACTGGCTCGGCACGCGCCTCGGCGCCTTTGACGATGCCTTCGGAAAGCCGCCGGTCCTGAATCAATTCGGCGGCACCGCCCCGATGGGTTTTGACCTCACGATCAGCCTGCCCGCGGGGGCCGCAGGCACGATTTATTACACGCTCGACGGCACGGACCCCCGCCTGGAAGGCGGCAGCGTCTCCGCGAGCGCGATCGTGTACACCGGCCCGGTTGAACTGAACGGAAGCACCCGGGTATTCACCCGTATCCAGTACAGCAGCGGCAACGAGGCCGGGTTCCCCTACCAGCACACGGTCGACTGGAGTGCCAAGTCCGCGACCCTCTTCAATATCGATCCGCCCGCCACCTCGAACAACCTCGCGATCACGGAAATCCATTACCATCCCTACCGCCCGAGTGCGGCCGAGGAAGCCAGCGGCTATTCCGATGCCGACGCGTACGAGTTTATCGAGCTGATGAACAGCTCCGGGGCACCTATCGACCTTTCCGGGGTGGCCTTTACCAACGGCATCAGCTTCAGCTTCGACGACAGCCCGATCATCCTGCTCAACCCGGGCGAGCGGGTGGTCCTTACGCCCGAGGACGATGCGTTCACCGCGCGGTATCCCGGCATTCCCTTCGCCGGGCGCTATACCGGGCAGCTCGACAACAACGGCGAAACCCTCTCCCTGGCCGGCCGGGATGGCCAGGCCATCCAGGAGATCAGCTTCGCCGACGGCGGAATAGCGGATGGGCTCGGCCATTCACTGATCGTCCGCCCCGGGGCGGAAGGCAGCTCCCTGGCAAGCGACTGGCTCCCCTCCTGCGCTTTCCACGGCACCCCGGGCAGCGCAGGAACGAGCGATTGCCGCGACGTGGTGATCAACGAGGTGCTCGCCCATACCGACGCCCCCCTCTCCGACCGCATCGAGTTGCACAACCCCGGTGCACTCCCGGTGGATATCGGCTTCTGGCTGTTGAGCGATTCCACCGACTACCTGAAATTTCAAGTACCGGGCGGGACCATCCTGCCCCCGGGCGGCTACCTCAACTTCGACGAAAGCGACTTCAATCCAAACGGGGACTGGAATCCCAGTCCAGCCGGCCCCGTCGACACCAACCGGCATTTCGCCTTCAATGCCTCGACCGGCGATGAGGTGTACCTGGTGGTGGCCGACGTCAACAGCAATGTCACGCGGGTCGCCGACGCCTATTCGTTTCGCGCCACGCTGAACGGCGAGTCCCTCGGCCGCTTTGACAACGGGGACGGTAACTTCTACCCCATGCGGGAACGGAGCCCCGGGGTGGAAAACGGGCACGTGCGGACCGGGCCCCTGGTCATCACGGAAATCATGTACAACCCGAGCGCATCGACGAATGATTTCGACCTCGAATACATCGAGCTCGGCAACATCGGCAGCCAGGTCGAGGACCTGGCCGACTGGGACCTCGAGGGTGCGGTGGACTACACTTTTCCGGCGAACACCCTGCTGAACCCGGGTGCGAGCCTCGTCATCGTCGGCTTCGACCCGAACAACGGGGCCGTGTTGACCGCCTTTCAAAATGCCTACGGGCTCATCACGCCGCTCGGCCCCTGGTCGGGCCACCTCAACAACGCGGGCGAGACCCTCTGGTTGCTGCGCGCCGACGATCCGCCGGTCGATCAACCCCTGCTCACGCCCCTGGTCGAGGAGGAACGCGTGAGCTACGGCGCGACGACTCCCTGGGACAGCGCAGCGGACGGAACGGGGATGGCCCTCGGTCGCCTGGTGCAGAGCCACTTTGGCGACACGAATGCCAACTGGTCGGCGCAGCAGGCCTCGCTGGGGGTCATGCCGATCCAGGTCTGGATTAGCACCTATTTCACCCCGCTCGAGCAGGCCAACCCCGCCATTTCCGGCCTGTCCGCGGACGCGGATGCCGACGGCCTGAGCAATGAGGAGGAGTACCTCCTCGGCACCCATCCCCGCGATGCCGGGTCGGGCCTCGTCCTGGCCAACGGGAACGGGCCGTATACGCTCAGGTGGCCCTCTGTCCCGGGCCGTTGCTACCACATCGACTTCCACCCGGCCCTGGATGCCGCCCCCTGGCAACGCCTGCCGAACCTCCGCTTCCTCGGCACCGGCGGCCTCCTGGAGTGGACGGATACCGATCCCGCACGGGCGCAGGCGGCCCCCAGGGGCTACTACCGGGTCGTGGTCGAGTAAGCCCGCCACCCGGCCTCCACCTGCGGCATCCAATCCAGATCGCACTTGCATGCCCTCGTGAATCCTTAATGATCCGCAGCATGAGCTTCGTAGCCCGTATTCTCCTCTGCGTCCTGGCCGTCACGGTTCAGGCCCAGACAACTGCACGCATCAGCCAGGTGATCCTGGACATCCAGCACCTGGAACAATCCGGCAACCTGGATGCGGCCTTGAAAGCGACCGATGCCGCCCTCGCCGGCTTCCAGGAGGGGAGCGACCAGCAATTGCTGCAGGCCACGAAAGCCCGGATCCAGCGCGACCGGGACACCGCCATCGAGATGGATGCCGCCATGAAAGCCCTCGTGGCCGACCGGACCGGGACCCTGGAGGCGACGCGGGAAACCCTGCGCAAGGCCAACCGGGCCGGGCGGCATTACCTGCGACAGAAGCTGAAGTCCGGGACCGAACGGGAAGTCGAGATCACGGGTGATCTCCTGGTAGCGCTCAACGACCCCTTCGCGGCCGATCTCATGGTCGAGCGCCTGAAAGGCGCACCGGACTGGAGTGTATTCCTGGTCCCCTACCTGGCACAGATCAGCCACCAGCTGAACGCCCGGCACCTCGAGGTCCTGATCCAGGCCGCGGAGCGGGAAAACCTCACCCACACCCAGTCCGTCGTGCTGGTGCTCGACACCCTGGAAAACCTCGCAGACCTTGGCTTGCCCGCGACAACCAAGCCCAGGAAAAAACTTTCACCCCAGGCCGACCTCGAGAACCTCGCCTACCATCTCACGCCCGTGCTTCAGGCCAAGGTATCGCAGATGCTGGTCCACTATGTCGAAACCCAGGCGGACGGCCCCCTGCAGGAACGCGTCCGGGAGATCCTGCCCGGCATGCACCTCCCCCAGGGTATCAGCCTGCTGCTCGACAAGCTCAATGCGGCGCTTCCCCCGGAAAAAGCGCAGGTCTACCTGGAGCTCCTGCAAGGGATGTCCGGCCACCTCGACCCTCCGCTGGTCGAGAAACTCGCCGCGGTGGCCCTGCCGAAACGCCCCCAACAGGCGGACCTCGTCCACCTGCTGCTCGATGTCCTGGCCGGGATTCCGTCCGCCGTCCCGCCAAGCGCCCGGAAACCGCGCGCAAAAATTCCCCCGGAGGTCGTCAGCTTATCCAGCCGCCTCGATGACAGGATCCAGCAGGCGATCCTGCGCAGCTGCCTCAGTGCGATCGAGCACCACGACCCGGCGAACACCGAGCACGTGAAGCGGGTGGAGGATTTCCTGGTCCTGAGCCGAATGCCCGCCCTGCCCGTCTTGCTGGTCGCTGAAATGAACAAGGATACCAAGCGACCCGTCACGGATCGCTACGTGGCCCTCGCCGTCCGCATGGCCGGCCAACTCAAGGGCCTCGACACCCATAACCAGAACACCCTGGTGCAGCTCGTGTTGCGCTGGGCGGAAACCCGCGCCAAGCCGGGAGCCGAGCCCCCCCCCAAGGCGGCACTGGACAGCGGCACCAAGCTCATGGTGGACAGCGCCTTGCCCGCCACGCCGGCGGCCATGACCGCGAAACTGCTCACCGTGCCGCCGGGGCCCTTCGCGGACTGGCTGGTCGCCGGCCTGAAAAAGCAGGTGCGGCACTTCGAGCCCGGCGTGGTCGGCGAGCTCGCAAAACACGTGAGCGCCGCCGGTCCGCAAATCCTGCCCGCGGCGAACCTGCTCATGCAACACCTGGAGCAACGGGCCTGGGAGCCGGATGCGCTTCCCGCTCGCCTGCAGCCCAACGCCACCCGGCTGGAGAAGCTGGCCACGCGACTGCACCCCGGGT
>JAYGFS010000103.1:0-1516 GCA_046581765.1 Verrucomicrobiota bacterium
TGCGGGTTCATGGTCCGTCCCGGCTTGTCGGGAATATGCCAGAGGGTGCGGCCACTCATGATCATGTGACGCGAAGCCGTACACACGCCCCCGACCCATGAGCCCATGTGGTGGGCACCATCGAGCACCATTCCTTCTGCCGCCAGTCGATCGATAGTCGGTGTCTGGAGTTCCGACCTGGGATTGTATATTTTCAGGTCAAAAGGCGACTGGTCATCCGCAATAATAAAAACGATGTTGGGACGCTTTTTCGCTGCCTGGATGGTTTCAATCGTGCCGAAAGAAACCAGCAAGGATAGGATACATGCCAGGATTGTCTTCATGGTATAGTCGATTCGGGGTTAGGAGATTGATCTTCTTTATGCCTCTTCTTTTGTTTCTTCGCTGCAGATTTCCCAAACGGGAGTTCGAATTCCTTTTCCTGGGCCGACCCGGGCGTGCTACGGCCCCGATCGAAGTAGCGTTGCATCAATTGCTCCAGTCGACCCACCACCTCCGCATTAAGCTTGGCAAGATCCCTGGTTTCACTGATGTCTTCCTTCAGGTTATAGAGCGCGCGATTGCCATTGCGAAAAACGATGTATTTCCAGGGCCCTTGCCGAATCGCCAAGCCTTCCGATGCCTGATGGATGGTTGCCTCGCGCAGGGGTGCATCTGCTTCACCCGCCAGGGCCGGTAGGATACTGACACTATCCTCAGCCGCATTCGCCGGTAAACCCACCCCGAGGATATCCGCACAGGTGGCAAAAAAATCATTCAGGCAAATGACCTGGTGATTCACGGAGCCGGCTTTAATGCTACCCGGCCATCGAGCCACAAAGGGCTCGCGGTGTCCCCCTTCGTAAATGCTGCTCTTATGCTCCCGCAACGGCGGATACGTGCGGCCTGCGGCCCCATTGTCCCCGGTGGCAATGAGGAGCGTGTTCTTGTCCTGCCCGTTTCGTTTCAGGGCATCCATGATTTGGCCCAGCATATGGTCGCCCTGGTAGACCCAGTCGCCGTATTTGCCTTCCTTGCCCTTCATCCCGCTCTTGCCCACGAATGCCTCCGCCGGCACGACCGGACTGTGGGGCGGGCACATCGGGAAATAGAGGAAAAACGGCTTGTCCTCCCTGGCCCGCTCATCGAGATACTTCAGGGCCTGCTTGATCATCATGGGCTGGTTCTCGATCCCCTTCACCTTGGCCACTACCTTGTCCTGCTCGATGACCGACCCGATGTTGCGGGCATGGGTGAAGCCGTAGAAGTAATCGAATCCGAGCGCGTTCGGTCCATCCGTCATACGGGCCCCAATCGACAGCTCGTCGTCTTTGCCCTGTTTGCCGTCCACCCAGTTCATGCCGAGGTGCCATTTGCCGATGCAGGCGGTGTGGTAACCTTGTCCCTTGAGGAAGGAGGCCACGGTGAGCCGGGTTTTCGGGATGATCGGCGGCGAGTAGGTTTTTAAAACACCGTACTGGCCGATTCGGCAGGGATAACGCCCGGTCAACACACCGTAGCGGGTCGGCGTACAGCT
>JAYGFS010000223.1:0-4869 GCA_046581765.1 Verrucomicrobiota bacterium
GGTTCCTTTGTCTACTGTTGGTCCCGAAACCGGTGCGGTTGGCCCGCAAAATCGCTCCGTTCAAATGGCTGGATTCGCTGTACCGGGGCGTCGAATCCTTTCACCGAAAGTTGATTGCTTCCCTGCACAGCCTGCGGGTCCGGCCAGCGTTCTTGTTGCCGGTGGTCCTGCTCACGCTGCTGTTCTACGCCCTGACCTGGCTAAACGTCTATGTTTCCCTGCGGGCTTTTGGGGTGGATGCACCCTTTGTTCACGTGATGGCGCTGACGCCCATCGTCATGATCGTGGCTGCGATCCCTATTTCACTCGGCGGGCTGGGCCTGCAGGAGGCCGGCTATGTATATTTTTTCTCGCTGGTGCCGATCGCCGCTCCGCCGATCCTGGCCATGGCGTTGTTGATCAGATTAAAGCTGATTCTTATCGGTTGTTTGGGTATGCTGGTTCACCTTGGTATTGAGGGCGATGAGCGCTATCATGACGGAGCTTGACCAGAACGCACAGAATATCCTCGGGGACGACTCCATGTCGGACCTGCGGAAATACGCATTGCTCGCCTCCGGCAGTCCATCGATCGTCTCACTGATCAAGTATGAGTTGATCACCAACCTCTTCGGTGGTGTACGCGGTGCCCTGGGCTTCGTCCTGCGCAAGCACATCTACCGCAACCTGCTCAGCCGCCTCGGTGGGGGTGCGAAGATCGGCCGCAACGTGACCTTTCGCGGAGTGAAGAAAATCGACATCGGGAAAAACGTTTTCATCGACGAAAACGTGGTCATCGATGCCCGCGGCGACGCGGCCCGGATCATTATCCACGACAACGTCCTCATCGCACGTAATACGATCATTCGCTCCCGCGGCGAAATCCTCGAAATCGGCCGGGGTACCGACATCGGCAACCACTGTATTATCTCTACCGACAGCCAGCTCACGGTCGGCGAGCAGGTCTTGATTGCGGCCTATACCTATCTCTGTGCGGGCGGAAATCACCGCCATGAAGACCTTGCCCGGCCGATCATCCAACAGGGCTTCGACAAGCAGGGTGGTTGCCACATCGGCGATGGCTGCTGGATCGGTGCCCGCACATCCGTCTTCGATGGGGTTGATATTGGGGAACACACCATCGTAGGTGCCCATTCCATGGTCAACAAAGACCTTCCCGCCTATGCAATCTGCTTTGGTTCTCCGGCCGAGCTAAAGAAGGATCGCCGGGCGGAGTGCAGCGACGCTGAGGCCCCTTGATACGGGAGCGTTCTTCCATCCCCAGCAATCCCGTCCCGGCACCTGCGCATCTGTAGCCCGGGTCCATGATTTCTCCCCAAGCGGGTCAACGCTGTAGGACATACGCTGAGGCCTTGCGGCTTGTGCCGTGCGGGCTGGGCCTCGCGGCCTTACCCGTGGGTCCTTGCAACGATTAAAAGCCCCTGAAAACAGGCACTCCAAGTAAAAAGCACCCGACAAAAGTGAAAGAATAACACCGGGTGGTGTATAGTTAGGAAAGGGAGATTAGGTATGGATTCTCTAGATAGCGAGACACGTGTTAGATTTCACGCACGCTTCGCAGGTTGCGTGCGCGCGGGGCGATACACGAAACGCACTATCTTATCTCTATTCGTCTGGTCGACGACCGTGCTCCTGGTGCTGTTCTGGTTTCCCTTTGTCTACCTGGTCTGGCGAAAGGATTCGGATGAGTTCAAGTATCGAACGAGCGCGATGATTCGTCGGCTGAACCTGGCGGTCTGTCGGGTGAATCCCCTGATCGAACTGGACGTCCAGGAGGGCTTCAAGGCGGATCCGAACCGTGCGTATATCGTCATTTCGAATCACCAGTCGATGGCCGACGTTCCCCTGCTGAGCAATCTGCCGATGCCCCTGAAGTGGGTGTCGAAGGAATCCCTCTTCAAGATCCCCTTTACGGGCTGGTTGATGCGGATGGCACGTGACATCCCGGTGCGCATCAACGACCCGGATAAGACGGATATCCTGGACCGGGCGAAGTCCTATGGTGAACACGGTTTATCGGTGGTCTTTTTCCCGGAAGGCAAGCGTTCCAAGGACGGGTACTTGTACCGGTTTAGCCGTGGGGCGTTTGAACTCGCTGTCGACAGCGGGATTCCCATCCTTCCCGTGGCTGTCGATGGTTTGTACCGCCTGCTTCCGATGCACAGCTGGCGCTTTACCGGGGAGGGCAAGGTGTTGCTGAAGGTGCTTGAAGCGGTGGAGACCGCAGGGTACAGCCGCAAGGATGCCGGGTATCTCCGGGAGAAAGTCCGCTTCAAGATCATGGATCAGCTGGCCGAGTGGCGGGAGGTCGATCGGGACGATGTGGACGGCATCATGAAGGATGCACACATTCGGGCGACGGGGGAACTGGAAGACGACCCGCTGTTTTTCTAGGTGGACGGGACGAGCGTGTCCCGTATAGCGCGCTGAATTGGACGCTGTGCTCAACGTGCACCATCTCGGGAGGTCTGTGCTCCATTTCCGTATTCAACATTGACCGCTCAGCGTGCCCGCGCTACCCTCCACCGGATGAAGGGTCTGAACATATGGACAGCGATGTGCGGCTTTGCGGGTATGGCTGCCGGGCAATTACTCCCCCCGGAGCAATTACCGATTTCGGTGGATGGCTATGCCGCGATTGTGAATGAGCGAATCATCACCGCCAGTGATGTGATGACCGTGATTGCCCCACAGCGCCAGAGCCTCTTGCGGGACGCTTCCATGGACCGGGTTAGAAAGCAGGGGCTCTTGCGGGAACTTTACGACAAGGGCTTGCGGAGCCTGGTGGAGCGATCCCTTGTCCTGGAGGCATTCGAACTGACCGAGATGAAGATTCCGGAAAAGTTGGTGAGTGATCGCATCACGGAGATCGTCAATCGCCGCTTTAATAATGACCAGACCCTTTTTCAGCAGACCCTCGAGCAGGAGGGGATTTCCATGACCGACTGGCGTGAACAAATCCGCGAGCAATTGATTATCCAGATGATGCGGCGGCAGGAAGTGTATATGCGGCTCGCGGTTTCCCCGCGTCAGATCCGCGAGTTGTATGAAGTGCGGATCAAAGATTATAAGACTGAGGCAGGGGTACATCTCCGAATGATCGCGCAAAAACGCCCAGCGACCAAGGAGGAGCGTCTGGAGGTTTTGCGGTCCCTTTACCGTGTTCAGTTGGAGGTGAAGGATGGTGCAGATTTTATCGCTGCATGCAAAGAGCATTCGGAAGGCCACAAAGCCGAGTCCGGTGGGGACATGGGCTGGATGCAGTTGGCGCAGATGCGTCCCGAGTGGCGGAATACGATCGTGGATGTGCCGGTCGGTGGGGTCAGCGATGTCGTCCGCGATGGCGACATGTACTACCTGTTCAAGGTGGAAGGGCGCAAAGAAGGTACGGTTAAGCCCCTGGCCGAGATGCACGATGAATTGGAAGCCGAACTCCTGGCCGGTGAAGAGAAAGTACTCTACGATGACTGGATGACGCGCCTGCGCAACAAATTCCATGTTAAAATATTTTAAGGCCGCGGCGAATTTCACCTCGCGTACATCCACACCCGGAGACCTGTGGATCTAAGCAATCCCATCGAAATCAAGCAGTTGATCAGGAGCTTGGATTTCATTCCCCGCAAGAACAGCGGGCAGAATTTCCTCGTCGATGCCGGGGTGCGTGATTTCATGCTGGATGCGGCTGAATTAACGGGAGTGGACCAGGTGATGGAGGTTGGACCCGGCCTGGGCGTGATGACCGAAGCACTACTGGAACGCGTGGCCACCGTCCATGCGATCGAGTTGGACAAGGCGCTGCATCAATACCTGGTTACCCGTTACACGGATCATCCGGGGATGATCCTGATACAGGGTGATGCCTTGAAGGTGGATTTGAAGTCCATGGTCAGGTCCGGTGCGGATATCCTCGTTTCCAATTTGCCGTATTCAGCTGGGAGCAGGATTTTGTATGAACTCGCCGGTCCAGTCGATGCACCTCGCAAGATGATGGTCATGCTGCAGGCCGATGTAGCCGAGCGCGTTGCGGCGGATCCAGGTACCAAACGCTACGGGATTCTCGGGATCTGGTTGCAGACCTTTTACGACACGCGCATTTTGCGGGAAGTGGCCGCCACGAGTTTTCATCCACAGCCCCGGGTGAGTTCCGCCATCGTAGAGCTGAAGGCGCGTGATGTGCCGCGCATCGTGGTGAAGGACTGGCCGCTTTACCAGCGCCTGATTAAGGTCTGCTTTACCCAGCGGCGAAAACAGATGGGGACGATTCTGCGGAAGGCACCCGTATCGGTGCGTTGCACGGTCGAGGATCTTGAGGCCGTTGGCCTGGTGCCCTCGGTTCGACCGGAGCGGGTGACGGTGGAGGAGTGGGGCGCGCTGGCCAATCACCTGGCCTCGCGCTCCAGGGCCGACGCTTGAGCGACTCGCACAAGCCGCGTTACAGCACCTTTTCGCGGGGCACCCGTTGCGTTTCCTTTCCCCCACCTGCCGTCAGCCAGGATTTCTCTCGCCCTGTTGTTTCGACAACCTGAGAGGTAAATCGCTTGACCACCAACACGTGGATGCCATTTAATACCGCTATCAGGGCGGAATGGTTTCGCCACGCGAAAGGATTTCTGATGGCACGTAGAGAAGAAGAAGCACTCAGCTGGATGATCAGCTTCAGTTGCTGGAACTGCAGGGAGGAGAGTGAGGTCGACCTGAAAAAGGCCCAAGAGGATCGAGTCGAGGGCGGCATGTACGGCACCATTGAGCCCAATCCGAAAAATCGCCATCAATATTACATAAAGTGCCCGGCTTGCGACAGGTTTAACACCATCCACTTTTAGCGATCTGTATCGCGGCTTGCCCCGCCCGCCCGAGCAAGAACTTGTT
>JAYGFS010000310.1:0-16643 GCA_046581765.1 Verrucomicrobiota bacterium
GGTGGTCGTGGCGCACGGTGGTCGCGTCCAGGTTATCACCGCGGCGTCAAACCGGGTGCGAAGCTATAGCCTCGACGACGGGCGTATCCTCTGGCATGCCCGCGGCCTGACCGGGAATGTCATTCCCTGCCCGGTGGTCGAAGACGAGCTGGTGTACTGCATGAGTGGCTATAAAGGCCATGCCCTGCTCGCGCTTTCGCTCGCTGCGACGGGCGACATTTCCAACAGCGATGCCATCCGCTGGAGGAAGGACCGCGGTACCCCTTATATCCCTTCGCCCCTGCTCTACGATGGCCGGCTCTATTTCACCCAGTCCAACCAAGCCATCCTGACCTGCCTCGCCACGAAAACCGGTGAGGCCATCATCGAGCGCAGCCGCCTGCCCGGCCTGTCAAATATCTATGCATCCCCGGTAGCGGCAGCCGGGCGTATCTATTTCCCCGGCCGGAATGGAACGACGCTGGTGCTGAAGCGGGCCCGGGAACTGCAGGTGCTGGCAAGCAATGCGCTGGATGAAAGGATTCTGGCATCCCCCGCGCTTGCCGGAAATCAAATCTTCCTTCGCGGGGATAAATCCCTTTACTGCATTGCGCAAAAAAGGTGAACGGTTCACCGTATAACTAATACCGTCCACTAGACACCCCTCGACCATGCAGCACAGGCAATCTATATTTATCACGAGCTGGCTACGCACCGCCCGATACCTTTTGGTGATCAGCGCCGGGGGGCTGTATGGCCAGGATCCGGCTGCCGGGGCAAAGGTCGACCCGCGGGTAGAAAAAATAGTGGTTGAAGGGGAGGCTGCGCCCGCGGCACCTGAAGCGGGTGCGGTGGTCAAGGCACCGGTCGACCGCTTGATGGATCTCGACCTGGAGCAGTGCCGGGCCATTGCCCGGCAGAAAAACCGCAGTTTGCGGACCGCGGAAAATAACCTGCTCTCGGCGATTGCCGGTGGCCGGATCGCGCAAGCCGACGTTTTCGCACCGAAGCTGGAGGTGTCGCATTCCTTCAGTGAAGAGGATGACCGTGGCGAAGCACGGGCGGCGCTGAACTACCTGACGCCCCTGGGTATTGAAGTTTCTCCTTTCCTGAGTGAACGTGTCGATAGCAGCCAGGAGCTGGAGCGTTCAAGCAGCGTTGGCATTACCCTGAAGCGCCGCGTGTTCTCCTCGGCTGAACGCTGGCGCTTGCGCCTGCCCCTGACCAATGCGGAGCGCAGCGTGCTCCAGGCGACCAATACCCTGGAACTGCGGAAGCGTGAACTCGATAATTCCGTCATGCGGGCCTTCCTCGGCGTGCAACGGGTAGAGAACCGGCTGCGGGTTCGCCGCAACCGGGTAACAGATGCCAAGGCCTTCTTAAAGGTCACGGAAGAGCGCGTTGCCACCGACCTCGCACCCAGGGTGGATATCGTAAACGCGACCATCAACCTCAACCAGGCCGAAGCGGATGTCTTGAACGAGGAGACGAGCCTGCGAAGCCAGACGGAATCCCTGTTGAACATCCTGGGCATGGGGGTGACCAACGACCTGCATATTGTGCGGTATAAGCTGGACGGGGTCGTCGAGGACCCCTTCGACCTGGACAACCACTCCATCTTGCTCCTGGTCCGGCATGAATCCCTGGTAAACGCCCAGCTGAATATCGATTATGCCAAGGTGCAAATCCGCATCCAGCAAGACCGCCTTCGACCGCAGTTTGACCTGTCGTTTACCGCCGAGCATCGGAGTGAGGGGGCGGATCCACTCAATGATGGGATCGAGGAGTTCGACCCACTCACCCTGAAACTGAGCTACACCACCGCGCTGGATGGAAAAAAGCGGGATAAGGCCCGGCTGAAGCAGCTGGAACTCGACCTGGAAAACCTCCATTCGACCCTGGTTGACGAAGAGAACCGGCTCTTGCTGGCGCTGCGCTCGGCCCATCGCAACATCAGCCGCCTGCAGACCCAGGTGGGCTTGAACAAGCAGCGCCTGGAGGCGGAACGCGCAAAGTTGGTTGCCACCATCGTCCGCTACGAGGATGGCAATGTGGACAACCTGGAAGTGACCCGGGCCAAGCAGACGGTCGACAATGCTGAGATCAACCTGATCAACACGAACATCGACCTGGTCCTCGCCCAGGAGGACTATCAATCCCTCCTGCCGCCCCCGCAGCCTGTCCAGACCAAGTTGACCCCGCCCTGATGCTCAATCGCCTTTATTTTCTGCATATGCCGGTCCTTCGCGGGGTCAAGTCCCTGCGCATCCTGGCCCGCCCGGCCATCGTATCCGCCCTGCTCGTGCTCTCCGCCTGCTCGAAGGAGTTGCCCGTCCCCAGGGGTGAACGCATCTGGGTCGTCGAGGCCCCCGAGGCGGAACTCACCCTCACGGTCATGGGGCGGGTCGATCATCGCCGGAGGGAATCGGTAAAAGCCCCGGTTGCAGAACTGCGCCTGGCCTGGATGGCCAGTGAAGGTTCCCTGGTGGAGGCCGGTGAGGTCGTTGCGCGCTATGACACCGAGTTGCTCGACCTCTGGCTGCAGAGTAACCGCGAAGACCTCGCCATCCTTGAGCGCCGCACCCGGGCTGCGGGCATTGCCAACGAGCGTGCCCTCTATAACCTGCGCGCCCTGCTGGTGGACTCGGAGGCGGATCACAAGGCCGTGGTGGCGGCGTACGCGCTGTCGAAGGACCTCGATGTATCGGAGCGGGGCATTCTCGAACGCGAACTGGACCTGTCCAGGAAATCGCTGGCGGATGCCCGTGAGCAGCTGGATGCCATCCGGGAGATGCAGTCCGTGGGCGGCGTTGCGGCGGCCGAGGTTCGCGAAGCCATGGCCGCGTACCAGCGAGCCTTCGCCGAGGTCCGGGTGCCGGAAGCCAACCTGGCGGTCTTTGATGATGTCGACGGCCGTCGCACGCGTATGCAATTGGACCAGGACCTGGCCCGCCTGGGCCTGGCCCTCGGTGCGGAGGATCAACCCGGATCCCTGCGCAATCGCCTGGTGATCTTCATGGCGCAGCAGGAACAGGACCTGCAATGGGTAAAACTTGAGGCCACCCGGCTCGAGGAGGAAGCGGGTGATGCCCGGGTCGTGATAGATGATGCCGTTCATCGCACGGAACAGGATGGTGTAGTCGATCCGCACAAGGGGCACCACGGGGTGCCGCTGGTGGCGGGAGCCGAGCTCGGTTCCCGGGAGATTGTCAGCGTGATTTCGCCCGCAGATGCCGTGATCAAGGTCCGTATACCGGAGGCGCTGCGCGAGACCGTGCGGATCAAAAGCGGCGATGTGCATCGGGTACAGGTTCGTATTCCCTCCCTGGGCCCGCAGTGGAACCCGGGTCACCTGCAATCGGTGAGCGTGGTCAAGCATAGGGTTTCCGGGGGTGAACGCGCTTACCGGGGAACGGTGCTGCTCGATCAGCCGCCGACCGGGCTGAGACCCGGAGCCGGTATCGAATGTCGGATTCGCGTTCCGGTTCCCGCCTCGGCGGTCGTGATACCGCGCTGGTGGGCCACGCGGACCTTCCGCCCGGTCGTGCGCATGGCCACGGGTGAGAATCGACGACTTCACGCACAGGTGGTCGGTGACTGGTTGCTGGTTTCCGGGGGCTTGGCGATCGGGGACCGGATCCTTCCGCCTGAAAGCGATGCGGGACCTAACCTTGTCCTCTACGCGGCGGTTGAGGTTCCCGACCGCGAGGAAATAACCATCGGACATTCCAGGTCCTGGGAATGGGAAGTCGAAGAACTGGTGGATGATGGCAGTGAGGTTGTGGAGGGCCAGGTGCTCGCCCGCTTGCGCCGGGCGATGGGTCGCGAAACCCGCGAGAATGCCGGCGAGATCGAGCAACTTAAAGCGGATGCCGCCCGGCAGCTGGCACGGATGAGCGCCCGTGGCCGGCTGGGTGAGGCATTCATGGATTGGCAGAAAGCACGGATCTATACTGAAGTCGCGCGGGTCGATTATGAAATTGATCGCCAGGAGAACACGGCATCCGTGGTGATCCAGGGCGAGGTGGATGCCCGCCTGGCCACCATTCAGCGCGAGCAGGTTGAAGCGGAGGCTGAACGACTCTCCGCATCGATCTACGAGGACATTCGCTCAGGGAACCAGCGGGCCCAGGACCGCCTGGGAGCCGAGGTGGCACGGCGGGACCATGACCGGGCCATGCTGTCTGCGAGCGCTGCCCGGCATTCCCGTAATTGGCCGGCCACCTGGACGGCTCGGCAGAAGTGGCGCCGCCAGGCCGCGATGGAGACCACGGCCGAGCAGGCGTATATCCGCGCGCAGACCAGGCTTCAACGCGACTTGACCGCTGCGGAGGCGAGCTACACCCGCCGCATGAAGTATGTTGAGCGGCTGGGTATTGAGGCCGTCCAGCAGGAAATCACCAGTCCCCGGTCCGGCCGCATCTATCACAACCCCGTCAGCTATTACCCGATTGAAGTCGGCCGTCGATTACCGACGGGGCACCTGTTCAACATGCCGCGGGGCCACAAGCGGCAGTTTGAGCTTCATGTGCCTGCCCGGCGTTACCGCGACTTTGCGGTCGGGCAGGAGATGTCCTTTTATTTGCCCGCGGAAGGCGCTAAGCGCCAGACGGGGCGGGTTATACATATTGCCTATTTTTTTGAAAAATGGCGTCCGCGGCAGGGGCACGGCTGGAATGGACATCGCGGTGCCGGGGAACCCGAGCCGGAAGATATTGAGACCACCGTGCGCGTAACCGTGGAATTTGAATGTGCGGGCGAGGATGCGGCTCCACCGGGCATGACCGTCGTGGTG
This sequence comes from Verrucomicrobiota bacterium, assembly GCA_046581765.1. Lineage (GTDB taxonomy): Bacteria > Verrucomicrobiota > Kiritimatiellia > SS1-B-03-39 > UBA6053 > JAPYUI01. Next base: position 4,775 of record JAYGFS010000310.1, read on the forward strand.
GAGCTGGACGCGTGAACCCGGTGCGGTACATTGTGGGCCCCTTGGTCCTCTCCGCCTGCTCGCTGGGCCTTGCCGGGTGGCCCGTGCCCCTTGTTTCCGAGCCGATCCGTATCGAGGCAGAGGGCACGGTAGAGATCAGTCGTTCCAGCGTACAGACCATCCGTACCGGCAGTCCGGATGCGGTTGTTTCCTGGATCGGCCCGGATGGAAAGGATGCCGCATTCGGCGATGAGCTTATGCGGCTCGACACGGCCGGCCTGCAACGCGAATACCGGCGTCTCCTGGATAAACTGGTGGTGAGGTGCGAGCAAGCCACCAACAAGTTGTTTAAACTGGAACAGGACTTGGCGCAGAAGGAGGAGTACCTGGCCTTGCTGCTCGAGGGCCTGCAGGTGAAAACGGCCGCGGTCCGTGCGGCGGCGGCGCCGGATCCAAGTTGGATTTCCACGCTCAAACGCGAGGTCGACCTGGTCCAGCGCGAAGCGGCCCTGCAGGAGGCCGAGCTCGTGCGTAAGCGCAACATGTACGAGTTGGGTGAGCTGGCTCGTTTTGAAGTGGAGGATGCTGAACTTGCGGCCGAAGCGATGCGGCGCAGTATTCATATTGCCAGGTTGACCCTGCAGGAAGCCGAGGACGGGAGTGATCCCGTGCTGGCCCGGCGCGCGGCGTGGCAGGTCGAACGCGCACGCATTTCAATCGGCACCGACGCAGAGGGTACGCTTCATGATGATCGAGGCTATGGGAAGAAGCTTGCGGCTGTTCGCAGCAAGCTTGCCCGGACCCGCAGCACCTTGCTACAGGGTATTGCCGCCCATGAAGTCGAGCTACAGGGCCTGGCCCGCGCCGCATGGGCCCACCTGCCCCTGCAGGAACTCCGTATCATGGGTGAACAGGGGGTGGTCTGCAGCCTGCAGGCGACGAATGCATGGGCCGCGGCGATCTACGATGCCACCCGCGGCTACGGCTGGGTTGAAGAACCCCTTGTTGCCCCGGCAAAGGGTGCCCTGGTCATTCGCGGCCAGGCCCGGTGGCGTTGTGACCTTCCCCCGGGCACGTACCGCATGGAATGCATACTCGGGGCCCCGGACGAGTGGAACTGCATGATTATCAAGCAGGCCGGTCGTCCATTGGTTGCGATTAACCGGCTTCTTCCGCAGGAGAGGAGGACCTGCGAGGCCGAGCTGCGCGTCGGGGCAGGGGGCCTGCTGCTCGATATCGGGCTGGAACACAAGGCCCTCCTCGCTTCCGAGGCAGGAGCGGTGAAATACCAGACCTGGTTGGGACTCGGCCGCCCGATTCACAATAATCCACCCGCGCTGTACCTCACGCCTTCCGCCAAGCTGCTCGTCCGCTTTCGCATACACCACCTACAATTGCCCTTTTTTGGGAACACCGCCGTCGCCAGGCGTCGCCTTGAACTGCAGGATAGCACGGGCGCCTGGATTCCTGGAGGCCGGGTGACGATCACCGACGACCCGGTTGTCTTCTTTCCCAGCAAGACCGATAACGAGCTGGATGGAGCGGACCAGCGCCCGGAAGAGCGAACGGCGCGCGAAATTACCGTGGAGGTCCCGGCCGAATCCAGTTCCAGGTTCGCCTTTGCTGCCCATGTTCGCTGCCGGGCGGTGGCCGAGCCCGTTAAGGATGCGGTCGTGGTGCCCGCCTACCTCGTGGAGCAGGGCGGGGACGGCCTGTACATACAGCGGAATGACGAGCTGGTGAAGGTCCTGGGCCACCGCTATGATCAGCATTTCATCTTGAGCGAGGGCCTGGTTCCCGGGGAGCACCTGGATCCGCCTGTCGCGAGTCATTCCGGTGCGAAGGTTCATCGGTACACCGGCGAGGTCGTGTCCGGTTCCGCGGTTCCGATGGTCGTTCGCACGCGTTCCTGGGCACGTATCGAGGATCTTATTCCGCACGGTAGCCGCGTCGCAAAGGACGACCTGGTCATCACCCTCTACCGGCCAAAGGAAAATGAAAAAGCGGTGAAGGCCGAGGCCAAGGCGGTAGCGGCGGAAACCCGTTTTCTCGAGGCTGCCGATAAACAGCAGGCTGTTTTCCTGGAGGAGACCAGCCTGCATGCCCAGGCGGTAGAGGAGGAAAAGCTGGCCGGTGACCGGGTGTCGGAGAATCGGCGACAGGATCTCGCCACCCTGGCCAGCGCGCATGAAGCGGCGCGCTCCGCGGAAGAGGAGTTGAAGGTGCTCATCCAGCGCGTGGCGAAGCTGGCAGGAAAAGAATCGACGCGCATCGCCTACGAGGACTACCGACGCCGCCGGGATGTGCTTGAACTGCAGGCCCGAAGCCGCAAACTGGATGTTGTAAAGGCCTTTCGCCGGGCCGACTATACCTACCACCTGGCAGATCGTCAGGACTGGCGTCGAGCCCGGAAAGAGCTTGCATTGCGGGAGGCCAAGCTTGCGCTCAGCCTGGAGCGGGAAGAGGTCCTGATCCAGCGCGCACGAAGCCTGCTGGAAGATGATGTTGAAGATCGCACGATCAGTCGTGACTTTGAAACCATGCGCTTCCTGCGCGCACCGGCTGATGGCCATGTATTTTATCTCAAGGGCTACAACGACCTGGCCAAGCGGAACGAGCGCATCGACAAGGAGTTTATCGTCTGGCAGGGCCTCACGGTCGCCCAGATCCTCGACATGTCCAGGCTGTCCTTTCGTGTCAGCCTGCCCGAAAGCTATTATTACCGGATACATGTCGGCATGGAATTGCCGATCGAGTTGGAGGATTTTGGCGACCGTATCCTGACCGGCCGGATCGTTACCAAGGGCCGCACCCTGTATCGGCCCCGTGAGGATCGTTCCCGGGACACGGAAGCCATCGGCCTGAACCGCATCTTTGATGTGACCCTGTCCTTCGCCGTGTCGGAAGATCTCCGCGACCGGTTGCGCCCGGGTTTGCGTGGAGGGGTGATCCTGCCATGAAGCGGTTGATCCAGTTAGGTACCCTGCTTTGCCTGATGGGTGTGATCGGGTGGAAGATTGGACAGGATCACGATGCGACCACCACCATGGTCGAATTTTCGGTTGGGAGGGGAACGCTCAGCGACGTGCTGCGGGAGGCCGGCGAACTGGCGCCGCAGGACCCCCTGTTGCTGCAGGCACCGTTTACGGGGGAGATCAAGTGGCTCGTAGAGGATGGTGCCTGGGTTAAGCAGGGTGAACGCGTTCTTGTTTTTGATGAAGAAGCACTCGAGCAGCAGGTTAGTACCCTTCGCGCGAACGTGGTCGACCTTGAGCAACAATTGCGCATAGACGGGCTGCAGGCCGATCACGCCCGGATTGCCGAGCAGCAGCGGGTGGAAAATGCCAGGAATGATTTAAAGTTGGCGGAGATCCGGCATCGCATACTGATTTCCGAGCCTGTCGGCGGTGATCGCCTGGTGGAACTCGACCAGGAAATCAGGCCTATCGAGGCACGACTCGAGAAGCTGCAGGCCGAGTTGGAGCCCCTGGAAAAGCGTTTTCGCGCATCGCGGGAGGTGTACCAGGCCGCCCTGCAGAAGTGGCAGGCAGGGCGCAGTCGTGTGCTCGAAATGCAGATGAGCGCAGGCCTGCTTCAAGCGAAAGCCGGGGCAGGACCAGCGGCGGGCCCGAGGGGCGGTAAAAAAAGGATTGCGGAGGTGCAACCGGCCGCGGGTCAAGCGTCGAAGCCGGATGGAGAAGAGGAGTCGCCGCTTGGGCTGGAGGAGGCGCAAGCGGAGGCCGCTGCCCTGAAGGAAGCACTGGATCTTGCCCGATCCGACCGGGATCGTGACCACGCGCCTTATGCCGAGGTGGTCGCCGCTATCGATGCCGTCGATGCAGAAGCCCAGGAACGCTATATCCTGGTTGAAATTGAAAAACGGGGATTGCCGGCCACCCGGCTCGTCATCGATTGCGAGATCGCCCGGCTGCGCCTGGCGGATAGCCAGCGCCTGGCGGAGAGCGGGAAGCGGGCACTGGAGGTGGGGGCCATGTCCAAGTCCCGTTACGACCAGCTGGTGGCCAATGCCGAGGCGAGTGCCGGCCGGCTCGAGATCCTGGAATACCGGCTTGAGATCGCCTCCCGGCCCGCTACCGAGGACCGGGTTGCCACCTCCGAGGCGGCCCTGGCCTCCGCCCGGCGGGCCGTGGACAATGCGCAGGAGATCTTTGACCGCGAAATGGATATCCTCAGCAGTGCGATGGCCGTCACCGATGCCGAACTGGCGGAAGCGCTGGGGGAAATGGAACGTAACGGGAAGGGGTTCCCGGCCGCGATCGAGGCCAACATCACCATGTTGCGTGCGGAACAGGATGTTCTCGCCGAGGATGATGCAGCCCGCCGGGCCGAGGTCCTTGCCGAGCTCGCCCGCCTGGAAGCGGAACTGAGCCGCGCGGTGGAGCATCCGCCCCACATCGTCCTCGCGCCCAGCGATGGACTGGTGCGCCTGCGGACACGGGGTGAGCGGGGGGATGACCGGCTAACCGATATTGGTGATCGCTGGGAGAAGGGACATACCGTCGCCATGCTTTATCCGCCCGGGAACATGCGCGTTCAGGTCGGGATCAATGAGGTGAATTATCAACGCGTGCGTGAAGGCATGTCCTGCACCGTGCGCATCCCCGCCCTGGACATGGAAATCCCCGATGCCACCGTTTCCCACCTGTCGCGCATCGGCCGCGACCGGGTTGAGACGAAAGGCCGCTGGGTGAATTCCCAGCATTCCGGCATCATCGAGTTTTCCCTCTCGGTTGATCTCCGGCGCGATGTGCCGGAGTTTCGCCAGGGCATGACGGTCCTGCTGGAAATCGAGACCGATGTTCGCGAGAATGCGCTCTTCCTCCCGGCTGCCGCTGTACAGGAGGATGCCGCGGGTTATTCCGTACTCCTCGATCCAACGTCCGGCCGCCGGGCACCCGTTCAAGGTGCATTCTTTGGCGATGACCGGTTCATTCTCAGCGGGGGACTTAAGCAGGGGGATCGGGTCTATCGAGGCTACGCGAAAGGCCCCGGGCGATGAGTGCCCTGATCCGCTTGAGCGGGCTCTCCCGCCACTACCAGATGGGTGAGCACGTCGTGCGGGCCCTGGCCGGGGTTGACCTGGAAATCCATGCCGGCGAATTCGTGGCAATCACCGGGCCTTCCGGCAGTGGAAAATCGACGCTCATGTACCTGCTCGGCTGCCTTGACCGCCCGACCGATGGTACCTACTGGCTTGACGGGGAAGAAGTCTCCTGCCTCTCCGACATGCAGCTCTCCCGCACCCGGAATCGCGACATCGGCTTTGTCTTCCAGCAATACAATCTCCTGTCGGAGTTGAACGTGCTGGAAAATATAGCGCTCGGCCTTGTCTATCGCGGGGTCCAGGGGCGCGACCGGCTGGCGACGGCCGAGGCCCTGGCCAACCGCATGGGGCTCGAAGGGCGGCATCATCACAGCGCCACCGAGCTCTCCGGTGGCCAGATGCAGCGGGTCGCCATTTGTCGCGCCCTCGCCGCCGGTCCCCACCTCCTGCTCTGCGATGAGCCTACCGGCAATCTCGACACCGTGACCGGCCGGGAGATCATGGAGGTCTTTCACGAGCTCCATGCACAGGGCCACACGATTGTCATCGTCACCCACGACCCCAAGTTGGCTGCCCAGGCGCAACGCATTATCCGTATCGAGGACGGCCGCATCCAGTCTGACGAGTGCCAGGGGACCACGGAAAAGGTTTCCCGCTCACCCGAAACCCGCTACCCGCCCCAGGCGGTTCGTTGGGTAGACATCGTCCGCATTGCCATTCGCGAAGGCCTGCTCGCGCACAAGCTGCGCAGCATGCTCACCATGCTGGGCATGGTTTTTGGAATCGCCTCCGTTATTGCCATGACCGCCATTACGGAGGGCGGCAAGCAGCAGCAGCTGGAGCAGATCCGCCAGATCGGCCTGAACAATATCCAGGTGGTCGATACGCAACTGGACGGGGAGCGCCTGCGCCAGGCCCGGCAACGCAATCCCTTTGGCATCAGCGACCGGGATATCGATGCCATCCGCCGCGAGTTGCAGGATATCGAGGGGCTGGCCGCGTGGAAACAGCTCAAGGCCGATGTCAGCCGGGACCGCATTCGCCTCGACTCCGCCGCGGTGCTCGGGATTTCCGGTGACTTCGAGAAGGTGGTTAACTTCGCCGTGGGGCAGGGGCGTTTCCTGAACGAGCGGGACGCCCTCGAGCACCGCCGGGTCTGTGTGCTCGGTGCAGCGATTGCCGAAGCGGTCGGGATTGCCGAATCACCGCTCGGCGAATCGCTGGTCATCGGCGACCAGCCCTTTGTCGTGGTCGGGGTGATGCAGAACCGTCCCTTTACCGCCAGCACGGTCAAGGATGTCAACATCGTCAATCGAAACCTGGATGTCTACATTCCGTATCCCGCGCTTGCCCGGTACTTTCCCCGGATCCAGCGTGCCGGCGTCTACGACGCGATATCGCTTCGCATGGCCACGACCGAGCAGCTCCTCCCGGATTCCCAGCACCTCGAACGGGTCCTGCGGAGTCTCCACGATGATGCAGCGGACTTTTCCGTCTCCGTGCCGCTTGAAAATCTCCGGCAGTCGCAGAAGACAAAGGAGGTCTTCAACATCATCATCACGGTTATCGCCGGGATGTCTTTGCTCGTTGGCGGCATCGGCATCATGAACATCATGCTGGCCAGCGTCAGCGAGCGCACGCGGGAGATCGGCATTCGCCGCGCGGTCGGTGCCACCCGGCGGGAGATTCTCAAGCAGTTTCTCGCGGAAGCCTGCGTCATCTCCGTCATCGGTGGGATGCTGGGGGTGCTCACCGGGGTGATCGGCGGCGAGCTCGTCGCCCTGGTGTTCCAGTTTCCCGTTGCTTTCAGCAGCTTGATCATGGCCATCAGCGTCGGCGTGGCGACCGCGGTCGGCATCGGTTTCGGCCTCTACCCCGCCTGGATCGCCGCCCGCCTGGACCCGGTGGACGCCCTGCGGGGCTAGGCCCTCATGTGGCTGGCCGGTTCAGCTAGAGCGTGTAGAAATATTCCCAGCCCTTGCGGGGTGGGTGTCCCTTGAGCAAGGCATTGGCCCGCTTGTTGTTGGTGATCTGGCGGGTCTTCGAATCGAAGGTGAAGGTCCCGCCCAGGCGTTGCGCGATACAGCCCAGGGCAAATACCTGGGTCAGGGGCCCCGCGACGTCGAAGGACGAGCGGCACTTTTCCTTGCCCATGGCCGAGAGGAGGAAGTTGGCCATGTGGTTCGAATGCTTCTCGGTAATTTTTGGCAGATCAGCAGCCATGTCCTTCATCTTGTCTTCCGGGATAATCCGGAGTGTACTGCCGTGCGTGCCGCCCTTGAAGACCAGGTCATCGCTGTAGATGATCTTGCCACAGGCGTCCATCTTCCGGCCGTCCTCCAGTTCCTTGGGGCGGGGCGGCTTGTTCTTCACGCCGTCGTACCAGTTGATGCTCATCGCGGGCATGTTCTTCCCGCGCGCCGCAAACTCGAAGGCGATGGTGGAAGCCATGGGGTAGATGAAGTCATTCTTGCCCTCGAGCTTGTCCGCCCGGATTTCATGGGGCAGGCCCAGTCCGAGGAACTCATGAATGGTGTCCAGGGTATGCGGGCCCCAGTCGCCGAATGCACCGTCGCCGTAGTCATGCCACCCGCGCCAGTTGCCGGGATCGTATTTCTTGCTGTACGGGTGCATGGGGGCGGTGCCGGTCCACACATCCCAGTTCATGCCCTCCGGCATCGGGTCGCCGGCTGCGGGAAAGCCTTTAACATCACCCCACGGGTGCCACCGCCGGCCCTTGTTCATGCAGGCATCGACCTTCCGGACGTTCTTGATGACCCCGGCATCCACCCAGGCCTTAAATTGCAGCGGGTTGTTCCCCGAGTGTCCCTGGTTCCCCATCTGGCAGGCCACCTTGTACTTTTTCTCCGCGGCCATCATCAGTTCGACCTCGTGAAAGGTATGGGCCATGGGTTTCTCAACGTAGATATGCTTGCCCAGTGACATGGCCAGCATGCTGATGGGGAAGTGGGCGTGATCGGGAACACCGATCGTGCAGGCATCGATTTTGTCTCCCATCTTGTCGAACATCTCCCGGAAGTCATCAAAGGCCTCTGCCTCGGGTGCGCGTTTCTTGAGCCCGTCGGTGCGCGACTTTACCACGTCACACAGGGCGACGCAATTCACCAACCCGGTGCCGATAGCCCCGTTGCCAATGCCGCCCCCCTGGTGTGAACAGCCGATAATGGCCAGGTTCAGTTTTTCGCTGGGCGGGGGCTTGGGGTTCTTCCTGGATTCCTTGGAGGAGGGGGCGGCGTACCCGGGAACGATCTGGAAAGCGGTTATCGCCGAAGCGGCAGCCGTACCCTTTAAGAACTTGCGGCGTTGTGTATGGTTCTTTTTCATAATCCTGCTCCGTTATTTTTCGGGATCGAACCCCGTTTTACTGCACCGTGCACCGTACAACCTGACCGGAAAAAGCCGTTCTTGCAGCAATAAAAGGTCTCCGTGTATTCATTTATTTTGCGCCATCCCTCACCGGCGTGCTGCGGTGGGACCGACGGCAACATCGGCCCTTCTACCTGCGCGAACAGGCCTGTATCACCTCGACCAGCATGGCCTGCACCGCGGCCCGCTTGACCTCGAGTTCCTGCCGGTTTCCCTTGCGCAGGGCCTTCATGTGTTGCGAGCAGCACCTGCGCTCCTCCTCGCTGAATCCGGAAACATATCCCCTCTTCTCGCCGCTTTCATTGGAGAGGAATACACCCTCCGATCGTCGCCCGTGGGCCCAGTGGATAATGCTGTCAACGTACAGCAGGCCGCGATCGAGCAGGATAAAATAGAACTGGGGATTATGTACCGGTCCCACCTGGACCTTTGACCCGCCGAGGAGTCGCCCGATCCCGAAGCGGCTCTTGCCAATCGAGTGGGCTGCCCGCTCACCGCCGAAGAAGGCGCTGGCGGCACCGATGGCGGCACCGCCTGCCGCCCACAAGCCGAGCGAGGACCCGGCCATCAGGGCGTCAATGCCCAGGCCGCTCGCTGCGCCGGCAATGGCGGATGCGGCAACCAACTGGTTTCGCTCCAGGCCCAGCAGGTGCCAGGTTTGTTTGCTGAACAGGTCTTCCTGCAGGATGCCGGTTTCATCGAGAGCGGTCTTGAACAGCGTATGCTTGAACAGCTTGCGTATCCTCCGGTGCGCCCTCCGTTCATTCCTTGAGAGTTTTGCGCGAAAGGCCTCGAGCATTTTCGGCTGGAGTTCACGGGCTTCGCCTTGGCTCGCCACCCGCTTCTCCTGCTGGCAGGTCATGTTTCTACCCAGCAGCTCGGCCAGGATGTCCGCCGCGTGCTCGGTGCGCATCTGCCAGTCGTGCTTATAGGTCTCGATCACCCGCTCCATGACCGGCTGCCAGTCGGGATTGACCCCCTTTAAACTTTCCAGCAGGTCGATCCGTTCGCGGTAGCTTGCGTGGTGGGCATTGAACACACGGTAGGCATTAAAATGCTGGCTGAAGGCCAGTTTCCATTCGTCCAGGTGGGCGGCATCGGCCTCCTTGCTGTTGATGATCGCCATGCGGGTGCGCCCGGTATCGCGCAGGATCTCCATTTCCGCCCGGTCCGGGGCACGAACCGGCCGCGAGCCGTCGACGATATAAATGATGCCCGCACCTTCCGCGATGGGGCGTAGTAGCTCGACGTCGTGATGGTAATCGGGCTGGTCCTTGTGCGCCGCGATGAAGGCCTGCATCAGGGCTTCCCCGTCTTCCCCGTGTGCCTGCATCCACTCCTTCATTTGCACCGGGTTTTGAAAGCCCGGGGTGTCGATAAAGTCGATGATCTCCTCCCCATCGATCTTCACCGGGTAGGATGCACATTGCACGGTTTCCCCGGGAAATGCGCTTACCGGGACCGTGTCGTCCTCGGCCAGGGTGGAGACGATGGAGGACTTGCCCTCGTTCGGGTGCCCCACCACCGCAAATTTCAACACCGCGCTCATGGGGTCACGGCCTCCGCGATGTCCAGGTACGGATCGGCCAGCTGCCGGGTGACCTGCGTCCAGGTGCTGCGATCGATGTCCTTAACCGGTGCAAATGAATCCCCGGGCCGGGCGCGGCCGTTGAGCAGGATAACCAGTGCGGTTTCCGGTGCGAGGTGCTGCCGCAGCTGCTTGATAAAGGTCAGGGTTTCCCGGATGGGCGGCTGCCAGGCCTCCTGGTACAGGGTGACCGTCTCGTGGGGCTCAATATCCAGGTTCTCCAGGCCCTGCTTGCCCGGCCTGTACCAACAGGTGCGGGACACGCTTCGCCCGATGCGTTGCTCCACCATCCGGACCAGGGGATCGGCCTCCAGCTCGTCGGCCAGCTCTTCGGGCACCAGGAGCAGGGTGCTATTCCCCGGCGTCCCGGGGGTCGAAGGGTGGGGCGCCGGTGTCGCATCCAGCGGGGGGAATGCATGCGGATCCCCACCCGGGGGTGTCCCGGCCGATTCCAGCATCGGTGTCGTCATCCGCCGGTACAGCCGCTCACCAGCCGCGTGGGTGAAGCTCAGGCAGCGCAGGCTGCGTGCCTGGCGGCATGCGGCATAGATCCAGAGGGCCAATCGCGGCAGGAACCCGTACACCGCGAGGCAGAGGCAGAGGAACAGCAACCAGGAGCGCAGGTCACTCGTCGCCAGGTCCTGCATCCCCTCTTTCAGGATCATCTTGCTGCCGGCCACCTGCTCCAGGCTTGGATACCCGACGCCTTCGCCCCAGTGCCACCGCCAGGGGAGTGCCAGGGAACGCCCGATGCGATGCACCGTTTCCGGGGAAAACACGGTCGACTGCCAGCCGAATGCCAGGTCGCCCGTGGTCACCCGCAGCAGGGTCATCCCCAGGGCACCGAGGTTGAACAGGACCCCGAAGGCCTGCGCGAGTTGAAACACCTGCTGGTAAATGACCCGGCCGTAGAGGGCATTCTTGAGCCGCAATTCCCCCAGGCCCGACTGGAGCTTTCCCGCCTGGGATCCACCCCCTTTTCGCAGGCTGCCCCGCCATATCCTGGCCGATCCCCTGAACACGGCGCGCGACAAGAGGGGATAGGCGGTCGGGATTCCGCTGCCCAGGGTCCTGCGGCGATAGAGCAGGGTTGCCAGCAGGGCAAGCAGGAGGAGGAGCTGCAGCACCACCAGCACCCCGACGTAGCTCGATACATTCACCGCCACGGTTCCCCGGTAGTGCAACAAGCCGATCGCGACCGCGGCCCCGGACAGGCAACCGGCAAGGGGAAAGGCTATTTTCAAGATGCTGAAACATTCGGCGAAAGCCTCGCCCGGCGTAGCGTCCTCCGCCTCCCCACGAAAACGCACCCAGCGATGAAACAAGGTTGAGCGCTCGTCGGGCAGGTCCTCCAGGCCCGTGTAAAACGCGCGATCCCGCTGACGGAGTTCCTCCCCGTCGGCCTCCTCGTCCCGGTAAAGAAAATAGTCAAAATCGACGAGATCCCGGATGGTCCATGGCGCTTTCATGGCTCAGTCGGCCCGGGGCCGTGGAAGGCCGATGCCGGGTGGGTTTCGGGCGGTTTTCATAGGCCGGATGATGCCTTGGGCGGGCTGGGACAGCAAGGTGAAAGCATACCGGTGTATGGGCTGCCTTTCGGCCCGGGGAAATAGTGCCCGGCATGCGGTCGAATCTCTTCGTCAACGACGGACGCTAACGCAATAGGGTTGAGCCCGGGTGGCATGGGCCCATTGTCGACAAGAGACCTGAATGAGAAAACACCTTTCCCTTTTTTGCACTGCGTGCATCCGCATAGCGTGCGGCATAAATGCTTGGCGTGAACGGTCCAAAGAGGTCTTGCGGTACGGCATCGTTCTGGTAGGAAGGTCGCATGATGTTCCGTACCCGCT
>JAYGFS010000335.1:0-2374 GCA_046581765.1 Verrucomicrobiota bacterium
GGCGGATATTCTCGACCAGGCAACCAAGGCCCTGGAATATATCCGCAATGCGCTGGACGAGGGCGGCATCATGCAGAACCTGTCGACGGCCATGGGAGACCTCCAGGAAATCACCAGGAAACTCAATGCGGGAACCGGCACGGTCGCACGACTGCTAAACGATGACACCCTCTACAACCAGGCCGATACCCTCATGCGTAGCCTGCAGAGTGCGAGCGATGATCTCGGTGCGGTGGCCAAGCGGATTAACGACGGGAAGGGGACCCTCGGAAAGCTCCTCAACGAGGAGTCGACGCTTTATGACGACCTTGAAAGCTCTGTCGCCAACCTGAAGTCGATTTCCACGCGCCTGGAGGAAGGCAAGGGGACCCTCGGAAAGCTCCTTAGCGAAGAGGAGAAGGTTTATAACAATATGCTCGAGGCGTCGGAGTCCATCAAGAAGATGAGCGCTGACTTTGCCGCCCTCGGCGAGAAAATCAATACGGGCCAGGGTACGGTGGGCAAATTGATGAATGACGAGGAGCTCTATGACGAAATCAAGAAATTGGTGGAGAACGCCAGCAACGTGATGGGGGATGCCCAGGCCACCATCGATGATTTCCGCGAGACCTCCCCCTTGACCACCTTCAGCAGCATCCTCTTCGGTGCCTTTTAGGCCGGGTCGCTTTTCGGTCGACGAAAAAGCGGATTTGATCCAAGATTGTCCCCTTATGAGGCGTCTATCCTAGAATATGGAACTACTATCATGAAAATACTCGCCTGTTCCCTGGGCCTCCTCCTGCTCACCGGGGCTGCATCCGCAGATCCTTACGCCGCGAGCCGGGCCAAGGTCCAAAAACTCAACAAGAGTCGAAACTACAAGGAAGCCTACGACCTGCTCCGGACCTTTATATTTAAACCGGATGCCGATCCCGACCTGCTGGCCCGGCAGGATTTCGATGAGGGCCACAACGCGCTGCAACAGCTCCGGCGTCAAAGCGAACTGGACGGATTCCTGGAGGAGGTGGTGGAGGCCCATTCCGACCATTGGCAGGTGCTGCTGAGAATCGCCCAGGCCTACCAGTTCCTTCCGCATCAGGGTTTTATCATTGCAGGCGAATTCAAGCGGGGGCATCACCGCGGCGGGGGCCGTTACGTGAACACGCGGGAACGCGACCGCATCCGGTCCCTGCAACTGTTCAAGTTGGCCGCAGATGCCGTCGACCCGAGGGCGGACAAGGCGCGTGTCGCTGAACTATATTTCCAGTTTGGCAGCGCCCTCGCGCAGTGGCGAAGCTACGGCAATGCCTGGCGCATGCAGTACCTCAGCGACCTGTCCGCCCTGCCGGATTACACCGAGGGCCACTACTACGGCTACGGGCGTGAAAACAAGGGAGCCCCGGTGGATGCCGAGGGAAAGCCGGTGTATTACGGGGAACCCGACGCATGGAAAAACGCCGCAAACGATGGAGAGCGCTGGCGCTGGGCCCTGGCCGAGGCGGTGCGCTGGAGCCCCGCGCTGGCCCCCCGGGTCAAGCGCGAGCGGGCGGATTTTCTCTTCAACCAGTTCGGGGTGCAGACCATGGTGCAGTACGGCTGGTACTTCTCGGGCCGGCAGGTCATGGATGATGACAAGGTGAATGAAAGCGGCACCTACGCCCTGCACACCTTGAAAGATACGGAAACCCTCGCCCGGCTGGCGACCGGCATCAAGCGATTTGAGCTTCCCGACCATCACAATTTCGTAAAGCTGTACAGCGAACTGAAGGCCCACGATCAACTCGGCAGGGTTTACCTGAACCGGCGCCAGTATCCCGAGGCGGCAAAATCCTTCAGGCGGGCGGGGAACCGCTTTACGAAGCAGGTCGAGCAGATCGAGGAGAACTGGGGGCAGATCCAACCCACCGTCACCCAACCGGCCGGCAAGGGGCCGGAACTGCAATACCGTTTCCGCAATGGCACCGGCGTGCAGTTCAGTGCCCAGCACATCAAGGTGGACCTCCTGCTCAAGGATGTCCGCACCCATATAGAGAGCAAGCCCAAGCAATTGGATTGGCGGAAGGTCAACGTGGGGAACATCGGCTACCGTATCGTCCAGCAGAATGAGTCCAGGTACCTCGGGGCACGCGCAGCGTCCTGGAAGGTGAAGCTGAAGCCGCTGCCCGACCATTTCGACCGGCAGGTCACGATTTCCACGCCGCTCCAGCAACCTGGGGCCTACCTGGTCACCGCCCGGATGAGCGACGGGAACGAGAGCAAGATCGTTCTCTGGGTGAGCGACACCGTCATCGTGAAAAAGCGCATGGCCTCCAACCGGGATGAGCTCGTGGGTAAAAAAGGAGAGAAAAAGGCATCGGATTACTATTTCGTGGCCGATGCCCGCAGCGGGGAACCT
>JAYGFS010000385.1:0-5427 GCA_046581765.1 Verrucomicrobiota bacterium
GAGATCGGCCTGACCACGGTCAAGGTGAGGAACTGGGACAAGACCATCACCACGGTGCCATCCTACGCCCTGATCACGCAGTCGTTTAAGAACTGGCGCGGCATGTCGGAAAGCGATGGGCGGCGCATCAAGCGCAGCCTGCTGATCGACGTGAACACCATCAAGCTCTGCGACGAGGCGATGCTGGCCCGCTTTCAGGAGATCGAGCACATCCAGGCGTATATCGAGGGGAAGCGGCAGGAGGTGGGTGCCTGGAATGAAAAGCATGGTCGGGGCGGGGACAGCTGCCGTGTAAACGGACGCCGCTTGACCAACGTCGGCACCTTCCGCGCGTACATCCTGGCCTACCTTCGGCAGCATCCCGACATCAACCAGGAGATGACCCTGCTGGTCCGCCAACTGGCTCCCTCACCGGAAGGCCTGCCGATCCAGATCTACTGTTTCAGCTCGAACAAGGCCTGGGCGGACTACGAGGGGATCCAGTCCGACATCTTCGACCACTTGCTGGCCGTCGCGCCCGAGTTCGACCTCGGGATCTACCAGCATCCGAGCGGGACGGACGTGCGCGATACGACTTACGTTATCCGGGACGCGTAAAGGATGGTACCTTCGGCTTACCCGGTGGGAGGATAGATGGACATGGGGTTATTCGCTAAGCAGAAAAGATCGCGGGAACAGAAGGCCTACGAGGCCAAGTTGAAAGAAGCCCAGGAAGCCCAGCGCGCGGGTAAAATTCCCCTGTATGCGGAGTTGATGGCGGAAGCGGATGCCTTGCGCGAAGCAATCCCCGAGGGCTAGGCTGAGCCGCGCAATCACCTCGCGAATACCGGCTCCAGCTCGGAGAAGGTGACCCATCCGGAGCCGAGACCGTCCACCGTGACCCGGAGGAACCTTGCCTGGGTGGTGAAGGCATGCGCGGACGTGGCGGGCAGGGTCCCGGAACCGGTGGCATCGGAGACCGTCTTCCATTGCTTTCCGTCGCCGGAGACCTCGATCCTGTGGCTGTACCACGTGGGGTTCTTCCAGCGAATGTTCACCCCGGTCAACTGCCTGGGTTCCGGGAACTCCAGCATCCACCACTGGGGAACCGCGTCGCTGGCGGCCGCCCAGCGCGAACCCGGGACCCTGTCCAGGCCGGACTCCGGCGGGTTGCCGACCTGGTAGCTCGATGCGGAAACCAGCCCCAGCGGCGTGGACACGGGCTTGCTCGCCTTACCCGTACGCTTGTTCCGTTTCGGGGCGCTGTTAGAGGGGTCAAAGTTCGGGTTGGGCGTGGGCATCTGGGCATCGACTTCGCTTCGCCATGCGCGCATCGCGGTCAGTAATTGTTCCGCCTTTTCCGGTTGGCTGGCGGCGAGGTTCCTGGACTCTGCGGGGTCGGACGCGAGATCGTAGAGCTCGAGCTTGCCCTCCTCAAAGAACTCGATGAGCTTGTAGTCGCCCCGGCGAATCGCCCCGTACGGGGGGGTCCGATGGTAATGCGGGTAGTGCCAGAAAAGATCCTTGCGCCCGAGTACCTTAGATGTGCCGTTCAGCAGGGGGACCAGGCTCAGGCCATCCAGGTGAGCCTTCGGGCGCAGGGCCAGGCCGGCCATATCGAGCATGGTGGGGTAGAAGTCGGTGCCGATCACGGGGACCTCGCAGGTCGAGCCGGCCCGGGCCTTCCCCGGCCACTTGACCAGGGCGGGCTCCCGCGTGCCGCCTTCGTAGGAGAGGGCCTTTGCGCCGCGCAGTCCACCCGAGCTTTGTGTCGATACCCCGCCGTTGTCGGCGGTAAAGATGACCACGGTGTTCCTGTCCAGGCCGGCCGCCTTGAGCTTGTCCAGGACCCGGCCCACGCTGTCGTCGAGGCTCTCGATCATGCCGGCGTATGCGGGGTTGAGGTTTTCGTTTCGGCTGTTGTCGAAACCCTTGGCCTTCGCCTTGTATTTCTCCAGTAAAGCCGGCTTGGTCATGATCGGGCCGTGTACGGTGTAATAGGAGAAGTAGAGCAGGAAGGGATCCCGCTTGGCGCGCTCGATGAAATCCACGGCGGCATCGGTCAAGCGGTCGGTGAGGAAGTCCCCTTTCTTTCCGTCGTCGAGATTCGGCATGCCGAAAGGGGAGAAGTACTTGCCCGGGCCTTTCGGCTGGCCCCATTCGCGCCCGGCCACATTGTGATCGAAACCATGGCTGTCCGGGTAATGGGCCTCGAAATCCGGTGCCCCGATCGGCATGAGGTGCCACTTCCCGATGAACTGGGTGCGATAGCCGGCTTGCTTGAGGGCCTCGGGCATGGTCGTCAGTTCCGGGTCCATGCGCATGTTCCACTTCGGGATCAAGAGCTTCGCGTTCCTGCGTCCATGGCCCTTGATCCAGTCGGTCAGGTGCAGGCGTCCCGGGTAGCGGCCGGTGAGGATCGCGGCCCGGCTGGGCGAGCACACCGTGCAGGCGGAGTAGGCCTGGGTGAAGCGGACACCTTCACGTGCGAGTCGATCGAGGTTCGGCGTTTCGTGAAACCGTGAACCGTAACAGCCCAGGTCTCCCCAGCCGAGGTCATCGACCAGGAAGAACACGAAGTTGGGCTTCGCCGCGCCCGAAAAAGGGCTGGACAGCGAGGCGAGCAGGCAGGCAAGCAGCATCCGTTTCATGCCGCTATGCCAGCATCCTGTGCAGGGACCTGCAAGTGCAAAGGCTCCCCATGACCGGGCATGAGCCGGCCATGTATTTGCTTGCGTGTGCGTGATCCGGCGTCAATATCCCCCGATCTTCAGGGGCTATAATGTTCAGCCCTGCAACCTGGATCCAGCTATGATGAAGCAAGCGTACCGCCGCCTACGTCCTTCCATTCTCATGTTCCTTGCCACCCTTGGCCTCGCGCAGGGCAAGCCCAACATCATTTTCATCATGGTCGATGACATGGGCTATCACGACCTGGGTTGCTACGGCAGCAAGACGATCCGTACGCCGAACATTGACCGGCTCGCGGCCGAGGGTCTGCGCTTCACGGATTGTTATTCCGGCGACACGGTTTGCGCCTCGGCCCGCAGTACCCTGATGACCGGTACGCACAAGGGGCATACGCCGGTGCGTGGAAACAGTGGCGGCATTCCCCTGTTCCCGGGGGATGTCACGGTGGCGGAGGTCCTGAAAAAGGCCGGCTACGCCACGGGCGGGTTTGGAAAATGGGGCCTCGGCAACCAGGGGAAGGACGGCGCGGCGGAACGCCAGGGCTTTGACCGGTTCTTCGGGTATTACAACCAGTGGCACGCCCACACCTATTACACCCACCTGTTCCGTAACAGCGAGAAGGTAGAGCTGGATGGGCGCTACACCCATCATGCGATTTTTGACGAGGCGATTCGCTTCCTCAAGGAGCACCATGACAAGCCCTTCTTCCTCTATTGCCCCTGGACGCCCCCGCACGCGGCCTACGAGATCCCGGAGGACGATCCGGCCTGGGCCCTGTACCGGGACAAACCCTGGGACCATGCGGCCCGGGTCGCCGCTGCCATGGACTCGATGATGGATCGCCAGGTGGGTGAGATCATGGCCCTGCTCAAGGCGTTCAAGATCGATGACAACACGATTGTCTTCTTTACCTCCGACAACGGCGCGGCCAAGCGTTTTGAAGGCGTCCACGATTCCTGCGGGGTCATGCAGGGCCACAAGCGTTCGCTGCACGAGGGGGGCATCCGGGTGCCGATGATTGTCCGTTGGCCGGGAAAAATCAAGGCGGCCACGACCAGTGACTTCCCCTGGTATTTCCCCGATGTCATGCCGACCCTGGCCGCCCTCGCCGGGGTCCCCGGGGAGGTGCCGGAGCTCGTCGACGGGATCTCGGTGTTGCCGACCTTGCTGGGGCAGGGGAAGCAGGCTTCGCGGGACTACCTGTACTGGGAATTCGGGAACAGCCGGGCCGTGCGGGACGGCTGGTGGAAGGGCTTAACCAAGGGGGGGGCGTTCCAGCTCTTTGACCTCCGCCAGGACCGGGCGGAAAAGAACGACCTGTCGGCGAAATACCCGGAGATCGCCGAGCGCCTGCAGGGCTATACCCAGGCCGCACACGTCGAGCCGCGAAGCCAGAAGGATGACGGGAAGTACACCGGGAAGACCGCCCGGCCGAAAAAGCCGAAGAAAGCCAAGAAAACGTCCTGACCCGCCCAGCCCTTTATGTAAACTTGTCTGCTGAACACCTTGCCCATGGGGATATCATGAAATACCTGCTCGCCTGCTTACTCCTGCTCTCCGCGGCCTTCGCGGTCGACCGGCCCAATATTCTCTGGCTGACCTGCGAGGACAACAACGTCAACTGGGTCGGCTGTTACGGCAACCCGCATGCGGAAACACCGCACATCGACAAGCTCGCCACCCAGGGCTTCCAGTACATGCACTGCTACGCGAATGCCCCCGTTTGTGCCCCGTCCCGCAGCACCTGGATTACCGGCGTACACGCCACGTCCATGGGTACGCACCCCATGCGCAGCCGCTACCCGATCCCGCACGACCGCATCAAGTATTACCCCGACCACCTGAAGAAGGCCGGGTACTACGTGGGTAACGTGACCAAGACCGACTACAACATCGGCGGCCGCGACGACAAGAGTGCCTGGGATACCAACCGGGTGAACTGGCAGGACCTCAAGACAAGGGAACCCTTCTTCATGGTCATCAACAGCACCAAGTCACATGAGTCCAGGGCCTTCGGGGATGTCAACCATACCACGCACAGCCCGGACCAGGTACGCCTGGCCAAGTATCACCCGGACATTCCCGTCATGCGCAAGAATTACGCGCATTATCACGACCAGATGAAGAAGATGGACGCCGACATCGGCAAGGCCCTGGCCGACCTGGAGGCCAGTGGGATGGCGGGGAATACCATCGTTGTCCACAACTCCGACCATGGGGGCGTGCTCGCCCGCAGCAAGCGTTTCCTCTTCAACAGCGGCACGCACTGCCCGTTGATCATCCGCATCCCGGAAAAATTCAGCCACCTGCGGCCCGGCAAGCCCGGCACGAAGATCAACCATCTCGTGAGCTTCATCGACATGCCCAAGACCTGGCTGGACATCTGCGGCATTTCGCCGCCGGGCTACATGCAGGGGAAGGTCTTCCTCGGCCCGAATGCCGAGAAGCGGGACTATCATGTGAGTTTTCGCGCGCGCATGGATGAGCGTTGTGACAACGTGCGCGCGGTCCGTGACGGCCGCTTCCTCTTCATCCGGAACTACATGCCCTACGCTCCCTGGGGACAGCACTTGAACTACCTCTGGAAAATGGAGGCGACCCGGGCCTGGGAGGCGCACCACAAGGCGGGGAAAACGGATGCCATCACCGGGCGCTTTTTCGGTACCAAGCCGATGATCGAGCTTTACGACACCACGGTCGACCCGGACAACGTGAACAACCTGGTGAACAATCCCGAGTACAAAAAGGACATCGTGC
>JAYGFS010000398.1:0-4109 GCA_046581765.1 Verrucomicrobiota bacterium
CGACTTGATGCGTTCCGACAACGATGGCGGTACCTGGACCTTCCCCGCACCCTGCTCGACGGGCCGATTGATGACCGGGACGCAGGCGTGCTGGAAACGGCGAAGGGGAGCATCCTGGTGACGACCTTCACTTCGCTCGCATACGAAAAATCGATTCCCGGGAAAGGCGACCGGCGCACCCGGTGGCTCGCGGTGCACAACAGAATTTCCGCCGAAGCGAGGAAAGCCGAACTCGGCCAGTGGATGATTCGTTCAACCGATGGTGGCGTAACCTGGTCGGCGCGCTATCCCAGCATCGTCAACAGCCCGCACGGTCCGATCCAATTGAAAGACGGTCGTCTGCTCTACGCCGGGAAGAAGCTGTATTCGGGCAACCATGAGATCGGCGTCTGTGAATCGACCGACGATGGAAAGACATGGACGTGGCTCGCCCCTATCCCGACGCGGGACGGCGACAATCACAAGGACTACCACGAACTCCACGCCGTGGAGACCACCGACGGAACACTCATTGTCCAGATTCGAAATCACAACGCGGCGAACAAGCATGAGACCCTCCAGTCGGAATCCGAGGATGGAGGAAAGACCTGGAGCACGCCCCGCCCGATCGGCGTCTGGGGGCTGCCTTCCTTTCTGACTCGTCTCCGGGACGACCGCCTGCTCATGACCTACGGACACCGGCGAAAGCCGTTCGGGAACCAGGCCCGTGTCAGCGAGGACCACGGCAAGACGTGGTCAGAAGCGATCGTGATCTCAGGCGATGGAGCAGGCGGCGACCTGGGTTACCCAAGCACCGTCCAACTCGACGATGGATCGCTTGTCTCTGTGTGGTACGAAAAACTCCCCGGATCGGCTCGTGCGGTGCTTCGGCAAGCGAGGTGGACATTGGAAAGCTGATCCGCTCGCATCAAATTGACAGCGCAAAGGAAAACACTCATGGCTCGAACAGGAATCATCTTGGTGTGGCTTGGCCTGGCCGCATGTCTGACTACCCACGCAAACGCGGCGGACACGGGGGCCGAGGCTAAAGAGGTCCGTATCGTCCACGAAATCCGTGAGATAGAAGGCTGGCGTGTGCGTGTGGATGTGAGCCTGCTCCAAGGCGAGCACAAAGCGACTGGCGACCTGGCTCTCAAGATCCTCGGCCAGCGTCTGCACCGGATCACGATGCGCATCCCGGCCGGTCCGGTGACGAAGATGCAGGAGGTGCCGGTCTACCTGGACCGCGCTCACCCACTGGGCGGCGCACACTTTCATCCGAGCGGCGGCTGGCTCAAGCGCCACGGTTACGATCCCGCCATGGCCAGGTCTGTGCACTTGACCAGCGCCAAGGGGCTGATCGACGCGGCGAGGCGTGCCCGTGGAGGCTGCGTGGTCCTGCATGAATTGGCGCACGCTTACCACTTTCGCGTGTTGGGTTTTGACGACAAGGACATCATCGCAGGCCAGAAACAGTTCAAGCTAAGCGGCAAGTTCGAGATGGTGCCATATGCCGGAGGCCAGAAGCGCCCGCACTACGGCCTGATGAATCCCATGGAGTACTTCGCAGAGATGACCGAGGCGTTCTTCGTGGTCAACGACTTCTATCCGTTCGTGCGCGCTGAACTGGCCGCGAGCGACCCGTACACGTATAAACTGATCGGACGCATCTGGGGCGAGAACACCAAACTCCCCGGGAAACGCCGACTCGACCGGCAGGACCTGATGATCCTGGCCACCGTCAAATTCGATCGCGGCATGTACGACGGAGCGTTGGAACATCTGGACCAAGCCGAGCAGCAAAGCCCGGGCAACGAGCGCGTCGCAAGTCTTCGGAAGAAGATAGAATCTGCCAAGGCCGGGAGTGAGTCCAGGTAATGTTGGTGGTCATCCGAACCAAGTGTTGGATGCCAAACTGAATGAATGGTATGTGCCCAAAAAGGGCTAAGGCTCTTTAAGGAAATTACCATCATGAAGAAAATAATCCTATCAAAACGTTTTGAGTAGAAAGGAGTGTATCGTTTTATGAATATCCGGAACCTCCACTTCGAGAGGCCGGTGTTTCGTCTCGTCCAGAAGTTTTTTTACCCTTTCGCATCCGGCACGAGGAGAAGTGCCCCCAAGCCCAGCCGAAACAATCATGCGGCGAAACCGGGCTTCCATGGCCAAATGGCTACCGCTGCACTGCTCATGTGGACGTCCAACCCTGCGACCTGCCAGGAGCAGGCCCAGCCCACGAATGGCAAGGGTTTCGCCCACGAAAAACCTCCCTTTACCGACTACTGCCAACGACTCGAACAGGAAGTACAGGGCAGAAAACACGGCTTTCTCGCCGGAAACGTCACCTACTATGTCGGTGGTTTTCACGCCAATTGGAAATTGATCGAAGACGAAACGATCGGCCTGACCCACCCCTTTCACCACGATCTCCGGAGCCGGGGTGTTGGCCTGCTCGAAAGCGAACTATCCGGCACGGAGCATACCGGAACCGGTAACGATTACCGTGGATGGGAATTTTATAAGGATACCCGGGTGCTCTATGGCAACGTCGTCATCGACGGGAAAACCTATAAACACCCCAGGCCCAAAAGCATGCGGTGGCGCCCTGACAAAATGATATGCGAATACGAGCTGGGTGGCGTCACGCTCAGGGAAGAAAAGTTTATTGCAGCAAATGATGCAGCAGCCTCGATCATCACCGCATCGAGGCCCGTGAAACTCTCGTTTTCCGGCCACAGTTTCCATCATCGAAACAGCGTTTCATCGTCGGCCTCGATCAAACTGGACACCCGGAATAATTCCCTGGTTATTTCCGAGGGAGGAACGGTGAAATCCCAGCCGGACCCGGATGGGGATGAACGGGTTGGCCCATGTCTTTATACCGGCATGACAACCGTGTTGAGCGCTTCACGCGATCTGGCTGGATCGTTCATTTCCAGGCAGGATGAACGCGGTGTGCAGCACTATACGTTTTCCGTTCCCTGCGACCGCGAGGGAACCGTTGTTTCCTGGGCCATGCACGATGATGCCAAGGTTGCCGTCAACGCCGCACGGGCAATAATCCGGAACCACGCATCGTGGCTTTCCGCGAAAACCACGGGGATGAATCGGCAACTCAATGAGGAAATCCCCTGGTTTCGCTGCCCGGACAGGCGCTTTGTCGACATCTACTATTACCTCTGGTCGCTATACCTGATGTACTACATTGATGTCGGCAAGGGATGGGAGATGGAAAACCATACCCAGACAGCCGTGAATAATTTCCTCGGCATCCACCGACACGACGCCGCTTTCCAAATCAAGGTCGGCGCATGGACGACCGACAAGCCCAGGTATGCCTACGGGAACGTCCTCACCTGGAAACAGCTTAGCCGGAACAATCGCTACCGCGAATGGCCCAACGGCCTGCGGATGCTTTCTGATAACAAGGGGACTTCGTGGCACAGCGGCGCTTACGGGGCGGAAACCTCCGAGCACGTCCTCGGGGCCTGGCAGGTTTACGAGCACACCGGGGATCTTGCTTTTCTCAAGGAATGCTACGAGGACCATTTTGAAAAACTATTCAAAAAACAGATTTCAGGTTTTGCCATGAACCAATTCGAGGTCGCCGAAACACTCGAAAAAATGGCCCGACTCACCGGCAACGCATCCGATGTGGCGCATTGGCAAAGGGTGATCAGGCGGGAACCGGAAGATATCCGTCGCATGTTTGAGCAACGCTGGGAAGCCAACGGGGTTTCCAGCTACTTCGCCGCCCCAAATAACGGCATGCTTATGACCACCGGATTCTGGGCCATGCGGTCTCCCTACTTCCCAAACGACTATGCAAAACCGATGGTCGATACCTGGGCCCTCGACAGCGAAAAGGGCTTCCTCGGAGCCTTTTTTCCCCTGGCGATGTCCAGGCAATCGATGAAAACCTTCAAGACAGCTGTCGATCACTCCTTTGCGTACACGCCCGACACCGCCTATTACACCCTCGACGGCATATTCCGCCAGGGACTGCTTGAGGAGGCTGCTGGGCTGACGCTCAACCACCTCGAGAACTACCATTACCACGATGAATGGAAAATCCCGGTAGCGCCGGAAGCCTACCGGCGGGACCTCACGCTTTTCGGCGACCAATACTC
>JAYGFS010000444.1:0-4467 GCA_046581765.1 Verrucomicrobiota bacterium
AGGATATCGTTGCGGCGCGTGCCCATTGAGACGCCAAAATTAATACCGTCGCGGCCGTCATCCATCAAGCTGCCGTCTTCGGCGGTTTCGAGGATCAATTCCGCGTGTGGGATGATGAACGGGTAGTCCGTGACGTCCTGGTGTCCCCGCAGTTGGAACCCGACCTCCAGGTTGCCCAGGCCCGAGTCGCTCGAACCCACATCGGGTTCCGCGATCCCGACGGGAACCGCAACGTCAAGGGATAAATTGTGGGTCAGGCCGTAGCGCGCATAGGCGATGAGCTGATGACGATCGAAACCGGAAGAGCCGGTCGCTTCGTCGCCGCTGAATCCAACCGACCTGAGCTTGGCACCGAATTCCCATAGTTCCTTGTTGGGAAACCAGTTCTCCTTGGTGAATTCCGTACGCTGCCTTGAAGACTGTATACCACTGGGGGAATTCGGGAAAAATCCTTGCCCCAATTCCGCGAGGCCAAGCATGGGAAGGGCGAGCAGGCCGCTCAGGGTACAAATCCGAAATCGTTTCGACCCGGTAACTGACGGTTTAAGTAACATAGTGGATATCCTCTGGTTCATTAAGAATTTCGTGCAAATCCGGCTCCAATCTAGCGACCCCTCTCGCAATAGGCCACAAAAAAATGATGCTATTGCACGGTTAATAAGCACCCTCTTATGAGGGACTTGCGCAACCGGGTAGCGCCCCCGGAAGCCTGATTTATCACTTGAGGATCGCAGGCGAATAACGTACGTTTCGCGCAATTTTTATATGTGTCGGAGCGAACCATGAGCGCATTTGCCAACAGCCTGAGGAGTCTTGACCTCTCGACGGGAAAGACCATCCACTATTACAGCCTCCGCTACCTGGAGGAACAGGGACTGGTAGACCTGGCCAAACTCCCCATGTCGGTCAAGATCCTGCTCGAATCCCTGCTCCGCATGCAAGCCCACGCGGCCTATACCGAGGAGCACGTCACGAATTTATGCCGGTGGGGATCAACGGCTGCCGGACAAGCGGAATTTCCCTACATGCCGGCCCGGGTCCTCCTGCAGGACTTTACCGGGGTCCCTTGCGTGGTCGACCTGGCCGCCCTGCGCTCGGCACTCCAGCGTTCCGGGGGGCATCCTTCGTCCATCGAGCCGCAGATCCCCGTCGACCTGATCATCGATCACTCCATGCAAGTGGACGAGTACCGCGGGGCTTCCTCCTTCGACATCAACCTCAACCGGGAGTTCGAACGGAATCGCGAGCGGTACATCTTCCTGCGCTGGGGCCAGGGGGCCTTCGGGAAATTGCGGGTCCTGCCCCCGGGCCTCGGCATCTGCCACCAGGTGAACATGGAATACCTGGCCTCCTGCGTGGCCTCAGCTGAAGACAGCGAAGGCCGCACCGTGGCCTTCCCGGATACCCTCGTGGGCACCGATTCCCACACCACCATGATCAACAGCATGGGCGTGCTCGGCTGGGGCGTCGGCGGTATCGAGGCCGAAGCCGCGATGCTGGGCCAGCCCATTCCGATCCTCACCCCGAAGGTGGTGGGGTGTCGCCTGGTCGGAAAGATCGCGACCGGGTGCACCCCCACCGACCTCGCGCTCAAGGTAACCGAAGTACTGCGGGAGAAGGGCGTGGTGGGCCAGTTCGTGGAATACTTTGGATCCGGCCTCGACCACATGACCGTGTCCGACCGGGCCCCGGTCGCCAACATGGCCCCCGAATACGGCGCTACCATGGGCTTATTCCCGATCGACCGGGCCACCTGTGATTACCTGCGCATGACCGGCCGGGAGGAAGAACAGATCGAGCTCGTGGAGGCCTACTGCAGGGAGCAGGGACTCTGGCGCGAAGCCGATCACGAGCCGGCATTCAGCGAGGTTGTCGAGGTCGACCTCGGCGAACTCCAACCGGCCCTCGCCGGACCCAAGCGTCCGCAAGACCGGGTGGTCGTCAGCGAGCTGCACCGGGAATTTGCCCAGGGACTACTGGAGGAATCGGGACCCAAGGCCTTCAACGCGGCGGACAGGCTGGATGCGAGCGGAGACGCGGGCGAATACGGCACGCTCCACCACGGCGACCTCGTAATCGCCGCCATCACCAGTTGCACCAACACCTCGAACCCGACCCTCCTCATCGGGGCGGGCCTCCTCGCCAAGAAGGCGGTGGAGAAGGGCCTCACGGTTCCAAACCGCATTAAAACCAGCCTGGCGCCCGGTTCACGGGTGGTCACGGAGTACCTGAAGGATACCGGCCTGCTGCCCTACCTCGAGCAACTCGGCTTTTACGTGGTCGCCTACGGCTGCACCACCTGCATCGGCAACAGCGGCCCCCTGCAGCCGGAGATCGAGCAGGCCATCACGGAAAACAACCTGGTCACCTCGGCCGTGCTCAGCGGGAACCGGAACTTCGAGGGCCGGGTGCACCCCCTGACCAGGGCAAATTACCTCGCCTCACCCCCGCTCGTCGTGGCCTACGCCCTCAAGGGCACCGTCGCCGGCGACATGGTGAACGACCCGATTGGACAGGATCCCGAGGGCCGGCCCGTTTACCTCAAGGAACTATGGCCCAGCATGGAGGAGATCAACGAGCTCCTCGCCACCGCCAACAACCCGGAGATCTACCGCACCCTGTATGCGGATGTGTTCCATTCCAGCCCGACCTGGAGTGCCCTGCCCGACGAGACCTCCTCGGTATTTGCCTGGGAAGACGACTCGACCTATATCCGCGAGCCGAATTTCTTCGCGGGACTCAGCCCCGCGGTTCCCGCCCTCCAGGATGTGACCGACGCACAGGTACTCATGAAGCTCGGGGATTTCATCACGACCGATCACATCTCCCCGGCAGGGGCCATCCCCTCCCCCAGTGCCGCCGAGACCTACCTGCTCGCGCACGGCGTGCAGCGACCGGACTTCAACTCCTTCGGCTCCCGCCGGGGCAACCATGAAGTGATGATGCGCGGAACCTTTGCCAACATCCGCATCCGGAACAAACTGGTGGAGAGGGAAGGCGGATTCACCATCCATCATCCGAGCGGCGAGGAAACCTTCATCTACGATGCGGCGATGAAATACAAGGAGAGCGGCACCCCCCTGGTCATCCTCGCGGGCAAACTGTACGGCGCGGGCTCGTCGCGCGACTGGGCGGCCAAGGGAACCTTCCTGCTCGGGGTGAAAGCCGTCATCGCGGAAACCTTTGAACGGATTCACCGCAGCAACCTGGTGGAAATGGGGGTTCTCCCGCTCGAGTTTATCGACGGCCAGCATGCGGACAGCCTGGGCCTGGAGGGCAACGAGTGCATAAGCATCAGCGGGATCACGGACATGGTGCCGGGCAAACGGGTCGACGTGCGCGCAACGAAGGCGGACGGTTCGGTGGTGAGCTTCCAGGCAAAGAGCCGAATCGATTCCGCCATCGAGGTCGACTACTACCAGCACGGCGGAATCCTGCAGTACGTGCTTCGCGAGGTCATGGCCCAGGGGGCGGAAATCACCTGAACCGGCGGATACGCAAGGGGGCCCTCCGGCACAAAGGATGACGATGATGCGTACGGTTTCTATGCCTGGTGCTACGAGGGTTCCATCCCCGGCAACCACCGGGTGGAAACCTGGTTCGGGCTGATGGACGCCTGGTTCGACCGGGGGCGATCCAACAACTACCCTGGTAAGCGGAGGATCGCGGGCCGCTTCACCTGGGGTTTTCCCGCCCGGGAAACGGAAGGATTGCGCAGGAATACGGGGAAAATTCAGTCGCAAACGACATCGCTGAGACCTATGCTTAAGCTATGAAAGGCTGGTCTATCAGCAGCTGCATCCTGCTCATCGGTTTCTCCGCCGTCGAAGCGGGGGCGGAACGCACGGACAAGGGCCTGCTGGTTTTGTACGACTTCGCGTCTGCCGAGGGATCCCTGGTCAAGGATCGCTCGGGAGCGGGCAGGCCCATCAACCTCCGGATCACCCAGATGCAGGGCGTGAAACGATCGAAGGGGCAGCTTGAAATCCGGGGGAAGACCCTGGTCCGCTCGGAACAACCGGCCACCCGGGTCGCGGAGGCCATCCAGCGCTCAGGGGCCCTGAGTGTCGAGGCCTGGATCGAGCCCTTCACGCGGAACCTGAGCGGTCCCGCCCGCATTGTGTCGCTGTCGGGGAATACGACCCAGCGCAATTTCACCCTCGGCCAGGATGGAGATGCCTACGACTGT
This sequence comes from Verrucomicrobiota bacterium, assembly GCA_046581765.1. Taxonomy (GTDB): domain Bacteria; phylum Verrucomicrobiota; class Kiritimatiellia; order SS1-B-03-39; family UBA6053; genus JAPYUI01. The sequence goes on from JAYGFS010000444.1 coordinate 4,190, forward strand.
CGCCTGCGGACCTCGAGGACCAGCAACAACGGCTTGCCCTCCCTCGCCTCAAGGAAACAATCCCTGGTCCCGAGGCTGACCCACGTGGTGTACACCCGCGACCGCGACGGCAAGGCCCGCATCTACCTCGACGGGAAACAGAACGCCGCCCGGGATGTCGGCGGGGACCTGAAGAACTGGGACAAGGGCTTTCACCTCGCCCTCGCCAACGAGCACACGAGTGACCGCCCCTGGCAGGGGCGCTACCACCTGGTCGCGCTGTACAGCCGGAGCCTGGA
>JAYGFS010000645.1:0-4874 GCA_046581765.1 Verrucomicrobiota bacterium
GGTGGTCATTAATTCACGATGCCTAGATAAAATCATCAGGTTCCCTTCGCACGCTTCTTCAAGGTTTGAAAACACAGTTCCCCACGCAATGTATCGCCTTTACCCGGTTCGAGTTCGAGCGACTCCAGGCGCCAGGGTGGACGCTGGTTCTCGGCCTTCTGAATCAACAAGCCCAATTCCGCACCTGTCAGGGCCTCGAAGCGAAGCGTTTGACGGCGCAAACGCCAGCCATCCGCGAGCATTTGGTCTTCCACCGGCAACAACTGGATGGCGGTCCCGGGAAGGTATACACCGGTCAGGGTGCGCAGGTCCGCGGGCTCCGCCTTGATCGCGCGATCGACCGCGCTGATCGCCGCACGGGTATGGCTCGCAAGCCCCTCCAGTTGTTGCAACTCGGCCAGGCGCTGGCCCTGGCCTGCGAGTACCGCCAGGCCTTTTTTGGCCTGCCATCCGGTCGCGGTCACCCAGCCGATGCCCGCACACATACACAGCAGGGCGATGGTCCATGCCAGGCGCTCGCTCATAAGCGCAACTGCCCGTTCAAGGTGAAATCCACGTAGGGAGCGGCGGGTTCGTGGACGAGCTCGACCACGTAATCCTGTTCCAGCAATTGCTTCAAGGCGATGCATTCATCCATCGATTCGGCCCGGCCTTTACAGTGGATTTGATCCGGAGTGAGGGAGAACTTCTGCAGGCGCACCCCCTGGGTGGCGCAAAACTGCAACAGCCCGTTCAGCCGCGTGGCCTGCGAGGGGGCAAACATCCCGGTAAAAGGTTGCAGGTCCTTTGCCTGATCCTTGAGCACGCGTTGCGCGATGACCGGTTCCATGCCGCGTTGCTGATTGGGCATGTGGGTAAGCGCCTTAAACGTTTCATCAATGCGCGCCTGCAAGTTCCGCTCCCGCGCGCCCACCATCTGGGTCCAGGTCAGGGCCAAGGCACAGAGCAGCAGGCCACAGGCCGCGAAGAAGGCGGCGGTTTTCCGGTTCCGGCGGACAAGACCCGCCTGCAGGGTTGGGGCGTCGGCGAGAAAGTTGCAGCGCAAGGGACCCGGCTTCAGGGCCCGCGTGGCGACCTGTTCCAGCAGGAAAGGCTCCTCGCGTGTAACCTCCGCCCGGGAGAACGCGTTCAATTCGGTTTCCAATTCGGTGGCCATTGATTCGCTGAGCTCCCCGGAAAGGATCCAGTTGACCGTTGTTTCCGACCAGGCCTCGGGCAGGGTCTTCCAGATACGCTGGATTCGCCTGACCAGTTCATCCAGGCCTTTTGCGTCGACCGCCCGAACACCGATACGCAAGCCGTGCACCTGTTCCAGTTCGCCGTCCTGGCCCAGCGACAGGCAGGACCGTTCGTGACCCAACCAAGCCACGACACGACAGCCTTTTGACACCGACTGGCCAAAGGACCACAAGGCAAGTCCTTCGTGATCCAGCAACGAAGGCTCGACACCCGCAACCTTGCAGGTATCGATCTGCGCATCGATTTCATCGAAACGCGCCGCGACGGCAAGGGCCCGGACTTGACCATCCGGCAAGGCGTGCATTTCTGGAAAGGCGTAATGACACTGCTCCAGGGGAAAAGGTAAACGAATGTCCAGCAGCGAGGGAAAGACCTTGGCAGCCTTCGCTTGAGACGCGAAGGGCGCATCAACCGTTTTCACCAGGGCGGAATGCGCGGGTACCACGGAGGCGATCCAGGCAGGGTCCCGCGCGACTTCCGCCCGCATGTCGTTTAAGGCATTTTCCCAGCCCTCGGTATCGGCCGATGGGTCTCCGGCAAAGACGATACGGCTGTCCAGGCCGTGGCCGGTCCGCCGTGCGCGCAGCAGGGTGACGATTCCTCCGTCGACATCCATGGCGTAGCAGGTTTTGATTCCGGCCCACGCCGCGACCTCGCGATGTTCTGAACTTATAAGACCCATCGCAGGACGCTTATTTCTCCTTTGCTATCGCGTTGCACGATCGCTTCCATGCGCGAAGCGTGCCCCTGATGCCAAGCCTTTGCTTCGACGCGGAAGTGCGAGCTCCTCACCCCAAGATAGGGCCGCAAAGCTTCGGCATGTTCATCATCCAGGACGGCAATGAACAGTTCTACGCTTGAGATTGGGTTATCTTTTCGGGAAGCGATCATGGTGTCCACGATGCCGGAATCCAGCCGGCCAATCACCCCTACCAGGGTGGCGCGGGAAGCAAAGTTGATATTGATCATCAAGGGCCGGTTGCGAGCGACCGGGATGATGCAGAGGGTGTCAGAAAAATGTGCCGTGAAGACCTGGCCCCCGGCGCTTTCCTGGCGTGCTTCGAAATAGGCCCGGTCAAAGCCTTCCACATGTAGCAGGTCGGACCAGCCCGACAGCCAGTAATTGGCGGGAAGGTAAGCGGGGTCTTTTTTCTGGTAGAAGGTCCGCTCGCGAAAGCCCTGGGAGTCGGGGTCGATCCAGTCGATCAGTGAGTCAATTCGACCAGCGGACTCGAAGTCCCCGCACTCGGTGAAGATATCGCTGATGATATCCTGTACGGGCCGGCTGGTGAGGTCGGGCGCCTTGACATAGAGATTGTTGAGATCAAATCGCCCGTTCAGTTCGACCATGCGCACACGGGTCGAGACGCCAGTAGGACTTTCGATATCGATCGCCCGGTTCCAGGGATCAAGGGGGTGATCGATCATCATCGTTGGATCATCCGCCAGTGTTTGCAGGGCCTGCCGGATTCCATCGGTCATGGCAGCACGCAATTGGACCAGGTCGAGATCGGTCGAATGGTCAACGAGGCGCGAGCGAGCGAGGGTCTGGGACTGGAAGACCAGTGCGGCCAGCAAACCCATGACCAGCAGCACCAGGATGAGGATAGAGCCCCGGCAACGACGGGTGTCGCGGTCGATTTTCCTGATCAAGTTGAATGGCGAACCGATCACGACAGAAAAACCATCAGACTTGGCTCGAAATTCGGGGTTTTCAGCATGATAAGCATGGACATAAGGTATTGTAACACCTGCCAAATACATATAAAATCCCGAACGACAATTGAAAGTGAATTGCGGAGCGTGTTTTCCGGATAGATGGTCCGGAGATTCTGCGCTCCTTTATTCGAGTGGTTTGCCACCTCAAAAGGGGGCATCAAGGCGGTCGACGCCCCTGATTGCCCGAAGGCGAACGAGTGGACTTAGCAATATGATTAAACGATGTTTGCTGGTAATTGCCGGCGTCCTGGGGGGAGTGGCGAAAGCGGCAAACCCGGTGGCTCTCCCTCCCGTGACCGTACAATCGGGTATTTGGCTCGAACGCGGGCGCCCGCAGAGCGCAGGAGACCGGGGTCAGGAACTAGAACGCCTGGAAGCCGAGTTGCGAAAAATCCGCGCAGCGCAGACCGGCTTGATTGCTGAATTGGAACAAACCCAGTCCCGTCTACTGAAAACCCGGGAAGCGGACCAGGACAACCGCCAACTCCGCGAAAATCTGGAACAGACGAAAAAACGCTTGAGCACTCTTTCCGCCGAGCTCGAGAGGCTGGAGATGACGGCCATCAACAAGGAACGTACCCTGTTACGGCAGGTGGACCAGGCAAACCGGGCCCTCGAGGACTTCATAGCCAACAAGGTGAACGGCAGCGCAAGCCCGGAGGTGGCGCAACTTAAAACCCAACTGGATCAACTGATCCGAATCAGAACCGGCCAGGAGAAGGAACGGGCGACGCTCATGCGCAAGATGAATGATGCCATGCACCCTGACTCCGGGCAGGATGGCGTGGTCGAGGGATTACAAAAACAGATCGCCGACATCCAGAAAGCCCGCGAGATCAACAATCACGTACTCATCGAGACACGAAAGAAGCTCGATCGCGAACAACAGATCCGTTCGGAGCTTGAACAACAACTGGCTTCGAGGCCGGCGAACAAGCTGGACGGACAGGAAAAGGCACTGGCGACGGAAAAGAAAAATGTGCAGTCTATCCGCGCACTCAAATCCAAAGTGGATGCTGAACTCACCCGCCTGCGGAACGAGTTGAAGGCTGAGAAGGCCCGGGTGACGGAACTCGAAAACCTCTCGAAAAAGCACGACACCCTTAAAAAACAAATTTCAGAGCTCAACAGCTTTATCGCGAACTCGCAGGACACGCAACGGATCCCTCGGGAAGATACCAGGATCCTTTCCGTGGAGCGCGAGTCCCTGAAACAGTTGGTCGAAGAATTTGAAAGCAAGGTGAACAAGCAAAAAGGTGAACTGGGGAAACAGAACCCATTGATACGACATCTACAACCGGAAGGTCCATCCAAAGGTGCCAGCATAAGCCCCCTGCCCAATCTGGAACAGGCCAAGCAGATCACCGCACTGAATGAGCAGTTGTTCCAACACAAGTCTCTGCTGGAAAAAGCCCGGGAGGACCAAGGCGGCCTGGAGGCCCGCCTGCTCAATACAGAGGGTGACCTCGCCCGCAGCCGTAAAGATCTGAAGACCATCGAATCACGCCTTCAAGAGGTAATGAATAACAAGCCCACGACGCGTACGCAGCCAAACCCTCAGTTGGCCGCGATCATGAAGCAACTTGAACAGCGGGAAAGCGAACTGCAAAAGCTGGCTTCCCAGGAAAGCATCCTAGCCCGGAAACAAGCAAACCAGCAGGTGCTGGAAGGCAGGATCGACACGCTCACGGAACGCCTGCGCAAGCAGGATGAGGAATTGAGCACCCTGCGGGATACACGCACAGAAAAAGCCCCCGCAGGAACGGGGGAGGGCAGGACGAAGCGTGACGAAGTACCAACACCTGCAGCGGGATCGCCGGTGGAATCCGCCATCATAAACACGCGACCCGCCACGCAGGATCGCGCCAAAAGCGAAGCCAGCGTGAATCCTGCGGCGAAGACGACCGCGACGACGA
>JAYGFS010000008.1:0-3286 GCA_046581765.1 Verrucomicrobiota bacterium
CGGAGCTCTATTTCGAGAGAGGCCCTCACCGCCCAGTTCGTTTTTTGCGCAACGATACCAATTTCCTTGGTGATCTGGAGCGCTGCGGGGAAATTGGTGTTGTTGTTGTAATATTCCATGGATCGAATAAGGGCCGCCGGCATCAACTTGAAATCCTTGCTTCCGTAGGCCACTAGCTGCGCGTTGAACTCGGCCGCCTGTCTCCAGTTGTTGGTGGAGAGGTGCAGGGTGGCCATTGAATGGAACCACATCGTAGCGAGCGGATCTTTCCGATCCACCGGGTCCATTTTGTCCAGCATACGAGCGGTCAGGTCGGTTTTACCCATGGCCTGGAGCGAGAGAATCTTCATCAGTTCCGCCTCGACAAATTCAGGCCCTTTCACGGTGCGGAGGGGCCGCATGATATTCTCGCAGGTTTTGATGACTTCCTCGTACTGCTTGTCCCAGAACAGGGAGCGTAACATCTGCATGATATACGCATTTGCGTTGTTCGGTATGTCCATGTAGCGGAGGATATCGCGCGTGGGTTCGTCAATGGCTTTAATCACCTCCTTAAATTTTTTCGCGTGATACAGCGCGTTCAATTCGACCTCGTCCAGCTCCAGGTTGAACTTGATCGCGGCAATGTCCTTTAGGGGGACCGCTGCATCGCCGGACTGGCCTTCGCGCCGCAGCTTCAGGGTGCCTCCACTGGTACGCCCGACCAGGTCCACTTCCCACTTCCCCGTATTCTTGAACCGGATGACCGCCTGCGATTTGTCCCGTTCTTTACCCGCCTTAATATTTTCCTGCAGCGAAGCGCGATTGGCCTGCGCCACCACGTGGCACGGCAAAAGCAGGGCGAACAGTACGACAAACAAGGGGCTGTCTGGAGCTTTCATGGTATCACCGGAGTTCTGCGATCAAATCACGTGCTTCTTTGGCTCCGGGCATCCTGGCCAAGGTTTCGTTGTCGACCATTTCCTGGAGGATGGTTCGCGCATCGTCCGGGCGGCCCATTTTAAGCAGTGCCCGGGCCCGCGCGATGTAGGCCTTGACACCCCAGGCGGGATAGCCGCCCCCGTACAGGATATAAATGTTCTCAAAATAGGCGGTGGCCTCGTCGGTCTTGCCCTGGGCCAGCTTGGCTTGCCCCAGTCCGTAGAGGGCTTCCGGTGTTGCATCCCCGCTCCATTCCTTGACCGAGGCGACCAGGGTGTAAAGCGCTTCGGCTGCTTCAAAATTCCGCTTCTTGGTGTAGATATCCGCCAGGCGCAGATTGGCCCAGGCCGCGTCTTCCATGGTTGCAAAACGGTTGGCGATATCCGTCAGGTAAACGGCCGCTTCGTCGAACTTTCCCTGCTTCATCTTGGCTTCAGCCACCCCTTTCAGCGCCTCCAGTGCCAGGTCGGAGGACTGGTGTTCCTCCAGGAAGTGGTCGTAGATCCGATTGGCCATGTCCATATTGCCCCGCCGGGAAGCTTCGCGGCCCATCATGACCAGGGAAATCGGGCCGGCATTGGTGATGTAGCTTTCCCGCATGAAGGCACTCAATATCCCTGCATCGGATCCGCCCTCACTGGTGATGGAATAGAAGAGGGCGGCCAGGCGCATGAGCAGGGTTAACCTGCGTTGCTTGCCCGCGGACATCATTTCGTCGCGCAGCCGTTGTTTCAGGGACAGGAGCAAGTCCATGTTGGCGCGATCCACCTTGGACGGATCAAAGGTGGGCGAGTTGATATCGGGAAGATTTTCGAATTCGGTTGCCAGGTCGCGCAGGATCATGTCGATCCCGTACAGGTACGGATCATCCCCGTACTTCACCACGCCGTCGTAAAAGGTGTTCAGGGCCTTTTCCCAGTTGTTCAGGTTCTTATGCGAGGCACCTATCCAGTAGATGGCCTCGGTAAAGTTGCCTTCCTCCGGATGCTTGATCAGGTAATTAGACCAGAGTTCGATAATCTGTTCGTGGTTGCTTTCCAGTTCGAAGAGGCGCGCCATCGCCATGGTCGCGTAGTCGGTCTGCACCATGGTCACCGCGGTCTCTACGCCCAGCTTGTACTGCACGAGTGCGGTGTCCAGGTGTACGTCGCCCCAGGAGGCCAGGATGTCGCCACCAAAGGCATGGGCCTCGGACCGCAGGATGGATTCAGGGAATTCCCCGACAAAGGCCTGGAAGGTCGTTAGCGCATTCGTGAAGTCGCCCTCGCCGTAGAAGGCCATGCCGAGACGGTAGTAGGCATCCTCGTACAGGGGACCGATGGAATAGGACTCCACGAATTCCAGGAGCTCTTCGCGGCCCGGCGTGTAATTGGCTTCAAACAAATGGCCCTGGGCATGCCAATACTGGGCGGGCTGAAGGAACTGGGACCGGGGATGGGCTTCGAAAATCACCTCGAACTTCTTCATCGCCTTGATGGTACGTGACAACTGGAAGTGGCTGTAGCCGGCGATGTAGATCATGTTGTCCACCACCGAATGGTCGGGCTTCAGCTTGATCGCCTTTTCTGCGATATCGATGGCTTTCTGCCATTCTTCCCGTTCCACGTGGATGGTGGCAATGTTCAAGGTGATCGTATCCCAGAAGGCACTCTTCGGTGGTGGGAAGGCATCGACGTACTCGTAGGCGTGGTATAGGGCCCGGTCGATATCCTTCATGGCAAAGGCCGTGGTGAAGCAACTGTACAGGGCCTGTTGGGCTAATTCATCGTCCGGGTAATCCTCGTAAATGGCGTGGTAAGTGTACAGGGCCTCGAGATATCGCTTGAGTTCGAAGTAGCAATTGCCGATCCGAATGTCGATTTCCTGGTCGTAATCCTCAAACTCCTTCAACTCCACCAACTGCTCTTTAGCGCGCTTGATCGAGCGGTCGTATCGCCGGGCCTTGCTGGCCAGGGTTTCGCCCACCTTGGTCTTCTCCTCGCTCAACATGCGCCTCTTGTTTTGCTCGAGGTCATTCAGGAGTGCGTCCAGTTGAATCAGCAGCTCCGATTTCTTGTAAACGAGGCGGAACAGCAAAAGGGCCTTATCGCTTTTCGCGTCGTCGTAAAACTCGTCACCCTCCTCCACCAGGGCCATCTGCAAGCCGAGGTCGTAGCGGGCGGGCGTCTTGTAGACAAAGGGCACGAACTCGTAGAGCTTCTTGAATTCCTTGAGCCGCACCAGGCAAATGGTGAGGTAGGTTGCTGCGCCGATACGCTCATCGCCACTGCCCATCCTGAAGGTCCAGTACAGGGGCTCGATCGCCTGTTCCCAGTGCTCCAGTTGGAAATGCGCTTCGCCCATCAGCCCGTAGACCGCCAGGTTT
>JAYGFS010000052.1:0-3100 GCA_046581765.1 Verrucomicrobiota bacterium
ACCTGGGACTGCTTCATGGTCTGGATTTGTGATAGGTATTGATTCGCCATCGGGTATAAGAACTATCCCCAAAGTATAGTCGCGCAGGGGGTACTTTAGCAAGACTCATGCCATGTTAAATGAATGGGGGGGCAAATGCAGCGGCTGAAATGAGCGCTTTTCGGGTGTTTACGGTTCACATCCGGTATAAATGGTTGTTTGATTAGAATTATTTATGAAATGTCCGCATCGGACGATGAAACAAATTTGTATATTTCTTTTCAGCCTGTGGCTGAGCCCCTTCGGGTGGGCCTTTGATGTCGGCCTCCCCGGTTCCGGGGAGGAGTCGGCCGGACCCTACGCGCTGGAGCTGGTCGCGGAGCGCTTTGAGCGCGAGATTCACCAGGACATCCGTGGCTTGAACGATACGTTTTTCGGTGAACAGGAGGAGGCCCGGCTCTACACCCGGCTCAGCTACCGGCTTCGCCCCGCGTGGTGGCTGCTGGTACATGCCGGGATGAGTGAGTCCGAGGGATCCGAGGACCCGGCGATGCTGCTGGGGGCGACCGCAATGTGGTCGCGGCCTTTTGGCCGGGGCGCAGAAGCCCATGTGTATCTCGGTGGGCAATGGGTTGACGGCATTAGCTACCAGCGGGCGGGTGGCGAAGTCGCCGGCGTGCTGACCGCCGACGAGACGCGCAAGGAACAACACGCGGAAGGCACCCTGGGTTTTTACGTGTCGACGAATTTTGACTTGAACGAAAGCTGGGATCTTGCGCCTTACATCGGCATGCAGCTCAGCTTCTTCCGCGGCACGGGGGAAGAAAGCTTTTTCTTTGCCGGTGCGCCCGAGTTGCCCAGCGGACGCGTGTCCGGCATCGACTTCGAAGAGGACGGCCAACTGGGGTCGACGCTCGGTTTGCGACTGGACGGACCCTCGGGCTGGTACCTCCGGGTCGAAGGCCGGATCATCGACCAGAAAAGCCTCTCCGCCGGCCTCGGCCGGGATTTTTAGCCCCGTGGCTTGAAGAAAGAGGACCCGGGCCCCGGGTGCCTGGACCTAAAGACTACCCCATCTCGGCCTCAAACCCCTGTTTTTCCTTTGTCCATACCACATCTTGTGGTATATCCCCCCGGGATGAGTCTCAAGATCTGTGTATTGGCCAGTGGAAGCAAGGGGAACTGTACGTACCTGGCCTCGGAGACCACCTCGATCCTCATCGATGCCGGCGTGAGCCGGAAACAGATCGTCGATCGCCTCCGGCAGATCGATGTCGATATCACCGACATTGACGGCATCTGTGTCACCCACGAGCACTCGGACCACGTCAGCGGACTCGATGTGCTGGTGCGCAATCATCCACTGTCGCTCTATGGAAATCGGGGGACGGTGGAGGCGCTTTTCCATAAAATGAAGAAGCGCCAGCTGCACTGGAACATCTTTACCAACGGCTGCGAGTTCGACATCGGCGATCTCCAGATCGAGGCCTTCTCGGTCCCGCATGATGCCTATGACCCGGTGGGCTTCCATGTTACCTGTGGCGATGTGCGGGTGGCTATCTGCACCGACCTCGGCTTGCCGACGGCCCTGATTCGTCAACGGCTCAAGAACTGTCACGCGGTGATCCTCGAGTCCAACCACGACGAGCACCTGCTCCAGCAATCCAGCCGTCCCTGGTCGCTCAAGCAGCGGGTGCTCGGCCGCCAGGGACACCTGTCCAATGCGCAGGCCGGGGACGTGATCCGCGAGATTGCGCACGATGAACTGCAGCAGGTCTTCCTCGCCCACCTCAGCGAGGAGTGCAACCAGGGTGACCTGGCCCTGTTGACCGCGCACGAGCACCTGGCCGAGACGCCGTATAAGCAGGCGAAGGTCTCCCTGACCTACGCCGACCAGATCAGCGAGTGCTGGACCTATGAACCGAGATCGCAAACAGATCCCGTATGTATTCAGTCCGCCGAAGTATAACTCGGCCTTTGGTCCCCTGCTGCGCTGGATCAGCCGCCGTTTTTTCCTGAAGCGAAAATTCCGCATCCGGCATCTGCAGGTGGAGGGCGTCGACGCCGTCAGCCGGCTCGTTGCGGAAGGCCACTCCCTGCTGCTTGCACCCAACCATGCCGATCACGCCGATCCTTCCGTCCTCGTCGAGACCGCGCGTCGCAGCGGCCTGGTCTTCCACTACATGGCCGCGCGTGAAGGTTTCGAGCACGGCCCCGTTTCACGCTGGGTGCTCCAGCATTGCGGGGCCTTTTCCGTCGACCGCGAGGGTAACGACCTGTCCGCGGTCCGCACCGCGATGCAGGTCGTCCAGCAGGGTGCGTATCCCCTGGTGATCTTTCCCGAGGGGGAAATCTGGCATCACCATGAAGTGCTCGACGAGTTGAACGAGGGCGTTGCGACCATCGTGCTGCGTGCCGCGAAGAAGGTCGCGGAAGGCCGGTGCTGCTATCTCGTGCCCGCGGGTATCCTGTACAGCTATGACGATACAATCGAGGGGAGTTTTGCGGCCCGCCTGGCCGCGCTCGAGGAGCGCATCGCCTGGAAGCCGCGCCCGGAGCTCCCGGTCGTTGAGCGGATCTATCACCTGGGAGAAGGCATCCTTGCCCTGAAGGAGGCCGAGTTCCTCGGGGCATCCAGGGAAGGCGACCTGGTCGAGCGCCTACGCATGTTCCAGGAGGCATTGGTGGCCGGGGTTGAGGAACGGCACGGGCTGGGTGCCGAGGAGGAACGCATCCCGGTGCGGGTCAAGCAACTGCGCCACAAGATCCGGCAGACCCTGATGGACGAGGAACAGGCCCTGCCGGAATCAACGGTTGATGCCCTGTACGACGACCTGGACCAGTTGTTTGCCGCCGTCCAGGCCTACAGCTATCCCGGCGATTACCTGAAGGCTGAACCGAGCCTTTCCCGCATTGCCGAGACCCTGCTCAAGCTGGAGGAGGATCTCCTGGGCGAGGGCAGCTATCCCGCCCCCCGCGACGTCTCCGTGCGCTTCGGCGAACCCATCGAGATCGGGGCCTTCCTGGCGGAAGGGGGATACACGGTCAAGACCGCGGTTGAGCCGCTGACCCGGGAAATGGGTCAACGCATCCAGGCCCTCCTGGCCTGAGCGCGGAGGCG
>JAYGFS010000104.1:0-6893 GCA_046581765.1 Verrucomicrobiota bacterium
CAAAGTGGTTATCCGCTGTTAGCACGGCCTGGAGTGGGCGGGGGTCGATGACCTCCCCATCGATCTCCTCATTCGTCGCCCCGTACAGGTGGTAGGTGCCTCCCTGGTTCCCGGGACCGCGAATGAAATCGACGCGCATGCGCAGGCCATCGCCCTGGTCATCCGACACGGTGGTATATTGATAGGCCACGTAATACGCGGCATTCGTGGCATCCGCATCGATGGCTATTTCGCTCGAGATGCCTCCCGGGTTAAACCGGTTCACATGGTTGCGGTTAAAGGGTGCGGCCCATTGCCGGTAGTAAAGCAGGACTTCGTAGGATTGCCCGGGCCTCAGGCCGGCCAATTCCAGCCGGCCCGGGTTTGCATTGTGGCGGAAATCACTGAGCAGGGCGTGCAGTCCCGATGCGGGATCGACCCCTGTATTGGTATTTTGTGCACTGTCCACGGGGATATTGGTCAACCAGCTATAGGGCCCCACGTTGCCGCTGGCCCCGGCGGGGCTAAAGGCGACATGGTTAATCACGACATTGGTGGATGTGGCCGATCCAAAATCGAGCAGGTGCGTATACACCTTGTTGGTACTGATGCCTGAATCGGCATCATTGCTGACCTGGAAGGTGCCGGTCAGGATGCCGCCATGCGCCGTTCCGAGTAAGCACGCAAGCATGAGGGGGTATCGCATGGTTGAAGGTATCGTGCTGGACGGCTGATGTTCAAGGTATTTGCTCCAGGCAAAGCCACTTGACCGGCGCGTGTCCAGCCCGTATGACCTGCACCTTATGAAACTCTCCCTCATTGCCGCCCTGGCCGAGAATGGCACCATCGGTAAAGATAACGAGCTGCCCTGGCACCTGCCCGACGATTTCAAGTGGTTCAAGCAGAACACGCTGGGCAAGCCGGTGATCATGGGGCGACGGACCTGGGAATCCATCGGCAGCAAGCCCCTCCCGGGGCGCAAGAACATCGTGGTTACGCGCAGTCCATCCAGCCCCTTGGCCGGGGTGGAAATGGCGTTCAACCTGCAGCGGGCGGTGGAGCTGGCGGGCCGGGAGGACGAGGCGGTCATCATCGGCGGTGCCCGCCTGTACGCGGATGCCCTGCCCATCGCCGACCTGATGTACCTCACCCGGGTCCACGCGGAGATTGAAGGCGATACGGTCTTTCCCGAGATGAACTGGGATCAATGGGAGCGGGTTTCCAGCGACAAACATACGGCGGATGACCGGCATGCCTACGCCTTTACCTGCGAAATATGGGAAAGGCGGCCCTAGCCGGTACCCGGCCCCCGGAAGGAGGTCTTATGACCGGGAAACCGGGGAAAACCCTCCTTAGGCCTTGATCTTTCTCTTCGGATTCGGCAAAAATCCGCTCCTTTGACCCTCCTGTCCTATTGAACGCAAGGAACGCATCCATGGCCGACGAATCCCGCTTATTTACCTCCGAGTCTGTAACCGAAGGACATCCCGACAAAATGGCCGACGGCATATCGGATTCCATCCTCGATGCGCTGCTTGAGCAGGATCCGCGCAGTCGTGTCGCATGCGAGACCATGATTACCACGGGTATGGTCGTCCTGGCCGGCGAGATCACGACCAATGCGCGCATCGATTACGCCGATATCGTTCGTCGCAAGATTAAAGACATCGGCTACGATCATTCCGATAAGGGTTTCGATTGTGCCACCTGTGCGGTGCTTGTTTCCCTCGACCGCCAGTCACCGGATATTTCCCAGGGCGTGACCGTGGGGAAAGGGAAGTTCAAGGAACAGGGAGCCGGCGACCAGGGCATGATGTTCGGTTATGCCTGTAACGAGACGCGCGAGTTGATGCCCCTGCCGATCGCGCTTTCGCACAAGCTCGCCGCCCAGCTCACCCGGGTGCGCAAGAACGGCAGGCTCGGCTACCTGCGTCCGGATGGCAAATCACAGGTCACGGTCGAATACGATGCAAAGGGCAAGCCGGTTCACATTCCGACCGTGGTTATCTCTTCGCAGCACGATGACAAGGTCAGCCACGCCAGGTTGGAGAAGGATATCATCAACGAAGTCATCAAGAAGGTCATCCCGGCCCGTTTGATCGACAAAAAAACCCGTTTTCTGGTCAACCCGACCGGCAAGTTCGTCATCGGTGGCCCGATGGGTGATTGCGGCCTGACCGGCCGGAAGATCATCGTCGACACCTACGGTGGCATGGGCCGTCACGGGGGCGGTGCTTTCTCCGGGAAAGATCCGTCCAAGGTGGACCGCAGCGCGGCTTACATGGCCCGTTACGTGGCGAAGAACATCGTGGCCGCCAAGCTGGCCAGGCGCGCAGAAGTCCAGCTCGCCTATGCGATTGGGTTCCCGGAACCGGTTTCCGTGCTCGTGGACACCTTCGGCACCGGCACCCACAGTGATGCAGAAATTTCCACCGCCGTGCGCAAGGTCTTTGGCCTGAAGCCGGCGGAGATCGTCAAGCAGCTCAAGCTCTTGCGCCCGATATACGAGCAGACCTCGGCCTACGGCCATTTCGGCAAGACCTCGGCCAAGGACCAGGCCTCCTTCACCTGGGAAAAGACCGACAAGGTCAAGGCGCTGCAGAGAGCAATTAAATAATCCGTGGCGGGCGCGGGGTTGCCGCCGGCTTTCTTTTCGCGGATTGCTGCGTATGGTCTACGCGGCACCCCGCAGGTATCGTCGCGGCTTGAAGGCGATGGTTTGTTCGAAAACAAGCGATCATGCGCCCTTCAGCCTGGAAGAAGCGGGTCGCATGTTGGAAAAGGTCCTACAATGAAACTGGCAGGGGTAATTTTTGATTTTGATGGGGTCATCGTGGACACGGAGCCCCTGCATTACCAGGCATTCGTCGATATACTGGAGCCGGAAGGCTTTTCATTTTCCTGGGAGGATTACCGGGAAATCTACATGGGCATGGATGACCGGGAAGCTTTCGATACCGCCTTTGCCCGGAATGGCCGGGTGTTGGATGCGGAGCGGCGCTCCGCCCTGATCGCCAGGAAGGCGAAGCATTTCCCCGCCCTGGCTGCGGCGGCGGACTTGGCACCCTATCCAGGGGTGGAAGCCCTGATTCGCGAAGTGGCGGCTACCTTGCCACTGGGATTGTGCTCGGGGGCCCTGGAGCTCGATATTCTTCCGGTGCTGGATCGCTTTGATTTACGTGACTGTTTTGACGTGCTGGTAAGCGCCGAGCAGGTTAGCCGGAGCAAGCCCGATCCCGAATCCTATTGCCTGGCCCTGGAGCGGCTGGGTTTGCCGAATCCGGGTGCGGTTATTGCGATTGAAGATACCCCTGCGGGAATCCGATCCGCAAACGAGGCGGGGTGCCGGGTGCTGGCGGTGAGCAACAGCCACCCGTCGACGGCACTTAGCCAGGCGGATTGGGTGGTAGCCGCCCTGAGCGATACCCACATCGGGGCTTTGCAAAATCGCCTCTCCAGCGCATAATACCCGTATGGACCGGAGGATGATCAAAGCTGTTGCGGGGATGTTTGTTTTTCTCGTGGGCACCGGCACCGCCGAGCTCGACGATGTGCTGTACGTCGATGGAATGGCGGTGGACGGCCTGGGCCTGTACCGGAGCCATCCGTTAAAGGCCTTTTCCCACCTGGAACGCTCGAAGGGTGCCCTGCCCGAATTCACCCTTGCGAAACCCCTTTTTGCCGACCGGCGCTTTCGACCGCTTGAGGAAACCGCGTTTTTCCGGGAGTTCAGCCAAAGTATGTTGGAAACCAAGGTGAATACCGAAGACTGGTTCATGGCCATGGAAATCATCGAGAACCGGCTGGCGTACAAGCCGGGCGACCTGGATTCGTTGAGAAATGCGGCGAGCCTTGCTGCGGTGATGAAAGACTACGCGAAGGCCGAATTGTACTTTCGCCAGTACCTGAAGGAGCGGCCCAGGGACCTTCTGATGCAGGCGGGCCGGGCGCATGTCCTCCTCTACCAGGGACGGTTTACAGATGCTGAACAGGTTTGCGAAGGCATCCTGAAGGTGAATCCCGAATCACTCGAAGCGCGATTTACCTTGTTGTGCCTGTCCATTGTCCGCGATCTTGAACCCCGGGCTGAGCTGGTGCAGGAACGTTTCTGGCTGTTCTGTTCGCTCCCGGAAAAACGCATGCTTGCGGCCTGGGTGAGTGATGACGCGGCCGGGTTGATCCGGGTGATGGGGCAAGACGGCCTGCAGCTCTTGTGTCAACATACCCTGGGACCCGGCACACACGAAAACCTGCCCCTGGTCCACGACGCGCTCAACCAGGCGGAGCTGGCGTACCGGGGTCGCCAATGGGGGGAAGCCCTGGTGTTTTACCACCTGGCCAAGGAATATGGGGTGAGCTCGGTACACATGTACCAGAACATGTCCCGGTGTTACCTCGAAATGGGCAATGCGCAGGAAGCCCTGGATATCATGCGAATCCTGGTGCAGACCGTCCCGGAGGTGTCACAGGTTTGGGCCAATGTGGGATATATTCTCCTCCAATCCGGCTTGTATGTGGAAGCGACCAAGTCTTTCCGGCAGGCGGTGAAGCTGGATCCGGGAAACCCGACCGCACTCTTTGCCTTGGCTGCGGCCCAGGCCGGTGCGGGCCAACTGGACCAGGCCTGGCCGATTCTGGAACGCCTGGCCAAGAGTCATCCCAGACGTTTGCCGAAGTGGATCGACGGCAATAAGCCCTATCTCGAGGCGATTCAGCAGGATCGCCGCTTCCCCCTGCTGTTCTAGCTGCCCGGTCCTTCAGCGGGGCTGAGCGGCATCTTCCCCTCGGCTGCGCAGCGGGTCTGCAATAAATTTCGTTGCAATCGACCACATCCGCGTTAGAAGCCTGCCACTTATGGCGAATAACAAGGATGATCTGATTCAGGTGGACGGCGTGGTCAGCAAGGTGCTGCCAGCTACCATGTACAAGGTAAAACTCGAGGGGGAC
This sequence comes from Verrucomicrobiota bacterium, assembly GCA_046581765.1. GTDB lineage: Bacteria > Verrucomicrobiota > Kiritimatiellia > SS1-B-03-39 > UBA6053 > JAPYUI01. Next base: position 4,927 of record JAYGFS010000104.1, read on the forward strand.
CTCGAGGTTCTTGCCCACATTTCCGGGAAAATGCGGAAAAACTGGATCCGGATCACCACCGGCGACAAGGTCACCGTGGAAATGTCCCCCTACGACCTGACCAAGGGTCGGATCACGTACCGCCACCGCAACTAGGCTTCGGTTGCCGACAAGCCCGCTGAACCCGTCCGGGAAACAGCAAGGTATGCACTCCTGCGACCGATCGAGGCCTGGCATCTGCGTGTTTCCGGGTCGACTCCCTCGCTCACCCGTACCTAAGGTATTTTCTCCATCCGCCTCGGGATTTCCGTCAAAACTGTGAGCGCCCCCGCGTACCTAGGATATTCTTTATTCCATATGTCGACCCTCACCCATATATAGAGTAGTTGTTCAAAGCGTTCATGAGTGCATCCAACCATCAAGTGCCGAATCTGGACCGGGCTTTGACGATCATCGAATTGATGAACGATCGGGCGGCGGGGATGTCCTTGTCTGAGATTTCCAGGGATCTCTCCTTTCCCCAGAACAGCGTCTACCGGATCATGATGACGCTCACCGCCCGCGGCTACGTGGAGCGAGACGAGAAGACCAAGCGCTTTTACCTGGGGCGGAAGTTTCTGTCCATCTGCCATTCTTCCCTTGCCGAGCGGAACCTGGTCGAGATGTCGATGGACGTCATGCGGGACTTGCGTGACGCGACCAAGGAATCGATTCTTTTCGGGACACTTATCGGCAACGAGGGCGTGGTGCTGGAGCAGGTACCGGGCATGCATAATTTTCGTTTTGTGGTCGAGCGGGGAACGCGTTTCCCCCTGCACACCGCTGCCCCGGGGAAAGCCATGATCGCCGCCCTGCCCGAGAACGAGGCGAATGAACTGATCGAACAGCTTCCGATGAAGCGCTTTACCCCGAATACCTTGACGGACAAGAAGGCCTTTCGTAAACACTTGTCCGAGGTCCGGACCGCGACCTACGGTTGGGATCATGCGGAGGAAATGGAAGGGCAGCATTGCGTGGCGGCGGCTATCGTCGACGTCAACAGCTACCCGGTGGCGGCGATCTGGATTACCGCGCCGGCAAATCGTTTGCCGGCCTCGAATTTTGATGAATGGGGTCGCCTGGTGAAGGTCCATGCTGACAGAATAAGCGTGCGCCTCCAGCGTTCGGTTGGAAATGTTGCGTAAGTGAGTACCCTTGTGATGATGAAGCAGCTTCGATTGATTTTCCTGGCGGGTTTTTCCGTGGCGGTACATGCCGAACTGGCCGAGCGGGACAGGGTTGCCTTCTACGACAGCCAGGTCCTGCCGATTATTGAACAGCACTGCATGAAGTGCCACGGCGGGGAGGAAAAGATCAAGGGCGGGCTCAGCCTGACCAGCCGGAAGAACCTGCTCGAGGGCGGCGACGTCGGTGCGGTGATCGATGTGGAGCATCCGGAAAAAAGTCTCCTCCTGGAGATGATCAGCTACCGGGACGACGACCACCAGATGCCGCCGAAGGCCAAATTGCCGTCGGAGAAGATGGCGGTCCTCGCGAAGTGGGCTGAGCTGGGCTTTCCTTTCAATCCCAATACCGAGCGATACCGGGCCCCGAAAAAGTCGACGGCTGAGAATGAGGTGAACGATGCCAATCGGAACTGGTGGGCCTATCGCAAAATCAGCCAGCCCACCGTACCCAAGCCGAAGAATGCCCGCTGGCAGGGGAACCCCATCGATGCCTTTATCGCGCATCAACTCGAGGGCCACGGCTTGACGCCCAACCGGCCCGCGACCCGGGCAGCCTTGATTCGGCGGGCCTATTACAACCTGATCGGCTTGCCGCCGGATCCCGCGGAGGTTGTCGCCTTTATCGCGGACAAGTCCCCTGATGCGTGGGAGAAGGTCATCGACGACCTGCTGGATCGCCCGCAGTACGGGGAAAAGTGGGGTCGGCACTGGCTCGACCTGGTGCGCTTCGCGGAATCCAATGGCTATGAGCGCGACGGCACC
>JAYGFS010000153.1:0-7939 GCA_046581765.1 Verrucomicrobiota bacterium
GCCGGACCTGGAACCTTTTGACCTCGTCGTCCTTTCACTGCCCGAGCACGAATGCATTCCCGCGGTCGAGTGCTGCGTGAGCCACGGGCAGGCGAATATCCTGGTGGAAAAGCCCTGCTCGCTCTATTCGAAGCGCTTGCACGCGCTCGCGGGATCCCTGTCCGGTGCCCGTGTGCGGGTCGCCTATAACCGGGTGACCTATCCCAATTTCGCCAGGCTGCACGCCCTGGCCAAGGCGGAGGGCGGCGTGACCTCCTGTCATTACCAGGTCACCGAGCTCGTGGATTCCATTCCTTTCGGGAATAACCCGGAGGACTCGTATGTGCGCTGGGGCTGCAGCAACTCGCTGCATGTTATTTCCATGGCGCACGCACTCATCGGGATGCCGGAGGAGTGGCAGACCTATCGCACGGGAGGCCTGGATTGGCATCCCAGTGGAGATCGCTTCCACGGTGCGGGTCGCACCGTGTCCGGGGCCCTGTTCAGCTACCAGGCGGACTGGCAGTCCGCCGGACGCTGGGGCATAGACGTGATGACCCCGGAAAACGCCTATCGTCTCATCCCCATGGAGGACCTGTTCGTCATGCGAAAGGGGACCTTCAGTTGGGAAAAGGTGGAGTTTGAGATTCCCTATCCCGGGGTCAAGCAAGGCGTGGCTGAAGAGCTTGCGGTGATGTTGCAGCCCAGCCTGGAGGCCGCCATCCCGCTGGTCACCCTGGAGCAGGCGGCCATGTACACCGGGCTCGCCGAGAAGATTTTTGGCTACGATGCCTGAACGAGGTGTTCCTTTCCCATGACGATTGAAATCAACCAGCGCATGATAGGCCCCGGCCATCCCTGCTTCATCATTGCCGAGGCCGGCGCGAACCACAACGGGGAGATCGCGCTCGCCCGGGACCTCGTGGACGCGGCCTGCGACACCGGCGTGGATGCCATCAAGTTCCAGACCTACATTACGGAAAAGGTCACCACCGATTATACGCCGAAAGCGAGTTACCAGAAGAAGACCACCGGAGAGGAGGAGAGCTTTGTCGAGATGGGGCGCCGCCTGGAGCTGAGTTATGATGCCTTCGCCGAGCTCCAGGCCTATTGCGCGAGCAAGGGCGTGCTGTTCCTTTCCACTCCTTTTGATTTTGACAGCGCCACCTTCCTGAATGATGAGCTGGACCTGCCGGTGTTCAAGATCTCCTCCGGTGATGTCACGACCTTGCCCTTCCTGGAGCATATTGCCCGCTTCGGAAAGCCGATCATCCTCTCCACGGGGATGGCGACCCTGGGCGAAGTCGAGACCGCCGTGGGCACGCTCCGGGATGCAGGAGCGGATGAGTTGATCCTCCTGCAATGTGTCTCCAACTACCCGGCAGCACCGGAAGACGTGAACCTGCGGGCCATGCATACCATGGCCCGGGCCTTTAATGTCCCCGTTGGTTACTCGGATCACGTATCGAGCAACGAGGTGGCCTTTGCGGCGGCCGCCCTGGGGGCCTGTGTCATCGAAAAGCATTTTACATTGGATCGCGACCTGCCCGGGCCGGATCACCAGGCCTCGCTCCTCCCGGATGAACTCAGGGAGCTCGTGCTGGGTGTTCGCAAGGTGGAAGCCGCGCTGGGTTCCGGTCTCAAGCTGCCGGTGGAAAAGGAGGCGGAAATCGCGATGGTGGCGCGGCGTAGCCTGGTCGCCGCGTGTGACCTGAGCGCGGGCACGTTGCTGGCATCTACGGACGTGGAATTGTTAAAACCGGGCACGGGCTTACCGGCTTCGTTCCTGTCCCACCTGCTCGGCCGCACCCTGAAGAAACCCGTCCCGAAGAGCCAGCAGATTTCACTGGAAGACTTCATCGACTGAGAGCCATGCCTGTAGCAACAGAAAATCTTTCGCAGATCCTGTACCGGGATATGCTGCTTATCCGGCGGACCGAGGAGAAGATCCTGGAATTGTTCTCTGCCGGCAAGGTGGGTGGCACCACGCATACCTGTATCGGCCAGGAAGCCAATGCCGTCGCCCTGGTCGGGCAACTCGATCGCCAGCGCGACTTCGTGGTGAGCAGCCATCGCTGCCATGGTCATTACCTCGCGTATGGAGGTCCGCTCGATGGCCTGCTCGGCGAGATACTGGGTACGGCCAACGGGGTGTGCGGAGGGCGTGGAGGCAGCCAGCATATCAAGTACGATCGTTTCCAGTCCAATGGCGTGCTCGGGGGCGGCATCCCCATCGCTTGCGGCATGGCGATGGGGGAGAAACTCAAGGGCGGCGAGGGGATCACGGTGGCCAGTATCGGCGACGGTGCCCTGGGCGCGGGCACCCTGTACGAGTCGTTGAACATGGCTGCACTGTGGGATTTACCCATCCTCTTCCTGGTGGAAAACAACCGCTACGCGCAGAGCACGCCGCTTCACCTGGGGGTGGCCGGCTCGATCGTCGACCGCGCCCGGCCTTTCGGCATCCGGGCGGACGAAATCGACACGACCGATGTGGAGGAACTCCTTGTCTGGTCCAGCCGCGCGATCGAGGCGGTTCGACTCGAGCGCAAGCCCTACTGGGCGGTCATGCATACCTACCGGTTTTCTGCCCACAGCAAGGGCGATGACACCCGTGACGAGGATGAAGTACGCGCGTACCAGGAGAAGGACCCGTTACGTGTCCAGTCCGCGCGCCTGAATGCAGAACAGCTCGACGAGGCGGAGGCCTGGGTGCGGGACGCCCTGGACCGTGCCTTGGCCGCCTGCGATGCGGCTGGGGAGGCCGTGAAGTTGTAAGGTCATGCGTATTGTCGAACAACTGAACCAGTCCCTCCACGCGGTGATGGCGGAGCGGTCGGACGTATTGTTCATCGGTGAAGATGTACTCGACCCGTACGGCGGGGCCTTCAAGGTGTCCAAGGGTCTCTCGACAGCCTTTCCCGACCGGGTGATCACGACGCCCATCAGCGAGGCGTCAATCGTTGGCCTGGGCACCGGGCTGGCGCTCCAGGGTTATCGCCCGGTAGTAGAAATCATGTTCGGTGATTTTATCACCTTGATTGCCGACCAGCTGATTAACCAGGCGTCGAAAATGACCTGGATGTACAACCAGGAACTCGCTGTGCCGATCGTGGTCCGTACCCCCATGGGCGGCCGCCGCGGGTACGGGCCGACCCATAGCCAGACCCTGGAAAAACATTTTCTCGGCGTGCCGGGGCTGACGGTGCTGGCGGCTTCGCAGGTCCTTGATGCCGGGGCCTTGTTGCGGATTGCCATTGAAGATATCGATACGCCGGTCCTCTTCGTGGAGAACAAGTTATTGTACGCGCGCCAGGCCATTGAACCGGGCGAGCTGGCCATGCGAAAAAGCGATGCACTGGTCCCGACCCTCACCATTGGCGGGGACCGGCCTGATTTCAGTATACTCACGTATGGGGATAACCTTTCCCTCGTGCTCGAGGCGGTGGCCTACCTCCATGAGGAGGAGGAACTGAATGGTGAAATCCTCATGGTCCACCAGGTTTCGCCCATCGACTTCGAGCCCCTGCGCGCATCGGTAATGACAACCCGCCGCGTGGTTGTTGTCGAAGAGGGCATCGGTGCACACGGTTGGGGGGCAGAAGTCATCGCCGGCCTGAGTGACATTTCACTGGAAGCGCCACCCGAGCGGGTTGGCGCGCGCAGCCTGCCCATTCCCGCAGCCCGTGGCCTCGAGGAGCAGGTGCTCCCCCAGAAGCAGGACATCATCGATGCGGTCATCCGTACCGTCGACCGGTATCACGCATGATAACCGACATTCAAATTCCCCGCATAAACGCGAACGAGGACGAGGTGCTGCTCGCTTCCGTGAAGGTGCAGCTGGGCCAACAGGTCCGGCCGGGTGATGTGCTCTGCAGCCTGGAGTCGACCAAGTCAGCGGAAGACCTGTGTGCTGCATCGTCCGGATACGTCCGCAGCATCCTGGGCGTTGAAGGGGAGATGGTCCGCGTGGGCGCGTCCATGATCATCCTGAGTGATGCCGCGGATGAAGCCCTTCCGGAAGCGGCACCTGCGGAAATGCCCGTGGCCGCACCGCGCCTGACGGCCCGGCAGCGCCTCGAAGCCCGGCGCAGCTCCCCGTTGCCCGTGCGCCCGCCCGATGCACGACCGGCCCTCGTGGACAGCGCCGAGCTCGACTGGGTGCTCGCCGCCCGCGAAAAGATGACTGCCCAGGGTGGAACCTGGATATCCCCCGAGGCAACGGTGTCCGCGGATGCGACGATCGATGCACCCCATGTGTTCGTCGGTGCCGGGGCCAGGATTGCTGCGGGCACCCATATTGTTACCGAGGAATTTATCCTGGGCGAAGGTGCCCTGATCGGCGGCGAAGTCGTCGTGGACCTTGCCGGCGGGGCCCATGCCGACTCGCGCCTGCTCGTCGGTCCCGCAAGCCTTGTCGGCTCCCGGGCATCCATCAACACCTGCCGAGAGGTGCTTCTCGAGGCCGAGAGCGCGCTCAGTCCCGGGTCCTGCCTGTTTACCCATGGCTTCTGGCAGAGTATCCTGGATGGGTATCACAGTACCTTTGAGCCGATTCGGGTGTGTGAAAGCGCCTGGGTTGGCGCAGGCTGCCAGATTTTGCCCGGCGTCACCGTCGGTGCCGGGTCGGTGGTGATTTCCAATTCCACCCTGGTCGATGACCTCCCCCCGGAATGCATGGCCGGGGGGGTCCCGGCCAAGGTGATACGGAGGGGCATCAAGCGGCCATTGAGCCCGGAGCAGCAGCTGCTACGCTTGAAGGCCCTGGTGCAATCCATGGGCGAAGCGCTCAAGGCAAAGGGCTGTCCGGTCAGCTTTACCCTTGAGGTGGAGGAGACGCGGGTTATCCAGCTTTCGCATTCAGGCCAGACCTGGCAATTCGATTGTGTCAAGCGCACGTTCACTGGCGATGCCGGGGACCGGATCGCACATGAAGTCCGCAACATCCTCCGTCGCCAGGGCATTCGCTTCCGGCCCTATGCATGGGACGCGGGTTACCGGGGGCCCTTGAGCGATGCGTAAGGTCCTCGCCATTACCGGTGGGCGATCGGATTATTACCTGCTTCGCCCGGTATACCAGGCCATCATGGATCACCCGGAACTGGAACTGCGGCTCGTGGTTGCCGGGGCGCACCTGTCGGAACAGCATGGTGGCACGATGCAGGATGTCGAATCCGATGCGTACCCTATTGTCGGTCGCATCGATAACCTTATCGCCTCGGACGCAAGGGTCGACCGCCTGCGTGGCCTGGCCAGGCAGTTGGTGGAGTTGACTGAAATCGTAGCCCGGGAAGAACCGGATGTGTTGTTTGTCCCGATGGATCGCGAGGAGGCGATCACGATAGCCCTCTGTGGGGCTTACCTGCACCTGCCCTCGGTGCATTACGGGGCAGGGGACCGCGTGGTCGGCAATGTGGACGACATGGTGCGTCATGCGGTTTCCCGCTTATGCCATGTACTGTTGACCACGCACGAGGCTTCGCGTGCGCGCCTGATCCAGGCCGGTGAAGAATCCTTTCGCGTCCTCAACGTGGGGAGCTCGGGCCTGGACCGCCTGCGCCTCACCCCGGAATTGAGTCGCGAGGCCCTGGCGGAGGCACTCGGCGTGGAGGCGGTGGATGACAAGTACCTGGTGGTGGTTCAGCATCCGCTTTCCTCCGACGTGGAAAACAGTGGGGCCTACATGGAAGAGACCCTGGCCGCGGCACTTGCCAGTGGGCTCCAGGTTTTTGTCTCCTACCCGAATTCGGATGCAGGCAGCCAGGCCATCATCGAGGTCATTGAGGGCTACCGGGGACACGCCCGGGTTGAGATTTTTCGGAATGTGCCCGAAATTCCTTTTGTGAACCTGCTTCGTATGGCCTCAGCCCTGGTCGGAAATTCCAGCATGGGCCTGTTTGAGGCCCCGTACCTTCACCTTCCGGCCATCAATGCCGGTGCCCGACAGACGAACCGTATCCAGTGTGAGAACGTCTTTTTTGTACCCAGTGACCGGGCAGCGATCACCGAGATGATCGACCAGGTCCTGAACGACGACGCGATGAAGCAGCAGGTCGCGAACTGTTCCCAGCCCTTTGGCGATGGTCAGGCCGGTCCGCGGATCGCCCAATTGTTGGCCGAGTTGGAGCTGGACACCAAATTGCTGAATAAGGATATTAGTTACTGATGAGTGTACTGGTTGTAGCCGTCCATCCGGACGATGAAACGCTCGGCGCCGGGGGGACGCTGCTCAAGCACCTCGCCCGTGGCGAGGAGGTCCACTGGCTGATTGTTACCGCGGCCAAGGCACCCGGGGTGCCCGCTTCCGTTTATCAGCAGCAGAAGGAACAGGTCGAGCGGGCCAACACGGCGTATCCGTTCAGTTCCATGACCTGGGCAGGCTTGCCGGCTACCTTGCTGGAAACGCTGCCCCTGGGGGACTTGATTGCGCCGATCGAAGCCGCGGTGAAGGCCCTGCGCCCAGAGACGGTGTACCTACCGAACCGCAGCGACGTACACTCGGATCACCGGGTGGTTTTCGACGCCTGCCAGGCGGTTTTCAAGGCTTTCTATATGCGTGAACGCGGCGTGCGTCGGGTGTTGATGATGGAAGTCGCCAGCGAAACCGAGGCTGCACCACCCTTTGCCGATAACGCTTTTCTTCCGAACGTGTATGAGGACATCACCGAGCAACTTGAACGCAAGCTGGAAATCATGGCCTTGTACGAGGCCGAGCTGCATCCCGATCCGTTGCCGCGCAGTCTCTCGATGCTCCGGGCGCAGGCACGGGTGCGCGGTGGGGCGGTGAGCGTGGCGTATGCGGAAGCTTTTCAATTAGTACGGGAGATACGATGATTAAAGCGGTAGGAATTGGAGCCGGTGGTCACGTTGGCGTGATGTTGGATGTGCTCAAGATGCAGCGGGTGTACGAAGCCATCGGCCTGGTGGAAATCGACCCGGAGCTGGTGGAGACGGAAAAGTACGGCTTGCCGATCTTGAGCCAGGACAAGATGGCCGAGATCCTGCAGCGCGGGGTAAAGCATGCCTTCATGGGCGTCCGCAGCACCGGCTCTACCAGCCTGCGCACCCGGATCTACGGACAGTTCTGCAAGTTGGGCTTTGAATTCATCCACGTGATCGATCCCCGTGCGGATATTGCGGTGTCGGCCGTGATCGGCGCCGGGGCAACAATTTTCCAGGGAGCCATCGTGCAGTCTCATTCCCAGATCGGGGAAAACTGCATTATCAATACCGGGGCCATCGTGGAACACAGTTGCGTGGTCGGGGATAATGTACACGTTGCGACCGGGGCGATGCTCGCCGGCGAGGTCGTGGTCGAGGACGGGGTACACGTGGGTATTGGTGCGGTGATTCGCCAGAGAATCCGGATCGGTGAAGGTGCCGTGGTCGGAGCGGGTGCGGTCGTGATCCGCGACGTCCGGCCGAATACGACGGTTGCCGGTGTGCCCGCGGTGGAAATCGGGATGCCGCTCGACTATTAGCCCGGGAACACGGGCATCCAATCCGCATGGGATGCCCGTCGTATTTTTCTGTTCTTCCGATTATCGGAAGCCTCTCCTGAATGTGTTCCGATTATCGAAAAGCCATGTTTGAGGTGTTTGATGCAAGTAGGGATGGTGAAGCCTGGCGCGAAAAGCTGGCGAGGCTTCCGCCCCCCGCCCGGGACATCTACGGTGATCCGGCCTATGTATCCCTGTTCGCTTTCGAGCCGGGAACGCGAGGAACCTGCGCGGTTTTTGAGCAGGGTGAGCAGCTATGGCTGCACGCTTTTCTCCTGCAGCCTTATGGAGAAGAGTTGTACGATATTGAGACCGCTTATGGGTACGGCGGCCCCTGGTCGAACTCGGATGACCCAGCCTTCATTTCCCGGGCCTATGCCGCGTATACGGATTGGCTGGAATCCCAGGGCGTTATTGCCGAGTTCCTTCGCCTGCACCCCCTGATTCGGAACGAGCAGTAT
>JAYGFS010000174.1:0-2152 GCA_046581765.1 Verrucomicrobiota bacterium
GGGTTACCGTCTCGGCTATTCGTGCGGCCAACAACATGAGCGACGACAGGATTTACGAAGGGAAGACCATCGTGATTCCTGGAGGTGCGGCACCGACCGGCATCTTCGCACCTAAAAAACCTGCCAGGCACATCCCGGGGAACCCGCTTGAAGGTGGCGTGCAGAAGATCAATTCCATTTCAGTTGGAACCAGGAATAATGTCAAGGATCAGGTCCTGATTAACAGTGACCTAGGCACGCCTGCTGCCGCGGGTGGAGCATCCCCCTTAGTGTCACTTCCGTCGGCGGAACCTCCAGCATCCGCCACGCCGGAACCTTTCACCTTGGATCCAGCATTTGAATACGTGGTTCAGGATGGGGAAACGCTCGAAGATATCGCGCGTGCCTTCATCGTATCGGCCGACGATGTGCGCACGTTGAACGCACTGGATCCAAAGGCCGTTGTTAAGCCGGGTCAGACTTTAAAAATTCCGCCGTCTATTTTCTAGGTCGGCAGAATTTTTCCAGCCATTTCCCTAAGACATGTTCGCGTAGAAATGGAGAAGACTGCCAGAGCCTTGATTGCGATAGCCCTCGTGCTGTCGTTTGTCGGGATCATGATCCTGGCCAGTGCAAGCCAGGCGATCGGTGAATTAAGCTACCGGTCCCCCTATTATTTTCTCATTCGGCAAGGCGTTTTCGCTGTCCTCGCCCTGGTGGCGGCGTTTATCGTTTCGCGATTGAATTACCAGTGCTGGAGCGGAAAGACCGCTTTTTTACTGGGTTTTGTGTCGCTTGGCCTGCTCTTTATCACCCTCGCCGTGGGCAAGGAAGTAAACGGGAGCAAGCGTTGGCTCGACCTCGGGTTCTTCAGCCTGCAGGCCAGCGAGATCGCCAAATTGACGTCCATCATCCTCGTCGCTTCCTGGATGGCGCACATGCAGCGCAAGGCGGGTACCTTCTGGAAGGGCTTGATGTTTCCCGCGGGTGTGCTCGGCATGCTGGCCGTACTGATCCTGCTGGAACCGGATTATGGCACGACGCTCCTCGTGGTTTCGGTCGGTTTTGTCATCATGTTCATGGCGGGTTCGAAGCTCGGGTACATGGTTATAGCGTCTTCGCTTGGCCTGGTGAGCTTCACCTACCTGGTCATGCTGAACGAGGTTCGCATGCGGCGCATCGTCGCTTTCCTCAATCCAGAGAAATACGCGGAGCTGGAGGCCTACCAGTTGATCAGTGCCATCCATGCCTTTGTCATGGGGCGCACCGTCGGCGTTGGATACGGCAACGGCATGCAGAAGGAACACTCCATGCCGGAAGCGCATACGGATTTTATCTTCGCCGTCCTCGGTGAGGACGGGGGTTTGCGGGCGACCTTGTTTGTGCTGCTGCTCTTCGTCGGCCTGTTTGTCTGTGGCTTACGCATCAGTCTAAAGGCGCACGACCAGTTCGGCAAGCTGCTGGGCCTGGGCATCACCTTCATGATTACCTTCCAGGCCCTGCTCAACATGGGTGTCGTAACCGGTTGCCTGCCGACGAAAGGCCTGGCCTTGCCCTTCATGAGTTACGGCGGATCGAGCCTGATCATGACCGCGGTGATGGTGGGGATCCTCGTCAACATCGCCCACCAGAATGCGGATGAAGCACTGTCCGCCAAGGCGATCCCGATCAAGGAACGCTCGCATTGGTTCTAATGGAACCAGTAGATACACCTGATCGGGAACCACGAAATACACGAGAGCGTCCTTGGCGTGGGTCACGCTACCCCGCCTTGGCTGGGAGCCAGCAGAACACCCGGATGTATGAAAAAAGGTTTCAGCGTGCAGCACGACGCACGGTGGATACCTTCACGGTGAGCCCTTGTCCCCACTCGACCTGAGAGAGCGCAAGGATGGTATTCAGCTCTCACTTATTTATCTTTTACTTCCTCCCGGCGGCGTTGATTTTATATTACGCGGTCCCGCGGACGTGTAAGCACCTGGTCCTTACCCTGCTCAGCTACTGGTTTTACGGCTGGGCGAATCCGCTGTTCGTGGTGCTCATGTTGGGCTCCACCCTGGTCGATTATATCTGCGGCCGGGTGATTGCCCGGGGCCCGGCGGCGGGAAGACCCGTGAACAGAAAATAGCGGTGACGATTTCGATCTGTTCGAATCTCTGCCTGCTCGGTTTCT
>JAYGFS010000182.1:0-2474 GCA_046581765.1 Verrucomicrobiota bacterium
GGAAACCGAATCCGCATGCGCCGGAGCGCCAAGGAGTACCCCCCATGCCATCCACCAATAGGGGTTCGACGTGTAAGATCGTTGAATCATGATGCCGGTTTCATCCTACCCGCTACAAGGGGATCATGCAATTCGTCAAACCGGAATAAGTCCTCCTTAAATCGTGACTGGCCTGGGACGGGAAGTGGATTGCCAACCTTTCAAAAACGAGGTATTTAACATATCAGCAGCCGGTTACGCGTATGCTGTGCGCAAGACGGGAAAACGAATAATCATGCACGAAAGCGAAACCCGGAACCCATGATTTTCAACTGCACGATAGACAAAAGTCGCCCCGACACGCGCAGGGTTTACCATCCTCACCCGCTGGGGGAGCCGCACAAGGCCCCGGCATGATGCATCCCCTTCGCCTCACCCTGTTCACCAGCCTGGTCATTCATGCCACCCACGCGGCCGAGGCCCCATACGTCTTCCCCCCGGTGAAAGACTTGCCCAAACAGGAAGGCCTGGCCGACCCCTTCCTCAAGCCCGACGGAACCCGGTTGACATCCACGGCGGAATGGCCCGCCCAGCGCAGCTACCTCAAGGCCATGCTCGCGCACTACCAATACGGGCAGATGCCGCCTCGCCCGGGAAAACTCCGGCTGAAACAAGTGGATCATCACCCGGTTCTTGAAGGAAAAGCCATACAGGAAACGTACGCCATCCACCTCAGCCGCAAGGGGAAGGCCTTGCGATTCCACTTCAGCCTGATCCGGCCCCGGGCCGATAAGCGCTACCCCGCTATCGTGAAGAATGGCCGGGTGTTTTTCGAGGAAGACAACAAGAGCGGGCGCAACGACCGGGTGGCCGCCCGCCATGCCGTCGAGCGCGGTTACCTGCTCTGTAAATTTAACCGGGAGGAAGTCGCGGATGACAAACCCGGGAATCGCACGAGCGGCGTGTTTCCGCTCTACCCGGGATACGACTGGGGCACCATCGCGGCATGGGCCTGGGCCCACGGCGTGGTCATCGACGCACTTGACCGGCTCGGACATGCCGACATGGAACGCCTGGTCGTCACCGGGCATTCCCGCGGGGGAAAAACCGCCCTGTGCGCGGGAATGTACGACGAGCGCGTCGCCATCACCGCCCCGAATTCATCTGGAACAGGCGGCACGGGAAGCCTTCGCTACTTTGAAACAGGGCAGAAACCCCAGCAGATATCGCACCATAGGAAGCCCTTTTCGCATTGGTGGGTGCCCCGGTTCCATGCATGTGCCGGCCACGAGAATCGCCTGCCCTTTGATGCCCATACCGCCAAGGCCCTCATCGCCCCACGCGCCTTGGTCAATGCCCACGCCCGGCAGGACTACTGGGCCAATCCCTACGGCACCGAGCTGACGGCCCGGGCGGCCGATGTTGTATTTGAATGGCTGGATGCCAAGGGCCGCCAGGGCCTTCACTGGCGCGAAGGCGGACATGCACAGGGTGAGGAGGACTGGTTGGCCCTGCTCGACTTTGCCGATGGGCAGTTTTTCAACAAGCCGGCAACCCGCAGCTTCACGATCCTGGCCTACCCGCAGGCAACGATTCCCATCCACTGGGAGGCCCCCTGACGGGGAGCCCCCTGGAACCCGGACCTATCGCCATCCCGGGCGGGACCACCGCCTGGCCGATGCCTCCGGAAAGGTGATCACAAGCCTGCTTGCCTGACCCATTACGAACCCCTTTCGGCAAGGCGCGATATACACTTGAGCATCCGGTCCCCAGCTGGCAAGAGAAGGGGCATGAGACCACTTCTACCTTTTATATTTTCGCTCCTTTCGGTCTTCAACCTGCGTGCAGCCCCGCCCGGTCAGCAGGATCCGGACCTGCGCTGGAACGGTGAAAAACCCAACATCCTGTGGATCATGATCGAGGACTGGTCGACCGACCTCTCCTGCTACGGTACGCCGCTGATCCATACACCACATATCGACCAGCTGGCGGGGGAAGGGATCCGGTATGAATGGGCCTTTACCACCTCGCCGGTCTGCTCCACCTCGCGTTCAGCGATGATGACCGGCTTTCACCAGAACTATATCGGCGCGAACCAACATCGCACGGCCAGGAAGAAACCCCTGCCCCACGGGATCAAGCCCATCCCGCAGCTGCTCGCGGAAGCCGGGTATTACACGGCCACCATGGCGGGCAAGAAAACGGACTGTAATTTCACCACGGAGAAAAAGTTGTTCATGGGGACCAGCTGGAAGAACCGGAAAGCAGGACAACCGTTTTACGTGCAGGCGACCTTTGCCGATACCCACCGCAATTTTGTCCGCGACCCGGAACGACCCATCGATGCCGACCAGGTCAAGGTTCCTCCCTATTACCCGGACCTCCCGCTGGTGAGGCGTGACTGGGCGAACGGCCTGGAAACGGCCCAGGTGGTTGACCGAAAAGTCGGCTCGATGCTCAGGCAACTCGATGAAGACGGACTGGCCGAGAGCACC
>JAYGFS010000289.1:0-7937 GCA_046581765.1 Verrucomicrobiota bacterium
CGGGGGCACCGGCTACGTGCAGGAATTCTGTGGCGAGGCCGTGCGCAGCCTGAGCATGGAGGCCCGCATGACCATATGCAACATGAGTATTGAAGGCGGTGCGCGTGCCGGCCTGATTGCTCCTGACCAGGTTACCTTCGATTATATCACCGGGGCGGATCGCCCCTTTGCCCCCAAGGGTGAGGGGCTGGACAAGGCGATGGCGATCTGGAAGGATCTGCCGACGGACGAGGATGCGGTATACGATCGCAGCTTGACGATCGATGCGGGTGAGATCGCGCCCCAGGTTACCTGGGGCACCAGCCCGGGCATGGTCATCGATGTGGACCAGCCGATCCCGGACACCCGCAATGTCCCCGGGTACACCGAGGCCGACGCGCAGAAGGCCCTGGATTACATGGGCCTGGAGGCGGGCAAGAAGATGACCGATGTCCGGGTCGAAACCGTCTTTATCGGCAGTTGCACCAACTCGCGGATCGAGGATCTTCGTCGCGCTGCCAGCATTTTCAAGGGCCGGAAAAAGGCTGATGGGGTCAGGGTCCTGGTGGTACCTGGGTCCCAGGCGGTGCGCGAACAGGCAGAGGCTGAAGGCCTGGATGAGGTCTTTAAAGCCTCCGGTGCCGAGTGGCGCTGGGCGGGTTGCAGCATGTGCCTGGCCATGAATCCGGATCAACTTTCGCCGCAGGAACGCTGCGCATCTACCTCGAACAGGAATTTTGAAGGTCGTCAGGGCCGCCAGGGTCGCACGCACCTGGTCTCACCCGAAATGGCCTCGGCCGCCGCCATCGAGGGACACTTTGTTGACATAAGGAATTGGAGTTGATGGAGGCTTTTACGACCCACCGTGGAATTGTTGCCACCCTGGACCGTGCCAATGTGGATACGGATCAGATCATCCCGAAACAGTTCCTGAAGTCCATCAAGCGCACGGGCTTCGGGCCCAGTTTATTTTTCGATTGGCGCTATGATGATCACGCCGATCCGGACCCTGACTTCGAGCTCAACGCCCCGCGTTTTGAAGGAAAGTCCATCCTGATCACCCGCAACAACTTTGGTTGCGGTTCCAGTCGCGAACATGCCGTATGGGCCCTCGCGCAAGACGGCTACCGTGTCGTAGTGGCTCCCGCCCAGGGAAAGGGCGATGCCCGCACGCCCGGCTTTGCCGACATCTTTCGAAACAATTGTGGCAAGAACGGGTTACTGACGATTGAGCTGAACGAGGCCGAGGTCGAGGAGATCTTCCAGTTGGTCGCGGCAAACGAGGGCCTCGAGGCCAGCGTGGATCTCCCGGCCCAGACGATCACCTTTCTTGCGGACGAAAATCGGGTCTACCGGTATGCATTCGACGCCGCGGTCAAGGAATCCATGGTCAAGGGCCTGGACGATATCGCCCAGACACTCGAGCATGCGCCGGATGTTGCGGCGTTTGAGCTCACGCATGATGCCCTGATCGACCTGCCGGATTGACGCTTGGGACCCTTCGTGCACCGGTGGTCTTCCTGCCGGCTATCCGTTTCACCCTATAGCGGGCCTGCCCGGGGTCCTTTCCCGGAACATATCCTGCAATTACCTTGTCTTTTTTGTCGAACGGCCCAAAATTTGCTGCGAAAACGGCGTATATATAAGCAAGCCATGAAATCGATCTACCTGTTTATCCTCGCCTGCCTGGTCACCTTTTCCGTCGACGCCCGCGTACTCACGGACCGGAAGGGCCGAAAGGCTGATCTCAAGATTCTCGGATGGAACGGCGAGCTGGTCAAGGTCCAGAACAAGGCGGGCAAGACCAATACCTTGCGGATCGCGATGCTGTCCGATCGCGATCAACGCTATATCCGCGAGAACGTGAGCAAGGATCTCAGCATAGCCGAACGGATCCCGCGTCGTGTCTACCACACCACGAATGAAAAATCCTTTGAGGCCGACCTCATCGGCTTGCGTGGTGAGATGGTGGAACTGCACAGTGTTTCCGAGCGAAAGGTGCAGTTGCCGATTACGTTTTTCTCGAAGTCGGACCAGGAGTACATCGTCCAACACGCGCCGCTGCTCGATTCATTAAACGCCAATCCGGAGGTGCGGCATTCGCCGGTCATGCTCAAGGAGGCCGTGGGCCGGATCGACCAGATGATGGACCGGTGGTACAAGCAGCAGGGCGTTAAGCCGAATCCCGTGGCGGACGACGGCACCTTCCTGCGCCGTGCCTACCTCACCGTGATCGGGCGCGTGCCGACGAAAGGCGAAGCACAGGTCTTTCTTGACGACCAGGATATTCATCGTCGCGACAAGTTGATTGACCATCTCTTTGAACACGATGGATACGTTCATCACATGTTTAACTACTACGCGGACCTTCTGCGCATTCGTTCCCGCAACCCCGGGCGCAACTACGGGGGTGCCTATTACGCGCAGTGGGTGAAGGATTGTGTGCGCGAGAATAAGCCCTACGATCATTTTGTCCAGGACCTGCTCTCCGCGGAAGGGTACTACTGGGAGGACCCGGCGGTGGGCTTCTACCGGCGTGATCCCAATATGCCGCTGGACAACCTGGCGGTTATGACCCAGACCCTGCTGGGTACCTCCATCGTCTGTGCCCAGTGCCATGATCACCCCTTCGATAAATGGACGCAGAAGGAATACTACGAGATGGCGGCCTATACCTATCCCATGGTGACCCGCTTACGACACAAGGAATTGAGTAATGTCCGTGGAGCCCAGAAGATCATGGTGCAGAATCTCGGCAAGCAGGGGATTCGTGAATTTGATCGCGAGCATCGCCGCCTTCGCCAGAACATGATCGACTACCCCCTCCAGAGCGGGACACAGGAGACGGCCCGGCGACTGAAGTTCCCGAAGGATTATGCTTACGCGAATGCGAAGGGGAATACCATCGTTCGCCCGAGCACGCCCTTCGGAAATGAGGCAAGGGTGAGCAACCAGAGGAATGCCACGACGATCGCCCCTTTCGTGAAATGGTTCACCTCGCCGCAGAATCCACGTTTTGCGATGAATATATCGAACCGGCTGTGGAAGGAAGCCTTCGGCCTGGCCCTGATCGAACCGGTGGACAATATCAAGGAAAACTCCCGGCCCTTTAACCCGGAGTTGATGACCTTTCTTTCCAAGTTGCTGGTCACGCTCGAGTTTGACACCAAGACCTATCTCAAGGTCTTGATAAAGACCCGGCTCTTTGAACGCGAGGCCTACCGCGAGGATGTCAACCCGGTCGATGGCTATTCCTTTGCTGGCCCGCTCCTGCGGCGCATGACCGCGGAGCAGATCTGGGATTCGGTGCTCACCATGATCCTCCCCGATGTGGATCACCGGACCAATGCGGGGTTGCTTCGCCAGGATGCAGCCATCGCGGAGCAGGGCAAGGCGACCCTGAAGATGAAGCCTCAAGAAATCTACGTGTCCTTGATGGCCCGGGCCGGGGTCAAGAATCCCAAGGGCGTCAGCCCGGCGATGATGGATAAAATGGACAGCATGAGCATGGTCCCCATGAACGGGAAATACAAATCGAAGGGGCCGGTGGATGTTTTCTCCGCCAAGGAGAAGGCGCAAATGGCAAAGATGGGGAGCAAGGAACGCAAGGCCTTCATTTTGCGGAAGCGCCGGGAAAAGGATCCCTGGTATGCTTTCGACCGGAGCTTCTACCGGGCTGCGGAGCAGCCTTCGCCGGCTCCCGCGGGATCCTTTCTCAGCATGTTTGGCCAGTCGGATCGCGCGATGACGGAGAACGACAACCAGGAAGCCAGTATCCCCCAGGTATTGACCCTGATGAATAACAGCAAGATGCTTGATTACATGCTGACCCGGCCCCAGGCGGTCATGTACAAGGAGTTGGCCGAGGCCTCGACTCCGAGGGAGAAAGTGGAGACCATTTTCCTGTGCACCTACAGCCGGTATCCCTATCCGGCGGAACTAGAGGTGATGACCCGGGAAGTCGACCAGGGTCCGGCGGGCATCAAGCGCGTGCTATGGGCCGTACTGAATTCGCAACCGTATCGCTTTATCGAGTAAATGTCTGGAGGATGAAATGAACAACGAGCTGAATCGCCTGGATGAGCGGAGTCGTCGCGACTTCATGTCCCACGCCGCACGTGCCTTCCTCGGGGTCAGTGCCGGCGTATTGACGGGCTGTGGACGGGCGGATGAGGGCCTGCAATCGACTTCGCAAGCCGGCGGTGCACCGGCAGCGCTTGTTCCCACCGACGATCCGACCGGAACCCTTGCCGCTTCGCAACTGAACAATAAGCCCACCGCAAAGAGCGTGATCTATCTCTATATGGGTGGGGGGATGAGCCACGTGGATACCTTCGACCCCAAGGATGACAAGGGGGTCATGGCCCAAACCGAAACCATCCCGACCAATGTCGATGGCATCCGCCTCGGCCATTGGCTGGAAAAGACCGCCAGGCAAATGGACAAGGTGGCCGTGGTCAATTCGCTCAGCTCAACCCAGGGTGCGCACGGTCCGGGATCGTATTTCATGCATACGAGCTATGCGCAACGCGCGAGTATCATCCATCCGAGGATGGGGTCATGGATCTCCCGCCTGAGTGGTCCGATCAACAAGAATCTGCCCGCCGCGGTCTTTGTTGGACAGGAAAGCGTCGGCGGTGGAGCCGGTTTCATGCCGAGCAAGTTTGGTGCGCTGGGTATTGCCAGTCCGGATGAGGGGTTGAAGAACAGCCGCCGACCAAGTGGGGTCAGCCAGGACGAGTTTAACAAACGCCTGGAGTTGACCAGCTTTCTCGACACCCAGTTTCATGGGAAGTACGAACTGAAGGAGGTCCAAGCCTACACCGACATGTACAAGGACGCGCTCAAGATGATGAGCAGCTCGGATCTCAAGGGCTTTAACATCCAGGATGAGCCGAAGTCCGTGAAGGCCCGTTATGGCGAGTCCCGGTTTGGGAAAGGGGCCCTGCTGGCCCGGCGCCTCGTCGAGCACGGCGTGCGTTTCGTGGAGGTTCGCTCCGGCGGTTGGGACATGCACAATAACATTTTCGATGCCCTTCCTGAGAAGGTCGGCGAACTGGACACGGTTCTTTCCGCCTTGTTGCAGGACCTTTCGCTACGCGGTATGCTGGACGAAACCATGGTTGTGCTTGCAACCGAATTCGGCCGGACCCCGAATATTTCGGGCAACGCCGGGCGAAATCATTTTCCCAAGGCCTTTTCCGGCCTGCTTGCCGGCGGGGGTATCCGCGGCGGACAGGTGTACGGAAAGACGGATAAAAAGGGAGCCAACATTGTCGAAAACAAGGTGGGTGTTCCCGATTTCAATGCGACCATCGCCTATGGTATGGGGCTGCCCTACAACGAGATCGTTTATTCGCCGAGTAAACGACCCTTCACCGTGGCCGATACCGGCACCCCCATCGTCGACCTGTTTGGTTGAGCGGAAAGTTTCGTTGATGCCTTGTACGCCACGCCCTGGCATGCCTCAGCCTGCTGAAGCATCTCCCTTTCCACGGTATGTTTCCGGGCTTCTCCTGTCGCTGTGCCTGTCGGGCTCGGCCCAGACGCCGGTCCAGAAGCTCCTCTTCACCCGGGCCCACGCTGTGCTGGAGAAGCACTGCTTCGATTGCCACGGGCCCGAAAAGCAGAAGGGGGACTTGCGCGTCGATTCCCTTGCCGCCTTGCTCAAGGGCAGCAAGGAAAGTGACAATGTTCTGGTTGCCGGGCACGCGGACCAAAGCGAAATGGTTTACCGCATTCGTCTCCCGGTTGCGGATGACGACGTCATGCCACCGGCGAAGACCAAGTCGCGATTGACCAACCAGGAAATCCTCGCATTGATTCAGTGGGTAGATAGCGGCGCTCCCTGGGATGCGCCCGTGGCGGAGGCCGGGGAGAAGGAAATGTCCGCGTCCGAAGTGGCTGAATTGCACAAGCCCATGGGGGTGGATCTGACCCGGTCCATGTCGCCGGAGGAGGAAGCCTGGTTCAAAGACAACGTCGAGCAGGTCTTCGCCAATCATTGCACGGGTTGTCACGGCCCTCAAAAGCAGAAGGGCGACCTGCGACTGGATCGCACGAAGTTGATCATGGCCGGTGGCGAGAACGGCCCGGTGATCGTGCCTGGAAATCCATCCAAAAGTGAGTTGATGGTCCGCATATTGCTGGCAAAAGATGATGAGGATGTCATGCCGCCCGAAGAAAAGGGGCGGGTGCCGAGGGAGAAGATCGAGGCCTTGCGCAAGTGGATTTCCGACGGGGCGCATTTTCCGCCACCCAAGAGCAAGCTTGCCCGGGGAGGGGAGAATCACTACACCCGCTTTTTCGAACCGCTGGTGGGAACGGATAAACGGAATATCGATTGGTTGAAGCAAAACGGCGTGTTTGTCGAACCCCTCATATGGGAGGGCGGCGGATTACGGGTCTTGTTCAGCCATTCCTCCGTAGCCTTGGATTCATCCGTCTTTGATCGATTGAAGACATGGGAGTCGCAAATCCGCTGGCTGGATTTTTCGAACGCTCAACTTACGCCCGAGGCGCTTGCCTTCGCCAACAGCCTCGACCTCCTGCTGGTGCTGCACCTGGAGCGCACGAATCTTGATGACACCCTGCTGAAGCAATTGAACTCGGCCACCCGGTTGGAATACCTCAACCTCCACAGCACCCAGGTCAGCGATGCCTCGGTCGCGGTGCTCAAAAAGCTTCCCGCCTTGCGAAAACTGTATCTATGGAATACAAAGATGAGCCCCGAAGCCGTCCAGCGCCTTGAGCGCAAGGACCTGCGGCTTGTCTTTCAGTAGGGCTACTCCACGCAATAAAGCGCCTTAAATCCCCGGATGTACAAGCGTCCATTTGCGGATGCCGGCGTGGCATTCACCCGGTCCTTCAGGGCATTTGTCGCCACGCTTTCCAGTCGTTCCGGGTTCGGCTTGAACACGGTTGTCCTGCCGTCCTGGCTGGTCGCATAGAGATACTCGCCCACCATGATAATCGACGCCCAGAACGCATCTCCCGCACGTTCACTCCAGCGAATCTCGCCCGTTTTCGGGTCGATGCAATCAATCGTGCCCGGGCCGGCATTGGGCCGGTAAATATATCCGTTTACGAATACGCCGGAACCAATGCTCTGGGGTTGTTTTTCCACCCGGAACAGCCGGTCCCCGGTCACATCACCCTTGCCGGTTGTTCTTACCGCCAGCATCGGGCCACGAAAACCACCCGTATAAAAAACGATGTCGCCGCACAGCACCAGGGATGAATAACCGAGGTCTCCACGACTGTGCGCGACTCCGTCGCAGGTCCAGGTGATTTCACCATTTGCCAGGTCGTAGGCATTGATGCGCGTTGGCAGGGCGAGCAGGACCTGGCCCTCATGAATCGTGGGTGTGCACCAGGATCCAAGGTATTGCCCCTGGTCATTTTTTTCCCCGGTACCGGTGAAGGGCTCGTCCTTCTCCCAGGTCGTTTCCCCGCTCTGGAGATCCAGCACGGTGACGAAGCTTCGCTTCATGCCGGGTCCGGTGTACAGGATCACCTTGTCCGCGTGGATGACGGGTGAGTTCGCATAGCCCCACATGTGTTGAAATTCACCATAGGCGCGCTGCCATTTCGGTTTGCCTCCCATGTCGTAGGCGTGGAGTCCGCCACTGCCGTGCCAGACCACGACTGTCTTCCCGTCGGATGCCGGGGTGCTCGCGCCATAGGGGTTCGTTTTATGTGTGGGCATTTTCCGGTGCAGGTTAATCGTCCGGACCCATTGCTGTTTTCCGGTTGCCGTTTCAAAGCTGTACAGGCCTCGCCGCATGCCGTCAGGGTCAACGGAACCGCTCAACAGGACCTGGCTGCCAAGCACGATGGGGCTGCCATTCCCGGGTTGGGGCAGGGGCCTTGCCCACCGGATGTTCTCGGTTTCGCTCCAGCGGACAGGGGCTCTTTGATCCGGGGCGATGCCGTCGCCGTTCGGCCCCCTGAATGCC
>JAYGFS010000300.1:0-3127 GCA_046581765.1 Verrucomicrobiota bacterium
TTTAAGGTCGCCTGTTTGATGCTGGTCGAGCGGTGGCAGCGAACAAGCTCTTACCAAGGCGGAGGCGGTCTATATGGCGAAATATCGATTTGTTGCCGTAAATGCGGAGGGCGAAGAGGTTTCGGGTTCCGTGCATGCTGAAAGCGAAGCGGAAGTGGAAGCGCGCCTGGCGGGTCGGGGCATGACGGCAAGCATGATCACGCTCGCGCAGGAGGCGAACCCGCCGACCCCAGCGGGGCACCCTGGGCCTGGCCTTAGCCCGGTGCCACCTGCACCAGCTGCAGCACCTCCACCGCTTGCCCCGCCGGTGGCTGCGGGGACCAGCGGCCTGGCCATTGCGAGCCTGGTATGCTCCCTGATGTGTATATCACTGGTGGGGGTCATTCTCGGCCACCTCGCAATGGGTGAAATCAGGCGATCGGGGAACCAGCTGGCTGGTAGCGGCATGGCGACCTGGGGACTTTGGCTTGGATACCTGGGGCTTATTGGGGGGCTTATTTATGCGATAGTGGTCTTTGGAGCCATCATCATGGCTGCTTCTGTTTGACCATCATCGGCAGGGCCCCCGGCAGAAACAACGGGGTTCCCACCCCGGCCGATCAGTCGGTCTCGTCGTAGAACGCGTAGTCCGGGTGATTGTACAGTTGCTTTCGCGCCACTTCGTCTTTGTCGTTTTGCTCCAGCCATCGTTTTCCGTGTTTGCTGGTCCAGAAGGGGTGGCCTTCCTCGAGATGGGAAGGGATGCCCCCCAGCACGGTTGCAAAGAGCCTGCTGGCCGAGGCGTGTTCCGGGTCCTTGTCCGCCCGCTTGTACCTTCGCCCGAAGCGCCTGTCGCCCGTGTAGTAGAGGCGGCCATCCGGTTTGCCCAGGAAGGGCGCGCGCGCTTCGAGTAAATGCGTTTTCGTGCGCAGGACCTGCACCGTCCCGGTGTAGGCGTAGATCCACTTGCGGTGCTGCCCGGTCTTGCCATGCAGAAAGGGGAGCAGGCTTTTTCCATCGAAAGCCACGTCACCGGGATACGGGATGCCCGCCATGTCCAGGAGGGTCGGGGCGATGTCTGCAAAGTCGGTTAACTCGTCGCTTGCCCCGCGCTTGAGCACGCCCGGCCCCTTTACCACGAAGGGTACGTGCACCCCGCGCTCGACCCCCCGGTCTTTGGCCGTTACCGCGGTACCGTTGTCAGCACAGAAAATGAAATAGGTGTTTTCGTAGATCCCGAGGGACTTCGCCTGCCCGATCAGCTTCCCGACGAGCTTGTCCATGTACTCCACCAGGTTGACGAAGCGCATATCCTGTTGGCGATTGTACTCGGCCATCGCCTTGGTCTTGTCCGCCTTGCCCATGCCGCGGACATCGGGCTTCTTCAACTCGATATCCATCACCGCCCCGGCATCCGGGGTGGTCGAGTAGGGCCCATGCGGGATCACCGTGGGCCAGTAGGCAATAAAGGGTTCCCCGGCCCGTGCTTTTCGCTGCATAAAGTCCATGAGAAAGTCACAGCGTTGATCCGGGCCGAAGTCCTCCTCGCTGACCTCAACATAGGCACCGTTCTGGATCATGGATGAATACCAGTAGCGAAGGTCGGGGATTTGAACATCCTTGCGTTGACCGTGGGCAATCACATCGATGCCGAAGTGTCCCTTGATTTTATCCGGGCTCTCGTACAGGCAATATTCCTCGAAACCGACCTCCTGCTCCCAGGGTTCTTTTGCGCCGCAATGCCACTTGCCGGCTATCGCGGTTTTGTATCCGCCTGCCTTCATCAGCTTGCCCCAGCTGTGCTGCCGGGTGAACAGGGTGCCGCGCGAGTCAAAGGCCCACATGTCATTGCGGAAAGCACCGCTGCGATTCGCGTAGACCCCGGTCATGAGTAGCGCGCGCGACGGCCCACAGATCGCAGGCGCAAAACAGGTGCGGAAACGCACACCTTCCCGGGCTATTTGGTCGATGTTGGGTGTGTGTGCGGTATGGGGCTGCCCGTAGCAGGAGAACATGTCCGCCCCTACATCATCCGCGAGGATGAGGACGATGTTGGGTTTCTTGGCTGCCGCGTGAAGGGTGCATAGGGCCAGCAGGAGGAAAAGGGGTAAATAATATGCGCGCATGGGAAAGCCCTACGGGCCGACAGGTGGTGGAACAAGAATAAAGTCCAGGCCGCTTGTCCGCTGCATGGTGCGCGTGAATATCCCCGCTAAATAGGGCGACTCCCGTGTACGGTTGTGGTATATTGGGACCCCTCCAAGCGGGGCAGGATGTTGAGGATGACACGACGTAGATCAATTTTTCGGGCGCTTTACTTCCCGGTGCGGCCCCGTTCAACTTCGGCAAGCTCGCTTGGTGGCTATGTCGATGCTACGGTTGATTCGGTCAGGGGGTGCTTCCGCACATGACCGCTAAACCTGTTTTACTCGGGCTGCTCCTGCTTGGCACCGTGTGCAGCTTTTGTTCCGCCCGGACCTGGACCAGCACCACGGGGAAAACCCTCGAGGGGGATTTGCTCCGTGTACAAAGTGGGAAGGCCTATATCCGTGCCGGCAAACGCGTCGGTGCCGTACCGATCAAGGGCTTGAGTCGAAGCGACCAGGCCTTCATCAAGAAATGGATCACCGATCAACAGTTGGCGCGCCTGTCTTCCAAGCTGGAAGCCCTGGTGCCCTCCGAGGGAGGCGATCGGCCCGCAGCTCCGGAAGCTGCCCCGCTTAACCCTGTTAATACCGGCCTCACGGATGCCGAGCACGCGAGGTCCCTCGATACCATCAAGCGGACGATGGAGGAGATCCAGGGCCGCCAGGGAATTGCGCAGGAGGAAGGAGTACAAGAGGCCATCAATGATTTGAATACCTTTCGCTTCCTCTGCGGGCTGGACTACCAGGTCGGCCTGGACGGGACCTACAATACCCAGGCCACAGCCGCGGCGAGCATTTGCAATGCCCTGGGCCGGCTTTCCCATGCCCCGGAGAACCCCGGCTGGGACAAGGGGCGATACCAGGTCGCACGGGAGGGTGCCGGGCACTGCAATCTGCAGGGCGGTGGGTCGGTGGGCGGTTCCGTGCACGGTTACATGGATGACAGTGATGCGGGGAACATCACCGCGCTGGGGCATCGCCGCTGGTGCCTCAACCCAGCC
>JAYGFS010000328.1:0-3222 GCA_046581765.1 Verrucomicrobiota bacterium
ACTGACCGTCATGACCGCTTGTCCCGGTTTACCGTCTCGGCCGACCCGGGCCTCGCGGATACGGGGAGCGAGATGGTCTTGTTCAGCCAGCGCGACCAGAACTCCAATCACAATGGGGGCGACCTGCATTTCGGGCCGGACGGGTACCTGTACGTCAGTGTGGGTGACGAGGGCGCGGGGACCGATTCCCGCAATAACAGCCAGCGCATCGACAAGGATTTCTTTTCCGGTATCCTGCGTATCGACGTCGATCGCCTGCCCGGCAACCTGGAACCGAACGGGCATGCCTCGGTGACCATCAACGGGCAGGGTACGGCCAACTACAAGGTTCCATTCGATAATCCCTGGGTGGGCGCGACCAGCTTCAACGGCGTATCGGTGAACCCTGCCGAGGTAATCACGGAATTTTACGCGGTGGGCTTGCGCAATCCCTGGCGGATGGCCTTCGACCCGGTCACGGCTGAACTCTGGGTCGGGGACGTCGGGCAGGGCGCGCGCGAAGAGGTGAACAAGGTCGTCAAGGGGGGTAATTACGGGTGGGGCTATCGCGAGGGCTTCATCGCGGGCCCCAAGACGCCGCCCGCCAACCCGGTATACGAGGACCCGGTCTGGGACTGCATCCGCAGCCTCGGCCGGTCCATCACCGGGGGCGTGGTCAGTCGCGGGGTTAACCTGCCGGCCCTCTACGGCGCCTACATCGTCGCGGATTATGCCACCGGAAACATCTGGTCCTTGCGCGAGGAGCCCGGCGGCCTGACCGATCGTATCATCGCAAGCGAGACCGGCATTGTCGGCCTGGGGTATGATCCATCCAATGGCGATATCCTGTTGTGCGATTACAACAATGATATGATCTGGGTGCTTGCTGCATCCTCCGGCCAGGAAGCGACCAGTTATCCTGCGACGCTCTCGGATACCGGGGTCTTCGCGGACCTGTCGGACTTGAGCCCGAACCCGGGCATCGTGGCCTACGAGGTGAACCTTCCGTCCTGGCAGGACCATGCGCAGAAGCGGCGCTGGTTCTCGGTGCCCCCGGGCCCGGCCTTGATTAGCTATTCAGCGAATGAGACCTGGGCGGCCCCCACGGGAACGGTCTGGGTGAAGCATTTCGAGCTCGAGCTCGAGCGCGGAAATCCCGCGACGGCCACCCGGGTCGAAACGCGCTTGCTGGTTAAAAGGGATGACGGAGTATACGGCCTGAGTTACGCGTGGAACGGTGCGGGCGACGAGGCTTTTCTCGTGCCGGAAGGCGGCACGAATATCGTGTACAGTATCGATGACGGCGGGACCCCGATCGATCAAACCTGGACGATTCCCGGCCGGAATGCCTGTCTCAACTGCCATACCGAGGCCGGCGGATTCGCCCTGGCTTTCAATACCCGGCAATTGAACCGGGAGGCGCCTATTTTCGGATCCCTGGCCAACCAGCTGGGGGCTCTTTCCCAGGCGGGCTACCTCGATCAGCCGGTGGAGGAGCTGGAGGTCCTGCCTCGCTTCGCCGGGCCGGATGACACGAGCCAGTCCCTGGAGTACCGCGTGCGCTCCTACCTTGCCGTCAATTGCGTGCAATGCCACCAGGCGGGAGGTCCCTCCCAGGCGGCATTCGACACCCGGGCGCTCCTGACCCTGTTTGAAACCGGCCTGATAGACGGAGCGGTCCAGGTGAGTGGTGGCGATCCGGCCAAGCGCCTTGTCGTCCCCGGGGACCTGGCGAACTCCGTGCTGCTTCATCGCCTGCAGGCCGCATCCGGGGCCGGGCGCATGCCGCCCCTGGGGCCAAACCTGCACGACCAGCGGTCCATTCAACTCCTTATGGATTGGATCAACACGGAAGCCACGAATCACCCCAGTTATAGCGACTGGGCTATCCGGGAGTTCGGCTCGGTCGATCATCCCGATGCGCAGGTGGATGACAACCCCGATGGCGACCCGGCAAGC
Organism: Verrucomicrobiota bacterium; assembly: GCA_046581765.1. GTDB lineage: Bacteria > Verrucomicrobiota > Kiritimatiellia > SS1-B-03-39 > UBA6053 > JAPYUI01. The sequence continues at coordinate 1,939 of JAYGFS010000328.1, forward strand.
AACTATTACGAGTTCCTCACCCGGACCGATCCGCAAGTGGCGAACCCGCCCTGGCGAATAAGCCTCAGTGCCGATGGCAGCACCAGCACGGTACATTTCCTGCGGCATCCGAATACGGGCTTCGAGGTGGAAATCAGCGACGACCTCATCAACTGGTCCCCCTGGAATGTGCCCGCAAACCGCCCGGTGCTTTCCGGCGGGGCCGCGTTCATGGACACGATCGATGGCCCGATCGGTCCGCTTGACGCGCGGTATTACCGCATGCGTGTGTACGAGCGCTAAGGTCCAGCGGGTAAGACCTGCGTCACCTGTGAAAAAAGCTAAAACTGGAAGTAGATGAAGTCGTGCACGTCTTGTTGGCCGACGAAGCTCAATAGCAGGACCAGTCCCGCGATGATGGCGGCGTTCAGCAGGGGAGGGGCTTTGGCATCCAGCAGGTATTCTCGTTTCTTTCTATACATGGGTAAATCGATGATGAGCACGAGGGCAAAGTAAAACAGGGTCACCTGGGCGATCTCCAGCGAATGCTTTCCATCCGTCACGCCGGCAAAAATTTGCCTGAAATAATCCATGGCCCCGGAGAAGTACGTGGCACGGAAGAATATCCAGGTCAGGGTAACGAGGTGGAAGGTGAGAAATATATTGCAGATTTGCACCACCCAGCCAGCTTTTCCCGGGCATGATTTACGTGTTCGTTGGGAGTAGAGGAAATAGAAAACGAGATAGATGCCGTGTAAGGCTCCCCATATAATGAAATTCCATCCGGCTCCATGCCATAGGCCTCCGAGTAGCATCACGAGCATCAGGTTTCGGCAGGTGCCGAGCACCGATGATCGGTTCCCCCCGAGGGGAATATAAAGATAGTCCCGCAACCACCGGGAAAGCGAGATATGCCAACGTTGCCAGAATTCCCTCACATTCTGTGAAAAATAGGGCTGCTTGAAATTGACCATGAGCTCAAAGCCCAGCAGGCGGGCGACCCCGCGGGCCATGTCGGTGTAGCCGGAGAAATCACCGTAGATCTGCAGGCCGAACAGGTAGGCACCGAACAACACGCTCCAACTGGAGTAGGTCGCGGGATTGGCGAATATATCGTTTACGTAGGGTGCAACGGCATCAGCAATCGCCACTTTCTTTACCAGTCCCAGCAGGATCAGTTCCCATCCCCGGCACCATCGCTCCAGGGACATCGAGCGTTTCTTCTGGATCTGGGGCAAAAGATTTTGCGGACGCTCGATTGGGCCAGCAACCAGTTGAGGGAAGAACGAGACGTATAGCGCAAAG
>JAYGFS010000331.1:0-3379 GCA_046581765.1 Verrucomicrobiota bacterium
GCCTGGCGAAATTGGGATAGGTCACCCGATTATAGGCGACCCGCACACGGACACCGGACAAGGATCCGGCGAGCGCGTGCAGGCGCTTCGAATAGAGCGAACAGGGCTTTTCCACCAGGATATTCGACTGCCCGTGGCGCACGCAGGACTCGACCGCGGGAATGCATTCGTGCTCGGGAAGTGAAAGGACAACGAGGTCAAAAGGTTCCAGGTCCGGCAGGCGCGCGGTGTATCCGCCGTGCAAGGCGCTAAACCCGTATTCCCCGGCGAGCTTTTCCGCGGTGGCAGCCGAGCGGGAGAGGACGGTGACCTGGTCGATACCCATGGCCCGGAAGGCCTTGGCGTATTCACCGGCCATCCAGGCAGCTCCCACGAGGAGGACCCGCTTTCCTGCATAGTCGCGGTCCTTAATGGTCTGGAGATTGTCGTACATAGCTTGTTGTTTATCCTGCACGGGGCAGGTGATGGCCTGCGACCGGCTTACCAGGCGGTCCAGCCGCCATCGATGACGAGATTGTGGCCGTTCACGTAGGACGAGGCATCGGAGGCCAGGTACAACACCGCGCCGGACATCTCGTCCGCCCGCGCCATGCGATGCATCGGGACCCGGTCGCTGTACTTTTCCGTAAAGGTGCTGTTCTGCCCCGAGCCCACCCCACCCGGGGTGATGCAGTTGGTCCGCAAGCCGGTCTCTCCCCAGTACGCCGCAAGGTACCGGGTCATGGAGACGACGGCACCCTTCGTGGCCGAGTACGCCATCGGGGTCCGGATCTCCCCTGCCTGCTCCTCGTACCGGGATCCTTCGTAGATCCGCTGGTCCGGTCCGACCACACCGTAAATGGAACTCACGTTGATGATGCTCCCCCGGCCCCGCTCGGCCATCGCGGGTCCCAACTCACGCGTGGTGAGGAAGGGTGCGGTCATGTTGACCGCAACCATCTGGTTCCAGTCATCGAGCGGGAACTCGTGGTGCTTGGCAAAAATGTTCGGCGGGCGGGCGGCCGCGTTGTTGAGCAGGACATCCACCGCCCCGAAGCGCTCGTTCAAGGCCGCCGACCACTCGACAATGGATTGCTCGTCCGCGAGGTCCACCGGGGCCGCGAGGTGCTCACCCGGCAACCCGGCAACAAGCGCCTCGCACGCGTCCTGGTCGATGTCGGCGACCACGACGGTGCCGCCGGATTCCGCGAGGGCACGGCAGTATACCTTCCCGAGGATGCCGACGCCCCCGGTGACAACGATGACCTTTCCGTCAACGCGGAAGTCGGGTTTAGCTGAGTCGTTTGAATCCGCCATGACGTACTCCATAGGGTAAGGCTGCATCGAGCGTGTCGTCCTCGACATGTTTCTTCAGCGCGGCAAAAACCGGCTCGCTGTCACGCAAAAAGGTATCGACGATCTCGTCTGTATAGGCAAAGCAGGTGTACACGGCCGGGCAGACCAGGTAACCCGCCTTCAGCATTTCCTGGGCATAAAAGGTCTGGGCGGCCAGGGGATCGCCGCGGTCAAAGGTAATCACCGTGAGCGCGGGAATCCCCTGGCTGTGCAGCGGCATGCCGGTCGACGCCGAAAGGGCCTTCCACCCGGCATTCAGCTTTTCCCCCCACGCGGTCAGGTGGCGGGGTACGTCATGTTTTTCCATCTTGTCCAGCGTGGCGAGCGCGGCGACATACCCGATACGCTCGGTCCACAGGGTTGAGCTGATGAAGGTGTCCTGCGCCGCATCCATGACCGCGTGGCGTCCGATGACCGCGGAGATCGGGTACCCGTTCCCGAGCGCCTTGCCGAACACCGCCATGTCGGGCTCCACCCCGGTGAGCAGGTGGAATCCCCCGAGGTTCTGGCGGAACCCGGAGGTCACCTCGTCAAAAATCAAGACGGCCCCGATCCGGTCGGCGATAGCCCTGACACCGGGGAGAAACCCGGGTTCCGGGTCCTGGGAGCGGCGGGGTTCCATGATAATAACCCCGATTTCATCGCCCTGTTCCGCAACCAGGGCCTCCAGCTCGTCCAGCCGGTTGTACGTGAAGGGGATGGCCGAGCCCTGCAAGCCGCGCGGCACCCCGGTCGGCTCCAGGCCCGGCAGCAGCTGGCCATCCAGGTTGCTTTCATCCGCGAGATTCGAGGCGATATACCAGTCGCTCCACCCGTGATAGCCACAGAAGGCGACCGTGTCCCGGCCGGTCGCCGCCCGGGCAATGCGCACGGCAATCGCGCAGGCCTCCCCACCCGTCCGGGCGAATCGGGCCATATCGGCCCAGGGGTGCAGGCCGACCAGGCGCTCGGCCAGCTCGACTTCCTCGGCGCAGTTGAGGGTGCACATGGAGCCCTGGTCGACCGCGGCGTGGACGGCGGCATTTACATCGTCGTCCGCGTAGCCGAGTACGCAGGTTCCGACGCCGAGGCAGGCGAAGTCGTAATAATGCTGCTGGTCGAGATCCCAGACTTCACACCCCTTCGCCCGCGCGTAATACGCGGGCCAGAGTCCCGGGAGAAAATTCTCGGGCTTCTTGGACAATAGCTGCCCGCCTCCGGGAATGAGCCGCTTGGCTTTCTCCCAGAGGTGGGCACCGCTATGGTCGGGTGTTTTCATGGGTTCAGGACAGGCGCAGGGCGCAAAAATGCCAGGGTAGATGTACCGCCCCGGAGAACTGCAGCCGGCGACCGTCATGGGTCCGCTGGGTCCAGGTACCCGCGCCTCCCCCGGGCGGCGGGTCGAGATCAATCCCGATCTCAAAGGGCTTAAAAATCACCTCTTTCACGCCAAGGCCCAGGCAACGCTCCCTGAAATGATCAGCGTCAAAGATACAAATTCGGTCCGGGGCACCTTTCACGTAATCCCAGAGATCCATGACCACATCCATCCGGTGGTCGCTGACCAGCGCGTTGAAGAACACCCATTCCGAGCTGATATGCATCAGGCTCCGCAGGACCGCATCGGTCTCGTCCGCGGGAAAGCGCATCATGGTCTGCATGAAGGTGGTGATCGCGCAGGTATTTGCATCCACCCGCTCCGGGAGATCATAGAAGTCCACCGGTTCGTGGCGGCAGCGGGCTGCCAGTTCCTCGGGTAAATGCGCTCGCGCATAATCGAGGAGTTCCTCGTCCAGGTCATAACCGGTGACCCGGCATTGTGGCCATCGTTCCAGCATATGTACAAGGTTTGCCCCTCCTCCGCAGGCGACATCCACAATCCGGCGCTCGCCCATTTCGCCGGCGCATTCCTCCATGAAATCCAGTAGTCCCCGCGTGCTCTCGTACATCGTGGTGTACTGCCGGACGTGATAATCATGTACCATCCTGGATCACTCCTCCGTTTGCCTCTGCCTCGTATAACCAGTGGAGGATACGGAGATCCTCCGCGTACGAATAGGGATAG
>JAYGFS010000355.1:0-7236 GCA_046581765.1 Verrucomicrobiota bacterium
CCGTCGATTCATGATGCATTACGAACGGCTCACCCACTGGATGCTGGAAGAGATGCCCGAACGCGCAGATATCGTGTGGGCACTCAGGCCGGATCATACGATTGGGCATCCAAGGGCCTGCTAAGGGTTGTCTTTGAGCCCACTTTTTGCTTAGCTGCGCTCAGGACCTCGGCTCTCCCATGAAAAAGATCAAACGCATCATGTGCACCCTGCTGATAGGTGCCGGAATCACGGTCTACTTCGTGTACCAGCAGGCAAAAAGTGGCCTCACGATCAACATATCCGCTGGACAGATCAACGCCACGCTCGCCCAAAAATTCCCGGTTGAAAAGGAATACCTGTTCCTCAAGACGACACTTCACCAGCCGAAGGTTCACCTGAATGGAACCCTGGATCGCATGGAGATCGATATGAAAGCTTCGGTTACGACACCGCCTCCGCTGGGGCTTAAGATCGGCAACAAGGAGATCGATTTCGGCAAGGAAAGCAAGCATGATGCAATGGTCAAGGTCGCCGGCCAGGTTGACTACGACCCGGAAAAGGGCACCTTTTACTTCAAGGATGCCGAGATCCTGGCGGTCGAAGCCGACGCGACCGACGCCCCGGGGGCCTTCCAGGAACAAGCCCTGGTGGTTATCAGCTTTGTCGTCAAGCAGGTGCTCAATCGCATGCCCGTATATACCCTGGACGAAAGCCGGATCGGTCCACGTACCGCGCGGCTGCTCCTGGATGAGGTGACCGTCTCCGACGGAAAGATGCACGTGACGCTCAAGGTGCCCGAGTAAACCTATCGGGGGCCGATCGTTCGGCTCAGTTCCGACCCTTCTTTTTCCCTGGCCGTTGATTCGTGGCGGGCTTCTTTTTGTCCCAGGGGATATGGCGGTCGAAGAGGGTCCCGAAGGGCTGGTAGTTGTGATAGGGCACGGCCTCCTTCTTCCACGCTGCAACCGCCTCATCGTAGAGGCCCCGCATCCTTTCCAGCTGGGGCTTCTGCTCGGGATTCAAGGCGGCGTTGTGCAGCTCGTGGGGATCCCTGGCCAGGTGGAACAGTTCTTCCACCGGTGTAAAGTCGTCGGCGCCGTAGTGCCAGTAGACGTATTTGAAATCCTTGGTGATGACACCCAGGCTGTGGCAGGCCTTCGGGCCCCAGACGTTGATCAGGGGTAGGGACGCGTGAATGGCCGCCTGGGGGTCGTCGTAGAGCGGCATCAGGTTCTTGCCGTCCATGTTTGCCGGAACGGGCAGTCCCGCCAGGGCCAGCAGGGTGGGGGCGAAGTCCACGTTGCCGGTCAAGGCCCCGGAGCGGAGGCGCTTGCCGCTGTTCGCATGCCGGGGATCGAATACGATCAGGGGAACGCGGGTGGACTCCTCGTAGGGCAGGACCTTCGACCCGTAGCCGTGCGAACCGCAGAGGAAGCCGTTGTCCGAGGTGAAGATCACCACGGTGTTGTTCGCGACATCGTTGGCCTTCAACGCGTCCCGGATCATCCCCACGGCCACGTCGACGCCGTAAATCTGCTGGTGGTAGCGCCGCATGACGTTGTCGTAATCCTTGTCATAGTTCCAGCTCTCGAAGCGCTCGTATTGCCGGCCCTGCTTGCTCTGGCGTGAGAGGTGTTCACCCGCCTGGCGTCCGTAGTTCACCGGCTTGGTAAAGGTCTTGTCCGCGTAGATATCATCGAAGCGTGGATCCGGTGTGACCGGCCGGTGCGAGGCCTTAAAGCTGATCGACAGGCAGAACGGCTTGCCCGAGTCCCTGGACGACCGGATGAAATCCCGGCCAAAGGCGCCGTAGCTCAGGGTGGAGTGCGGATAGTCTTTCGCGTAGGCCGCCATGGATTTGTTTTTCGCGGTGGTATAGGTGGTCTGGCCCGGCCCTCCGCCCCAGCGGTCGAAGGCATCCTCTGGCAGCACCCCTTTCGTCCCGGGTGCCTCTGCCACCACAAATCCAAACTTGCCCGCGAAGGCGGTCCGGTAACCCGCCTTTCGCAGCAGGACCGGGTAGGATTTTTCCCAGTGCGTGCGCAGCATGGCACCGTGTTCAAAGTTACAGCCGGTTTTGTACTCGTACATCCCCGTCATGACATTTGCCCGGCTGGCCATGCAGATCGCGGTTGTATCGTAGTGATTATCGAAAACCATGCCGTCCGCCGCGAGCCGGTCCAGGTGCGGGGTCTGGGCATCCGGGTTGCCGTAGCAGCCCATGGTGATCGTGGCCTGGTCATCCGTAAGCAGGAAGACCAGGTTCGGGCGCCCCGCAGCGAAGCTGCTGCAGGCGAGCAGGGCCATCATGAATAGTAGTTTTTTCATACGGTTCCTTTTATGGGCCGCCAAGCACCTGGAAGCGTGCCTCGGAGCCGGGCAGGGGGATGAATTCAACCCGCAGGCTTTCCACCTCGCGCCGGGCCGCGTCGATCTCAAAACGCAGGGTCACGCGGCCTGCAGGAAGGACCAGCGTTTCGCCTAGCGGCGTATCGGTACCGTTCACCTGGAGTTGCAAGCCTTTCGTGCTGTTTACCTTAAGCCCGACTTTTCCCGCCTTCTGCACGTTGACGGAGGCCTGCAGGGGACCCGGGATATCCTGGAGGGGCAGGTGCCCCGATACCTGGCTGTAGACCGGGACCCAGGCCCCTTTATCCTGGCGTCGCCAGGTGCGGATCACCGGGGCATCGCTGCTCGCGTACGGACCGGGGCGACCCAGGCGGGAGACGAAATGGGTCAGGTCGAGGAAGGCCTGGCGATCCTTCAGTTGGTCGCCGAGGTTCGGCGGCATCAAGGAGGGTATCGGGGTCAGTTTCCGGATGCGCTCGCGAAGGATGCGTATTTCCGCTCCGCCCTGGGCGGCATCGTGGATCACGATTTCACGTTCGCTGCGGAAGCCCATGACCCCGCTGAGGAAGCCCCCGTCATTGAGCACGACCGCATAGTTCTCGTAATGTTCCGCGATGGCCTTGTTTGGCTCGAGAATGGATTCAACGATGTATTCCGTTGTCGCTGCGGAACCCGCGGCCGCGAGATCCGGCCCGATTCTCGGTCCTGAGCCATTGATGCCATGGCATAACATGCAGGCGAGCGAGGGTTCCCGGAAGAGGGCTTCCCCCCGGACGGGATCCCCTCCGGATTCCACGTCCGAGACCAGGTGGGCACGCGGCTCCTTTTGCAGTTTACGGCTTAGCGAATCCGGTGCGGTCGATTGAAGCCTCCGCCCGAGCCTGAGCGGCAGGGGACCGACCCGGCGTACGTATGCTGCGACGGAGCGGAGAATCTCCGGGTGTATGGTCACCTGTTCCAGGGCCACGCCCAGGGTGGCTGCGCCCTTGGCCTTTCGGATAAAAGCCTGGAGCAGCTCAAGCGGGTCGTTGTGCATGGGATCGACCTCGAACAGGCGGGCGGCCTGTTCGGCCGCCTGCACCAGGTTTCCCGCCGCGAGGCCATGTACGGCGAGGTAGCGCTCGTCCATGGCCCGGCTCGGCCCGGCCATTTGCACCAGGCGCTTCATCCATGCCTCCCGGCCAATCTCGCCGCATGCGATGGCGGCCGCCCTGCGCAGTTCGGCGCCGCGCGTCGGGTCGCTCACCAGGGCCCAGAGTTGTTCATCCAGGTCGGGGGAGCGCCAGGCCCCGAGGGTCTGGGCGGCCCGGGCTGCCAGGTGCTCGTCTGCGTGGTCCAGGTACTTCACCAGGGCCGTGATCTGCTTGCCCGGGGCCTTCTCTTGCTGCCGCCCGGCATCAATCAGGAGGTCAAACAGGACGTCGGAGAGCTCGGGTGTAAAGGCGGGTGCGTGCTTTTCAAGTGCACTGGAAATCATGCGTAATTGCCTGCCGGAGGGTTTTGCCTGCACCAGTTCCTTCATGCGGCGAATGGCCATGGGGGATCCCGATCGATCCTGGAGCAAGGTCTCGAGTTGCTTGTCCGTGTTGCGTCCGGCCTTCTGATTCAACGCCTGCTCGTGCTCCGGCCGGGCAAATACCAGGGTTCCTTCCTGCAGGGCAGGCTCCCAGAGCGGGCGCAGCGCGGCAATCGTCTGGGGAAGGGCGATCTCGATAAAGCGATCCTGCGGATGGTCCACGGAAAGCAGGGCCGCGGGCATGGCCCGGGCATCCAGGATATAGCCCGCGGACAGGATGGCCTCCAGGCGCACCCGCGGGTACGGGTCGTTGGCCGCCCGGGCAATCAGGTCCACCGGGTTGGACAGGTGGCCGTGCCAGTAGCGGATCACCCGGGTGGCTGCCGCGCGCGCGCGCCCTTCCTTGAGCCCCAAGGCCTTCAGCAGGAGTGCTTCATCCGGCCGGAGGACCTGTTGCAGGGCCCACAGGCCCTCGATGACATGGTGATCGTGTTCGGGATCGGCGGGGTCCAGGCGGGCCGCCCACCGCCTGACCGCCTGCGCCACCGCATCGGGTGCGCCCCGGTCGCTCAATTCCAGGCGCGCGTAATGGCGCGTCCAGGTATTCGGGCTTTTCAGGTGCTCGAGCAAGGTGGGAATCGAGGCACCCGCGATCGTCGGTTTCTTCACCAGGGGTCGTTCCTTGTGGGTGATCCGCCAGATCCGGCCGTGTTGATTGTCCCGCCGGGCATCCCGGAAATCGTGCTGGGCATGATTGATAATCGGGTTGTACCAGTCCGCCACGTACACCGCGCCGTCCGGACCCACCTTGCAGTCGACCGGGCGAAAATTCGGATGGGCCGAGGTGATCAGGGCTTCGTGGACGTTTGCGCTGAAGCCCGAGGCATCATCGGCGAAGGAGTAGGGGACGATCTTCCGGCTCTTGAATCGGCCGGTGATAAACTGCCCGCGCATCTCCTCCGGGAAATGCGTGCCCGTGATGAGGTCGCCCCCGCATTGCTTCTCCGTGCTCAAGAGGGAGGGCAAACGGATTTTTTTACTCGCGTCGTTCCCCGTGCCCGGGGTGACGTAGAGTACCCGTGGATTATCCATCAAGAAACTTTGCCCCCAGCGGTCGAAGGCATGGCCCCAGGGATTCCCCACGCCGATGTTGGCGAAGACGCGCAATTCCTGGCTTAGCGGATTGTACTGGTAAATCCCCCCGTTGAAATTGCGTACCAGGCCGTACTGGGTCTCTACATTCGTGTGCAGGAAAATGCCCTCCTGGAAATAGATCCAGCCGCCGGGGCCGCGCCGCCAGGCACTGATCGAGTGGTGACTGTCCTCGATCCCGAAGCCGGTGAGCGCGACCTCGCGGAGATCCGCCCGGCCATCGCCGTCGGTATCCTTGAGGAAGAGCACATCCGGTGCCTGGGCCACGTATACGCCGCCGTTGGCGATCTCGATTCCGGTCGGGATGTAGAGCTTGTCCGCGAATACCGTCGACGTGTCCGCAACGCCATCGCCGTCGCTATCCTCGAGGATGATGATCTGGTCATTCGGCATCGTGCCCGGCTTGAGCTGCGGGTAGGCCCACGAGCAGGCGACGTACAATCGCCCACGTGCATCCCAGCCGAGGTGGACGGGATTGGCCAACATGGGTTCGCGGGCGAACAGGTTGACCTGGAAGCCCTCTTTCAGGGTGAAGTTGGCCCGTTCGACCTCCGGGTCGTGGTTGTGCATCAGGTCGGTTTTCGCGCCTTCCAGGTTCTTGGCCTTGATGCCGCTGACATCAACCGCCCGGGCATGGAGAGCCAGGCCGGCGGTGAGCAAGAGGATCGCGCGTACATTCATGGCAATGTCCTTTCCGGGTCCGGGAGGAGTTTCCATGAATGTATGCGTGTCTCCGGAATGAGCGCCTGTAACGCGGCTTCGTGTTCAAGCGTGAGTTGGTTGAATGCCAGCACTTCTTCCGGAAGCGCCCGCCCGCTGTTTGACTTCTTCCGCTCGCCAACGATGTGCACCTGGTTCAGGGCCTTCCAGGAGAAGGTGAACTGGGCATTCTTGTCCACGATTGCGGTGCGGAGTTTTTCCACCTGCGGATCCGCAGGGAGCTCCAGGGCCATCCCCCGGGCCCAGTCTTCGTGCGTTGCAGTCGTCACCCGTTTGTCATCGAGGTACAGGGCGTGATACCCGGGTGCGAGATCCCGGGCGATCAGTCCGTCCCCGGCGAAGCCGGTGGGTTGCCATGGCTGGTCGGGAAAGACCTGGCCTATCATCCGGCGGCTGATCCATCGGTATCCCGCCTCGTTCAGGTGAATCCCGTTCGTGGTCAAGCGCTGGTCTGCCGGAAGCACCGAGGCAAACAGGTCCATAAAGCCGATGTTTTCGTCCGCGGCCAGGTGCTTCATGGCCAGGGTGTACAGGGCGCGTTCCTTCACCTGCGCTGAAAAACGGGGGGTCCGGTGCCCGAGGTCCTGGCCGCGAATGGGCGATACCAGGATCAACCGGGGCGGGGTACGGGTGTTATAGCGCTGTTCCTTGTAATGGTGTACGCGTTTTTCGAGGTCGGTTTTAAACGGTTCGATGCCCGCCGGGCCCGCGAAAGCCTCGCTCATGCCGAAGCTCAGGAGGATTACGTCGGTCTTGTGGGCCGCCAGCGTCTCATCTTCCCCGGGGAAGTTGGTAGGGCGCTCCCGAAGGCTTACCGTGTCACCCGCCCAGCCGAGGTTGCGGACGGAGATCCCCGGGCATTCCTGTGCCAGCAGGGTTTCGAAATAGCCGTACTTTCGCAGTTGATCAGCGAAGGTATTCCCCACGATGGCGACGTGATCCCCCGGCTGGATCAAGGGCCCGGCTGCAGCCGAGGCGGCGAGCATCCATCCGGTCATGCACAGCCGGGTTCCGGTATTTATTCCCATAACAGTATTTTCATCCCTACCAGATAAAGCAGCGGCGCAAAATCGTCCTACAGCATATGCTTCTGCTTCAGCCGTACATGTTTAGCAGCTCGAGACCCCAGGTCGACATGAAAAAGGGCCCGACTTCCCCGGCATCCCCGTCGGTCGCTCACTTTTTCTTCGGGGCCCGTGGTTTCTTCCTGGGCGGGTGCCGCAGCATGTCGGTACGTTCCTGCAGAAAGGTGGCCGACAAGGTAACGGCCCTGCCTGCACGTCCCTGTGCAGCATATGGTTCCGGCGCCCTCCAACCTTTTGGCGAAGACCGTTGCGCAGGCTTGCACAGCCGCGCCTACCTGTAGTTTGATAGGCCCATGCACGTAATTGATTCCCATACCGAGGGCGAGCCGACGCGGGTGATTATCGATGGAGGACCGGACCTGGGTTCGGGCCCGCTGGACGAACGCCTCGAGCGCTTTCGAAACGCGTTCGACCCGGTTCGAACGGCGACGA
>JAYGFS010000374.1:0-15447 GCA_046581765.1 Verrucomicrobiota bacterium
CTCCAGTTTCCGCATCAGGAAGAAAGCCTCCCGTGCGCTCTGGGACCTTATGGACGAGGCCCTGCCAGCCCTGGAAGAGGCCGCGGGCGGTGAGGACCCCGAGGTCACGATCAGTGCGCAGGAACTGATCGACAAGATCAAGGCTGGCATCGCACCGGGCATGTCGGATGAGATCATCGACCAGATCGACCGCTTCCGGACCACGCGCAACCCCAGAACCAAGATCGGCATCGCAGCCCGGATTTTTGAACTGGAGAACGGGGAACGGGTCGTTCTCAACCTGCTGCGAAACGAATCCAACGAAAACACCCGGCGTGGGATTATCCTGGCCATCGCCGAAAAACTATACACCAAGATCGGCGTCGCGATTCTCAACGACCAAGCGGGGAACGTGGACCTGTTACTCCAGATCGCGTTAACCTCACGCAGCGACAAGGCTTACCGGGATTTTGCCCTCTGGAAAATGATGAACGGCGGGATCGAAGCCGAGATTGCCCGGCTGGAGGCGCTCGAAAAACCTGCCGACCCCGATGTATTGATCCTGGTTTACCTTCACCGGGCACTCGGCAATTTGCCCCGGGCCATCCGGGCCAGTGAGAAAATTGACAGCGCCCTTCTTCGCAAAAGCCGTCGCAGAAGCCTGCTCTTTGAAGCGGGTGACTGGCAAGCCCTGGCCGACATGTACGAAAAGCAAATTGAGAACGACGAACTGGACGAACTGGAGTGGTTGGGATACCGGGCAGCCTTCAACCGCCTGGCGGGGAACAAGGATGTCTTCCGCCAATGTGTCGACCGGATCAAGGGCATCGGGATGGACAACGAGGAGGAAACCTGGTTCGCGGCGGAGGCCCTTCTCCTTAACGACGTGCCGGATGAAGCCGAAAAGATCCTCCTGGACAAGAAAAAATTCGGGTTGGTCACCCCACTCCTCATGGCCCGGATGAAGTTTGACGAGGTGCTCAAGGTCATTGAATCCGACCAGGAACCCGAAAAGGCCCTGCGCAAATATTACGAAAGGGTAAAGGAGGAAATTCTGGTTGGAGTCGGCATGGATACCGGGGGCAGCACCGCTCCGGAACCGGAACGGAGTGAAATGGGGGAAGTGATCCGCGTGCTGCTCAAGGGTCACGACGCCGCCAGGATAAAGAAATGGGCTCGTGCGGCGGCGATTTACAAGGAGGCCCTGCGGGTTGAGCCCTCCTCCTCGGTCGCCACGTACTTTTATGGTTGGGCACTGAGCATGAAAGGCGAAGAGGAAAACGGACAGATGTTCATGGATCGCGCGACCGTCATGCCGCTCGCGGACGAACGGGCCCGCTTTGAGCTCATCGCGCACCTGGAAGACCTCGGCCTGCTTGAGCACGCCGCCCAACAACGCCTGCTGAACCAGGTCACGGGTGCCTTTGGATCCTACTTCGTCGGCGATGCCCTCACCTATTTTGCCATTCCCGATGCCATCAGGCGCAAGCAGTTCGCGCATGCCGCGATGCTGGCCGAACGCGCCCGGCTTCACTCCATGCGCAAGGAAATAGCGATGATTCAACCCCGGGGCTACCTGTTCCGGGCCGGGCAAATCATCATGGTTGAGACCTTGCGACAACACCACGCGGGAAATCCTGATGCATCCGCCGCCGCGGCAAAATCCTATGCCGAGCTCCTCCCCAATTCCGCCATGGAATTCGCGGTGGAACTCAAGGACGAAGGCGCGATGGCCGCATATCACGCCACCTTTGACACCGCCTACGGGATCCTCTCCGCGCTTTGCGACAAGTATACCAAGGCCGCCGAAGCCCATAACGCCCTGGCCTGGATGACCGCGATCTGCCGGGAAAACCTGGAAGAGGGCTTGACGTATTCAGAGCGGGCGATGGAACTGGTCCCGGACAGTCCGGAGTACCTGGATACCCTCGCGGAAGTCCACTTTCAGCTTAAACACGACGAGAAAGCTATTGGAATGATGAAACGCTGCATCGAGCTGGATGACGAGAACGTCTATTTCAAGCGCCAACTCGAACGGTTCCAGAAAGGCGATCGTGAGAGCCCGGCGGAGTAATATCGGTGCGATGAAGCCACTGGGCGTGGATTCAACCAAATCACCCTTGCCGATTCCCTGGCCCTGGGCATAGTAGCAAGCTGTCCCGGTCGCCAGGTGGGCCAGTAAACGTTTAACCCTAACGGAGATAACCATGAAACGCCGGACCTTTATCAAATCCTCAGCCGCGAGTGCGGGCACCCTGCCCCTGTTTTCCATCGCGAAGCCGGGCGAAGCAGCCAACAGTAAACTGAACGTCGCAGTGGTTGGCGCAGCCGGCATGGGCGGCTACGCGCTCAAGGAAGCCGCGGGTCAAAACCTTGTTGCGATTTGTGATGTCGACGCCAATCGCGCCAAGGGTGCACACAAAAAACATCCCGATGTTCCCCGTTTTACGGACTACCGCCAGATGATGGACAAGCTGCACGGCGAAATCGACGCGGTTACCGTGTCTACGCCCGACCACTCGCATTTCCCGGCCTGCATGGCAGCCATGGAGCGAGGCAAGCACGTCTTTGTCCAGAAGCCACTCGCACACAACATCTGGCAGTGCCGCACCCTCGCGAAGGCGGCGAAGCATTACAAGGTCACCACCCAGATGGGGAACCAGGGTCATACCTTTGAGGGAATGCGCCGCATCAAGGAATGGGTTGATGCCGGCATTGTCGGGGATGTGAAAGAAGTCATCACCTGGACCAACCGGCCAAATGCGCCCTGGTTTGTGCCCCCGCCCAGCTTCCCGCCACCGGAAGCCCCGGTGCCGGATACCCTGGACTGGGACCTCTGGCAGGGGCCGACAAAGCCAAGGCCCTACAGCCCCCATTACGTGCCGGTGAAGTGGCGTGGGTGGTGGGATTACGGCTGCGGCGCGCTCGGTGACATCGGCTGCCACACCTTTGATGCGCCTTTCTGGACCCTCGGCCTCGGGATCCCGACCAAGGTGGAAATTGAACGCAAGGAACCGCCGGGCCCGGGCTTCATTCCCATGAGTACGCTCGTGACCTATCATTTTCCCGCGCGCGGCAAGAAACCCCCCGTGGTGATGAAATGGTTTGAAAAGGATTACCCGGCACCCAAGCCCGAGCGCTGGGACCCAAAGAAGGCCTTGCCCGGCGGAGGCGGAATGTACATGGAAGGCACGAAGGAAACGATCTACCATGCCGGCATGCGGCCGAACAGTCCCATGCTCACCCCCGGGGAACGCTTCATGGAGATGAAAGGTGCCCTGAGCAAGATCGAAAAGCTTCCCTCACTCGGAAACGGCCCGATCCAGGAATGGATGCGGGCGATCAAGGGCGACATACCGGCACCGGGATCACCCTTTGCATACGCCGCGGCCCTCACCGAGGTGGTCCTGCTCGGCGCCCTGGCGCAACGTACGGGGAAGACGATCGACTGGGACGCGAAGAACATGAAGGTAAAGGGGCAGCCTGAGCTCGACGCGCTAATCAAGGAGCCCGTTCGCGCCGACTGGGCCTTTGGCGAAAACCTCTGGATCTCCTGAGGCCACGGCACGACATAGCTGGGGAGGTCGCACCGCGGCGCTATTTGTCCTGTTAGACCAGCACTTCGCGCACGACACGCGATTGCCGGGTGAGCGAGGTCAGGCGGTGGTTCGCCCCGTTGTGCTTTGCGGTCAACTTCATGTGGTCGATGCCGAAGAGGTGTAACAGGGTCGCCTGGAAATCATTGGCATGTACCGGGTCCCGCACGACATCCCAGCCGATCTCATCGGTTTCACCATGCGTCACGCCCCCCTTGATGCCTCCGCCTGCCATCAGGATGCTAAACGCATTCGGATGGTGATCCCGCCCGGTGTTCGCGGCCCGCCCGCGACGGTTTTCGCCCAGGGGCGTCCGGCCGAATTCCGAGCCCCAGACCACCAAGGTCTCGTCCAGCAGGCCGCGCTGCTTCAAGTCCTGGATCAGGGCCGCGATGGGCTGGTCCGCCATCCCGGCGTTGAAGGCCAGTTCCACGTCTAGATTCGCGTGATGATCCCAGCTGGCATGGATGATGTTGACAAAGCGAACCCCGCGCTCGATCATCCGGCGTGCGAGCAGGCAATTCCTGGCAAAAGTGCTCCAGGTGTCCGAATTGCCACCGCGGCCGGGCTTCAGCTTGGTGCTGCGTTCAATCCCATACAGTTCCCGGGTGGCCCCGGACTCATCCGAGATATCACTCAACTCCGGGGCCGCGGCCTGCATGCGATAGGCCAACTCGTAGTTGCTGATCCGGCTGGCGATCTCGGGATCGTGCACTTGTGCGAAACGATGCCGGTTTAACTCCGCCAGCACGTCCAGCCCCGTGCGCTGTAAGTCCTTGGGCAGGCCGGCGGGGTTGCTGAGGTTCAACACCGGCTCGCCCGAGCTGCGGAAGAGTACGCCTTCGTATACCGATGGCAGGAAACCACTCTGCCACAGCGTCGCACCCCCGCTGGAGCCGCGACCCGCGGTCAGCACGACGTAACCCGGCAGGTTCTGATTTTCACTCCCCAGTCCATAGGTCATCCAGGAACCGACACTGGGATGGCCGAACTCCGAGCTGCCAGTCTGCATGAGCAACTGGCCCGGATGGTGGTTGAACTGGTCGGTGTGCATTGAACGAATCATGCAGAGATCATCCGCACAACGTCCTATATGCGGCAATAGATCCGAGAACCACATGCCCGACTGGCCATGTTGCTTGAATGTCCGCTTCGAGCCCATGAGTACCGCGGAATTTTTCTGGATAAAGGCAAAGCGCTTGTTGGCCAGCAGGCTTTCCGGCATTTTCTGGCCGTGTAATTCCTTCAGCTTGGGCTTGGGGTCAAACAGGTCCATCTGGCTGGGTGCACCCGCCATGAAGATATATATGCAGCGTTTAGCTTTGGCCGGGAAATGGCCCTTCCGGGGCAACATGAACCCCGCCGACCCGCCATCCCTGGAAGCGCCGGCATCGGCGGCCAGCATGGAGGTCAAGGCAGCGCCGCCCAGTCCGGAGTAGGCGCTGGTCAAGAAATTTCGACGGGTCAGGGCGGCGTATTGATGGGTAGGATCCATAGGGGCTTATCCGCGGTTAATAAATTCATCCAGGTTCAACAGCATGCGCAAGGTCGCCACCCAGGCCGCGCTCTCGCGCACGTCTTTCCCCGGGTAACGGCCAACCAGCAACTTGGCTTCGGGCTCATGTTGCGCATAGTAGCTGCGATTGGCTGCGAGCAGGCGCGCGAGCGCGGCCTGTTCCGTCGCGTCGGGTTCGCGGGAAAGCGCGATACCGAATGCGTAGCCGATCCGCTCAGCATCTCCCGCTAACGGCTGATCGATTACCCGCTGGCTGAAGGCCTGCGCCCCCTCGTGGAACACCTCGTTGTGCAGGGTGGCCAGGGCCTGGATCGGGGTATTGGATCGTCCGCGATGCGTGTTGGTCACATTCGCATCCGGACAATCAAAGGTGATTAAGTTGGGATCGGGGGCCGTGCGCTTGAAGAAGGTATACATTCCCCGGCGGTAGCGATCTTCGCCTCCACTGGTCTTCCATTTGAAATTATTTGCGTAGCTCTGCTTGCGCACGTCCTCCGGCAAGGGTGGATAGACGCTGGGGCCGCCCACCTTGTTACTCAACAAGCCGGAGGCATCCAGGAAGATATCGCGAAGGATCTCCGCCTCGACACGCAAACGATTTTGGCGATGCAACAGCCGATTGTCGGGATCGATGTTTACCACTCCAGGACGCGTGTCGGAGGATTGCTGGTAGGTCCTGGAGAGCAGGATATACCGGATCAATTTTTTGCGACTCCAGCCGAGGGTTTGGTAGCTCACGGCGAGATGGTCCAACAAGTCCGGATGCGAAGGATAGGCCCCGCGCGTCCCGAAATCCTCCATGGTGGAAACCAGGCCTCGCCCGAAGAGGTGTCCCCAGATCTTGTTTGCCCGCACCCGGGCGGTCAGGGGATTATCCGCATCCATCAACCAGTCTGCCAGGTCCCGGCGGTCGGCCCGGGCCTCCTTGGTCGCAAAGTGATGCAGGACCTGCTGCGCACCGGGCTTGACCGGGCCGAGATCCTTCTTCGGTTGGAGGAAATCCCCGCGATGGAACAGGTAGGTTTCCCGGCCGCCCTTCCGGGCCGACAGGACTCGCACATCCATTTGGTTCTTTTTCTTCCGAGCATCGATTTCGCCCCGAATCTTCTTCCCGGGTGGGTACACCTTTTCCATGAAGTGCTGCCAGAGGCGGGCGTCACGACTTCCCGGGTTCCAGGCCAGTACCGCCTTTGCCAGTTCATCCGGCAGGGCGTTTTTGGCGAGGCTCCCGCTGAGGGCGCTGACCCGGAATTTACCGATCATATGGCGGGTGCCGTAGTTCTGCACCATGCGCACGGTCAACACCTCATCCACCTCGCGGAGCAATGGCGCATCCAGTATGAAGTCCGCCCGGTGGTTTTGACCGAGCGCGCCAGCAACGGCCCAGCCGCTCTTGCCGTCGGCATCGATCGCGCCTTCAACCGCCCATTTCGACTGATGGTAATCCGAGCGGGCGGAAGCAAAACCTACCTGTTTTCCCCGGTGTACAACCACAAAGCGGTTGAGGACGAAGTTGCCATGCTTCACGAGGCCCGGCCCCTTTGCGGGCAGGCGGGGATCGGCGAAAACCTCCAGCCGGAATCCGCTGATCCGCAGCGCATCCGTTTTGGCTTCCAGCACGTAGGTGTCCGACTCGGCGGTCGACGTGGAGAACCAGATATCCCCTGCTTCGGCCTGCAACGGATCCCCTGACCGGCTCCGCGCGCTTCCGTCCCTGAGCGGGTGCACCTTCACCGGTCCGGCCCCCGACTCCAGCCTCGACCTGCTTTCCTTCACCCAGGCGGCATAGGGTTTCGCCGCATTCTTCTCGGCTTCCACCCATTGATTTTCCAGGTCCTGCAGTTCCTTTATCGGTTGGCGGCTCACCTTTCGGTTCACCTCGTCGGAATCATTGAAGAAGGCGAAGAGTTGATAGAACTCCCGCTGCATGAAAGGATCGTAGGGGTGGTCGTGACACTGCGTACAGCCGATGGTCAGGCCCAACCAGACCGTGGAAGTGGTGTTCACGCGATCGACCAGCCGCTTTACGCGATCCTCCTCCTGGTCCACTCCGCCTTCCCGGTTGTAGAGCGTTTGACGATGAAAAGCCGTACCCAGGACCTGCTCGCTTTGCGCACCGGGAAGGAGATCTCCGGCGATCTGCTCGCGCGTAAATTGATCGAAGGGCATGTCTTGGTTGACGGCCCGGATCACCCAGTCGCGATAGCGCCATGCGTTGGGACGCGCGTTATCTTTCTCATAGCCATCCGAATCGGCATACCGTGCCTGGTCCAGCCAATGCCGGCCCCATCGTTCCCCGAAATGAGGCGACTGCAGCAGTTGATCGATGACGCGTGCGAAGGCCCCCGGGGCATCATCCCCAACGAAGGCCTCCACCGCTTCCAGGGGCGGCAGCAACCCCAGCAGATCCAGGTAGGCCCGCCGGATGAGGATCCGTCGATCCGCCGGGGGCGATGGATTCAAGCCCCTTTTGCCGAGGCGATCCCGAATATAGAAATCGATCGCGTGGCCATTGGTCCGAGGTGGGGCCTGCACAATGGGGCGAAAACTCCAATGCTTGTCCCAACGGGCACCTTCGCGCATCCATTGTTCCATCAGGCGGGCCTCCCGCTCCGACAGGCCCGCACCTTCCGGAGGCATCCGCTCGTCCGGATCGGCGTGGGTGATCCGCGCGTACAACTCGCTTTCTTCCGGGCGGCCGCGCTGGATCACCACCTTGCCGGATTTGGTCGGCGCAAAAGCCAGGGCTTCCGAGATGAAGCTCAGGCCTCCCCGCTTCTTCACCCCGCCATGGCAGGTGGTGCAGTGCTCGGAAAGAATCGGCTGAATCTGGGAGGTGAAGTCCACCCGTGCTTCCACCTGCAGGAACGCAACGAACACGGGCAACAGGATGCATGGTAAGCGCATATCAAAACATAGCCCGTGCATGCGCAAGAGCAAGACCAAGATTTCAGATTGCAGAATGCGGCAGCCCCTATATACTCGGCCTGTGAAAAGGAACTTCTATCGCTGCTGCGCAGCCTGCCTGCTCCCGTGGATGGCCCGGGCCGAGTGGACCCAGTTCCTCGGCCCGCTCGGTATCGGCGTCACCGAGGATGCCATCCCGGCCCGGCCCCAACCTGAGCTTAAGTGGAAGAGGGCTATTGGCATAGGCTTCAGCAGCATTTCAGCCACGGGGGACCATGTGTACACCCTCGGACATGCCGAAGGGAAAGAAACCATCTGGTGCCTGAATCTGGCGGATGGAAGCACGGCCTGGTCACACAGCTATCCGGCGAAGCTCTTGCCCAACCTGCACGAGGGCGGACCGGCTGCGACGCCCACGATCTTCGGGCATTCCGTGTTCACCCTGGGCAAGGAAGGCAAGGCGTATTGCGTGGACCGGACAACGGGGGAGGTGAAATGGCAGATCGACATCAACAGACGCTTTGGCCTGAAGACCCCGGAATGGGGCTACGCCAGTTCCGCACGGGTGCGTGGGCACCAGCTTGTGCTGGATGTCGGGCCGACTCTCTGCCTGGACTCGAGAAATGGAAAAACCCTCTGGCAAACCCGGACCTACAAGGCTGGATATGGTTCGCCGACCTACTTTGAGCAGGATGGGAAAGGCTACTACTGCGTTCTCAACAACGAGGGATTGCTGGTCTTGCAGGCCGAAGACGGCAAGGTGATCGACCTCTACCCATGGCCGACGAGTTATGCGACCAACTCCACCACGCCGATTTACCGGGATCGAAGCCTGTTTATCTCAACCGCCTACAACAAGGGTTGCGCCCTGCTGGACTTCGACGGGCGGAAGCTTCGGCTCCGCTACAAGAACCAGGAAATGCGTAACCACATGAACACCTGCGTGCCGTTCGGCGAGTACCTGGTCGGCTTTGACCGCAAATCGCACAATCGGCGGCTGGTCAAGCTGCGCTGCCTGGATTGGAATACGGGGGAAATCACCTGGAGCCAGGAGAACCTGGGATGCGGGTCATTGATCCGGGCAAAAGACAAGCTGATCATCCTCAGTGATCGCGGTGAACTGGTGGTGGCCGATGCGAATCCACAGGCCTTCAACGAACGGGTAAGGGTCAAGATCCTGGATGGCAAATGCTGGAGTCATCCCGCGCTGGTGAGGGGACATATCCTGGCTCGGAATACCGCGGGAACCCTGGTTTGTTACACGCTCTAGCGCGAGCGTGCAAGGCGGGACGTGGAATCACTCATTCGCCAAGGGATCCCGCTTTCCGGCTTTGCGGACCCCGGCAAATTTTATAAACGCGTGTTCCAGGTCCGCCAAATCCGAATAGCCGTAATGCTTTTGCAGGCTTAACTCGGGCGGCAAACCCATGCTGACGATGTCATTGAGGTACCGTACAAAAGCTTGGTCCCCCTTGGCCAGGCGCAAAAAGCCCACCATGTATTTTGACGTGGCATAATACGCGCGGATTGATTTCTCGTCCGGGTAGTCCTCCGCCGCCATCAGGTCCTGGAGGGGCAAATAATGCTCGAGCGGGTGATGGAAGACCGCACGGGGCCGGTGCCCCACCCCTTTAAATTCTGCGCGCGCAAATTCTTCATACCATTCGGCGAGACCTTCATTCAACCAGCGTGGAGGTTGCACCTTGAAGAAGCGATTCAGCACCAGATGCGTCATCTCGTGAGCCAGGGTATCCTCACTTCTCCGGGAGCTCGGGTACTCCTGGATAAACATCAGGTCCCCGCGAACGAAGGCGGACGCCCAGCCATACTGGGTATCAAACTTGCGCAGGAAATCATCCCATTTCTCGCTCTTGCGGAACACGAAGATATGCGACTTGCGTGGGTACCGATCCTTCATGCCCTGCAACTCGTGGGCCATGTAGCTGTAGTAGAAATCTCCCATCCGGGCGACTTTCTGCGCAAAGGCAGCCCGGTCGTAGTGAATGACGAAATACTGGCTTTCCGCATGCGCCCACTTGATACCCAGCTGATCCAGCACCACGCGTTCACGGGCTTGCAGGCTCTTGGGCCACGGATGTTCCCCCGCGTACGGCCGCCAGACCCGGTCCCGGCTCGGTGCAGGGCGGGCTTTAGCGGCGAGGGCCATTCCCTTGAGATAGGCCCGGTCCGCGCTGACCAGGCGGGATAAACGGACGCCCACGATTGTACTGTTGGTTTTCCGCAGCAGGATGTATTCGCCTTTCCGACCCTCATAATAAGCCTGAATTTTTCGCCCGGAAACTTCGGTCCATACACGCAGCTCGGAGGCGAAGCCTTCAAGAGAACACATGAGGAGTACCGCGACAATCAACCGCATACCTTTAGTATGCCCGAGGATTGGACCAAATACAAGGCGGACGGGCAGCACCGGACAAAAGAATCCCACGCCAACTTGACGCAGGCTGCTCCCTCGCATACAGGATTCCCCCTGTGAAAATTACCGCTGTAACCGTCGTCGATATTCGTTTTCCCACTTCCGAAGAGCTTCACGGTTCGGATGCCATGAACAAGGACCCGGATTACTCCGCGGTTTATGTCAGCCTGGAGACCGATGGCGACCTCGAGGGTAACGGGATCACCTTTACCCTCGGTCGGGGGAACGAACTCTGCGCCGCCGGGGTGCGTTCGCTCGCACCGCTGCTCATCGGCAAGACGCTGGAGGAGTTCGTAGAAAATCCTGGAGCCTTCTGGCGCTACCTGGTCGGGGACTCCCAAATCCGCTGGGTGGGCCCCGAAAAAGGGGTCATCCACCTGGCGACCGCGGGGGTGGTCAACGCCCTGTGGGATCTCTGGGCAAAGGTCGAGGGTAAGCCCCTGTGGAAACTCCTGGCCGATATGGCGCCGGAAGAAATCGTCCGCTGCGTGGACTGGCGCCACATCACGGATGCGTTAAAGCCGGAAGAAGCCCTCGAGTTCCTGCAGGATCTCGTCCCGACCCGTGCCACCCGCGAGGCCGAGATGCTCGATGAGGGCTACCCTGCGTACACCACCTCTGCCGGATGGCTGGGCTATTCCGATGAACTCATGCGGAAACGCTGTAACGAGGCCATGGCCGAAGGCATGACGCACCTGAAAATAAAAGTCGGCCAGGATCTTGATGACGACATCCGCCGGGCAGGTATCATGCGGGAAGAAATGGGTGATTCCCTGACCCTGATGATGGATGCGAACCAGGTTTGGGATGTCGATGAGGCGATCAGCAACATGAAAGCCCTCGCGCGATTTAATCCCTGGTGGATCGAAGAGCCCACCAGTCCGGATGACATTCTCGGACATAAGAAAATCCGCGATGCCATCGCGCCTATCGGCGTGGCGACCGGCGAAATGTGTCACAACCGAATCATGTTTAAACAGTTTCTCGAATGCGGTGCGATCGACTTCTGTCAAATCGACAGCTGCCGACTCGGCGGGGTAAACGAAGTTATCGCCGTGCTGCTGCTGGCGCGCAAGTTCAAGGTCCCGGTTTGCCCGCACGCCGGCGGGGTCGGTCTCTGCGAGTACGTTCAACACCTCTCCCTGTTCGACTATATCGCCGTGAGTGGCTCATTGGAGCACCGGATCGTGGAGTTCGTGGATCACCTGCACGAACATTTTGTCGACCCGGTACGGATGGAGAAGGGGCGTTACATGCCGCCATCGATGCCCGGGTACAGCATCACAATGAAGCCTGAATCAGTGGCTGCTCACACGTTTCCGGACGGGCCAGCCTGGGCAGGCAGGTCTTAATCGGGGGCATCGTTTAGATCAGAAGCCACCCGGAAAACCGGGCGCACAGAGGAGCATCGGACCCCGTCCGAACGAGAATAGGATGAACAGCAGATGAGACTAGAAGACAAGATTGCTATTATCACGGGCGGCGGATCCGGCATCGGACGCGCGGTCGCCCGGCGCTTTCTCCAGGAAGGGGCCCGGGTCGCCGTATTCGACCTGGACGAAGCCGGTGCAGACGAAACCCTCGACGGCCATGTGAACGGTCTCGTCCAATCCGTTGACGTCGGCAATCAATCCGATATGATCGCGGCCGCGGACCGGGTCGTCGAGGTCTTCGGCAAGCTGGACATCGTGGTCAACAACGCTGGAATCGCCCATGTGGGCAGCATGGAAAACACCACTCCTGAGGACCTGGACCGCCTCTTCGCCGTAAACGTCAAGGGCGTCTATAATGGCATGTATGCCGCCCTGCCCCACCTCAAGGCCAATGGGGGTGGCGTCATTCTCAACATGGGATCCGTCGCCTCCAGTATCGGCATACCGGACCGCTTTGCGTACAGCATGACCAAGGGCGCAGTTGAATCCATGACCTACTCGGTCGCCACCGACTACATCCAGGACAAGATCCGCTGCAACAGTATCGCTCCCGGGCGCGTGCATACCCCCTTCGTCGACGCCTATATCGCCAAAAATTATCCCGGCCAGGAAAAGGAAGCCTTCGATAAGCTTGCCGCGACCCAACCCATCGGCCGGATGGGTCAACCATCCGAGATCGCGGGACTCGCGGTATATCTCTGCTCGGACGAAGCATCCTTTATCACCGGAACGAATTACCCGATTGATGGTGGATTTCTCCACGTCAAGCGCTAAGGAAACGACATGAAATTGATACGATTTGGCCCGGATGGGCAGGAACAACCCGGTCTGATTCTCCCGGACGGACGGCGCATCGACGCCTCCGGTTTCGGCGAGGATTACAATGAAGCGTTTTTTGGCAATGATGGCCTGGACCGCCTCCGGGCCTGGGCGGGCGCAAACGCGGCCCAGGCAGGGGACTTGCCCGATGATATCCGCCTGGGCCCGGCGGTCTGCCGGCCCAGCAAGATCATCTGCATCGGCCTCAACTACAGCGATCACGCGGAGGAATCCGGGATGGAAGTGCCCGAAGAACCCGTGGTCTTTTTCAAGGCCTCTTCGTCCTTCACGGGGCCGCATGACCCCCTGCTTATTCCCCGCAACAGCCAGAAGACCGACTGGGAAGTGGAACTCGCCTTCGTCATCGGCAAGAAGGCCTCGTATGTCGATGAAGCCGATGCGATGAATCACGTGGCGGGCTACGCCGTTCATAACGATTACAGCGAGCGCGCGTACCAGATGGAACGTTGCGGCCAATGGGTCAAGGGCAAAAGCTGCGACAGCTTCGCGCCCTTCGGCCCCTTCCTCGCCACCCCGGATGAGATTGATGATGTCGACCAGCTTCCGATGTGGCTTAAAGTCAACGGTGAGACGCGGCAAAACGGCAACACCGGCAAGATGGTGTACAAGGTCCCCTTCCTGGTTCACTACCTCAGCCAGTTTATGTCCCTGCTGCCCGGCGACATCGTCTCAACCGGAACCCCGCCTGGAGTCGGCGCCGGATTTGATCCGCCGATCTTCCTGAATGAAGGCGACGTCATCGAGCTCGGTATCGATGGCCTCGGCGAACAACGCCAAGTGGCCGTGCGGGCGTAGCCGATGGATCTGCACCTCCAGGACAAGGTGGTCATCATCACGGGTGGGGCCAAGGGTATCGGCGAAGCCATTACCCGCTGTTTCGCGTCGGAGGGATGCAGGGTCGTCGTGGCCAATCGCAGTACCGAGGCCGGAATCGCCCTGGTCGCTGAACTCAAGGGGGCCGGTACAGCCGCCCATTTCGTCCAGGCCGAGTTGCGGGAGGAGCTTGCCTGCCGACGCGTAATCGACGAAACGATCGAACAATTCGGCGGCATCGATGTGCTGGTGCACAATGCAGGGGGAAACGATGCTGTCGGCCTGGACCGCAGCCCGGATGACTTCATGCGCTCGATCGAGAACAACCTTTTGCACGTCTACACCCTGACCCACCTGGCACAGGAATCCCTCAAGGAGCGCAAGGGATGTATCATCAATGTCGGCAGCAAGGTCGTCGACACCGGACAGGGCCACACCTCGGGCTATGCGGCCGCGAAAGGCGGGATGAACGCGCTCACCCGGGAATGGGCGGTCGATCTCGCCCCGCATGGCATTCGCGTCAACACCGTGGTTCCGGCCGAGGTCTGGACGCCCATGTATGAGCGCTGGCTGAATTCGCTTGAAGGCTCCGCCGAGGTACGAAAAGGTATCGAACAACTGATCCCGCTGGAACGCCGTTTCACCACCAGCGAGGAAATCGCAGATACCGTGACCTTCCTCGCGTCGGATCGCTCCTCCCACACCACGGGCCAGATCATCTACGTGGATGGTGGATATACGCACCTGGACCGGGCTTTCACCTCAACATGAAGGTCGGCCTCTTCATCCCCTGTTACATGGACGTCATGTATCCCGACCCCGCCATGGCCACCCTCAAGTTACTCGAGCAATTCGTGGATACCGTCGACTATCCCAGCCAACAGACCTGCTGCGGCCAGCCGATGGCCAATTCCGGCTGCGTCGACGAGGCCCGCCCGGTCGCGGAACATTTTATCCGGACCTTCCAGGGCTATGACTACGTGGTTTGCCCCTCCGGAAGCTGTACGTCGATGGTGCGCAACCATTACCACGGCCTGCTCCCGGAAGACGAAGCTACGCGAGCGGTGTGCAACAAGACCTATGAACTCTGCGAGTTCCTGGTGGACGTGATCAAGGTCAAGGGACTCAAGGCACGCTTCCCGCACAAGGTCGGCATTCACCAGGCATGCCACGGCTTGCGCGAACTCCGGCTCTCCAGTTGCAGCGAACGACGGGATGCCCCTTTTTCCAAGCCACGCCAACTGCTTGACCTCGTCGAGGGTATCGAGATCGTTGAACTTGAACGCGTGGATGAGTGCTGCGGCTTTGGCGGAACATTCAGCGTCAACGAGGACGCCATCAGCGTGCTGATGGGACAAACCCGGGTCGCCGATCACGAGCAGGCGGGGGCCGAATACATCGTAAGTGCCGACATGTCCTGCCTCATGCACATGGAAGGCCTGATCAAGCGGGCGAACAAACCGATCCAGGTCAAGCATATCGCCGAAATCCTGACCGCGGGATCCGGCGCGTGATCGACCACGCCCAGCATGCGCGTACCTTCACCGCCAACGCGGAACGCACGGCCTGGCACGATGACTCCCTGTGGTTTGTCCGCCAAAAACGGGACAAGGCCACGGAGCTTATTCCGGAGTGGGAAGAGCTCCGGGAACAGGCATCCCAGATCAAGATGCACATGCTCTCCCGGCTGGATCATTACCTGGAAGAATTCGAGCGAAACGCCACCGCGCGGGGCATCCAGGTGCACTGGGCGGAGGACGGGAACGCACACAACCGGATTGTGCACGCCATACTTGAGCGGAAGGGCGTCAAGAAGGTCGTAAAAAGCAAGTCGATGCTCACCGAGGAACGTCACCTGAACCCCTACCTTGCTGAACGCGGCATGGACGTGATCGATACCGATCTCGGCGAACGTATCGTGCAAATGCG
>JAYGFS010000414.1:0-12771 GCA_046581765.1 Verrucomicrobiota bacterium
GTTTGCGAGCTCAGACATCGTGCCGGTGAAGTTCAAGGTGTCTTCCGGGCTGACATTCCAATTGCTGATATCGAAGGTGCCCCCGTCCGGGCCGCTATTGTGTTTTCGGTAGGCGAAGGTGTTGTCGTAAAGGGTGGGATCCCCAAAGGGCGTTTCTTCGCCAAAGGTATCGATGGCCGTGGCATCAGAATAATCCCCATCGCCATCAGGGTCATACATCAGGGTATACTTGGTGTCGCCCTCGTGTGCAATTCCGCTGTTGAGGGCGTCGACGACGCCGAGCACGGGGGGGTCATCAATTCGAGGGTTGCCAATCCAGGCGGCATCGTAGAAGGCGAAGAAGGGTGCCGGTCCGGCGAGTGCGGTGAGCGGGATCGCGTAAAAGAACTTGTTCGCCCCTACCGCCACGTCAGTGGGTGCGCCCCCTTGTGGTTGGAAGGGGAGGTCGATCTCGAAGGCCTGTGAGAAAGGGGGGAGGGCAATGCTGGCTTCAAAATTCGCCCGGAGGAAGAACTTGGCGAATTCCTGTTCAACGATGGCGTCTTCGGTAAAGAACTCAATGGCACGGTAGTCAAAGGGCGTGGTGTTGGGTGCTGGATTCGTGGGCAGTGCCTCGTAAATGCCCGTGATAATGGGGTTAGCAAGAGCACCGAGCCCTGGAATCAAGGTGCTGAGTAGGAGTCCTTTGAACATGGCCGTTACAATAGCAGAGTTGCAGACCCTCATCAAAACGACAAAACGTTTTTCTTCCGCTCTATTTCCTCTATTTCCGGCAGTGACGGACCATCGTATTCTTCGCCCTGCTCGGATAAGGCCTCGCGGAGGTTCTTCGCTTGCTGCTCAAGCATGGCTTCCAAGTCGGTGCTTTTTTCCATTTCACGCAGTGCTATCATCGCGCTTTCCGGGAGTTGAAGCGGCTCGGCTTTGTGCTGTTTCCACCCTTTCGCTGGCGCTTTCAACACCTTGCGCAGTTCCGGTGGCGGATTGGATGCCGTCTTGCGAAGGGCCAGTTGCGCCTCCACGGTCCGATTGGGTGAAACGGATTCGGGGGTTTCCTGCACGAAAGTGGCTTCCTGGATCTTCTGGTTGCGATCGAACGCGGTTTCCCTTTTCATCCGAGGATGCGTATAGCCGGGCTTCGGTGCGTTGGCGAACAGGCCTTGGCGGCTTGTTGATGATCCGGTGCCATGGGTGAAATTGGCCGGCCGCTCCATCTCCTCCTCTTCAGGTTGATCAGGGGGGGGCGCAGGCGCTTCTTGTTTGTCCTTGAACGCGAAGATCGTCGCCCAGCACAGGACCAGGAGTACGATGCCGACAGGGAGAATTTTTGACGAATGGCCGATCCCTTCCATGTCCTTTTGCTCGCTCATCTCAGTAACCTCTTGACCTTGTCAGTCGGATTCCGGAGGTGGGTTTCCCTCAACACCGGTGAACCCGACCACGGAGTAGTGCCACTCCTCGAAGACCAGTTTTTCACTGATCGGGGGATAGAAGGGGGGCGGATCGTCGATAAAGCGCTCGTCAAAGAGGTTCTTCGACGCATAGCCCGTCTGCTGCAGCCCGGTGCGGCTGTTGAAGGTGCCCCCCGGGTAGACCTGTTCCATGACCCGGCTTCCGTAGGTCGTAAAGTAACCTCGCGCTCCGAGAAGGTAACTGTTGTAGTTGGAAACCCCCATATTGCCTTTATTCCCAGAAACGCCTGGCCCGGCGGCAATGAAGGCCCCGAACATGGTCAAGTCATCCGGT
The DNA here is from genome assembly GCA_046581765.1 of Verrucomicrobiota bacterium. Lineage (GTDB taxonomy): Bacteria > Verrucomicrobiota > Kiritimatiellia > SS1-B-03-39 > UBA6053 > JAPYUI01. Next base: position 1,747 of record JAYGFS010000414.1, read on the forward strand.
GCAGAGGTGCTCACCCATATATCGTCCTTCGATATAAAGCCCACCTTGTCGTCCGAATCTTCCGGGTAGTCGCGAATGACATCGTTATCATCCGAGGGGTCATTCTTGTAATACATATGGTCTTTCAGCCAGATGTCATCGTCGGCGTAAAAAGTCAGGGAGCCGTCGACCGTTCCGCCGTACAACTGGATTTTACCGGAACTCGAAACATCCCCCTCGTCATCGATTTTGTCTTTAACGTAGACGATCTCGAGCCCTTCCAGGCTTTCCGCGTGCCAGCCATTGTTGCCATACTTATCCCAGTTTTTCAGGTAGACTTGACCCTCACCGCTCGCGGGATCCAGGTCGAAATAAATGCTGGTCTCTCCCTTAAGCACCATGCCGTTTTTTTGTGCCTCCCCTTCCATTTCGGAGAAGTCAATGGTGGCCATGGTGCCCTGAAAAGAGTTGAACTCATAGCCCTGTTCGAAGGTGGCGTACGCGGGCCAACCGCCGAATTTATGATGACCGGTGGTCACCTTGCCCGTAAACACGGGACCTCCTGCGCTGGGCGAAGACCAAATGTTCATTCGGCTGTCGCTGTGGTACTGCCCCTCCTGCAGTTGGCCGGGGATGAGCCATAGGTCGCGGAAGTCCGCGGTCCACATGCCGTACTGGGCAAAGGTCGGGTAACGCACCCGATCGATGTTGAGCTGACGGGATACGCCGTTTACGGAGCCGATGGCTTCCACGCGGTACGTTCGCCAACCGGTCTTGATGATTTCGTAATCCCATCGGCCGGCACCGTAGTTGTGCCCGTAACTGGTGATTTCAGGAATGTATCCGATGAACTTGCTGATGCGGTCGGCGGCTTGTTCGGCACCGGTTTCGGCGAAGTAATGCGCTCGCTCGATGTTTACCTGGTTCTCGACCATGCGCGAGTTGTGCAGGGCATCCCGCAGGGTGATTGCTGCAACGCTGAAGCCGATAAACAGGAAGATAACGGCGGTGAGAAGGATGCTGCCTTGCTTCGAGGATTTGGATGAGTGTGGATGTTTCATGGTGGGGCTCTTTGTGCTTAGTTTCGAAATTTAACCAGGCTTTCCAGGGTCTGGGTAATCGGCTTTTTCAGTGAATGGTCCTCAATCTGAAGCCCTAGAAGAACACCGGAGCTGCTCTGGTTCCACTGGGCATAGGAACTGATCACGTCCCGGGCGTAGACCACGCCCGCTTGATTTTGAATAGTTTGGTTGCCGACATCCCATTGTATATAGTTTCCCGACCCGGTATCGATGCGCCAGCCGGAACCGGTTTCAACGATGGAGACATCCTCCAGTTTGACTTCTCTCAATCCCTCGCTCACACCGAATCCGTAAACCACCCGTTGCATGGCCGTGTTACCTTCATCCATATTGCGATTGTAGGAGCGGTTTGCCTGATGACTGCGGAGGCTAACCACGAGGGAGCCGATCAGTGCGACGGACATGATCGTCGCCATGGCGATCGCGACCATGACCTCGATCAAGCTCAAGCCGCATCGGCTTCGCTTATTTAAGGATGGTTGGGTGATCATGTGTCTTTTCCTAGTGAATGGCTTGGGTTACGGTTCCGCGCATGTAGACACGGGCTTTGTACTTTTTCTTGTTCTGCCAGTTGTTCACGTCATCCCAATAGACGCGCATATAAATCTTCTTGATGTCCGGGCTCGATTGGTTGTTCCAGTCCCTGCCCACCCTGACCCTGTAATAGCCATAGTACTGGGGGTAGCTGAATACGTGTTTGCCATTGCCACTGGTACTCAATTCCTCGCTACCGAATCCAAAGGTCTGGATTTTTTCCATTTCCAGGCGGGCGAAGGACAGGGCCCTGCTTCGCTCCTTGCTCAGGTTGGTGATCCGCAGGGCGGTGGCGATGGAAGCACCAATTGCGGACAGACCGATCGCCATGACGATCAGCGCCATGAGAACCTCTATAATGGTGAAGCCTCCCTTTCTGCGCATGCTTTCTGTTTTCAAAGGCGTCTCATTTGGTCCGTTGTTAAACATTCGATACATTTTGTAATAAGGCTAGGTCTCTATAGGTTAATATAGCATTCCATGTGCCAAAACACCGGATAATGCACCATGTAAATGCTGTACCCTGCATGGTTTACTGATTATTGGCAAAACTTTCCTTTTAAAGGTAAATCAGGCTTTCGCACATCTGAAAGTTTCCGGCAACTCCGCCTCAGCTCATTTCCGATCTGGGCGGTAATTTGGGGACGAAAAGCCCGTTATTTCAAGGTAAAACGCCGATTGGTGAAGATAAAATCCAGTGATTTGAGGATCCAGGCCTCGATGATGTTTAAGCCCCTGGTGCACGATGAGACAAAAATCGTTCATCCCGGCAAACAGAACCCTTATGTCTGAATCAGGTCGGGGTTTTCCTTCAAGATTCGCAGGTTTTTACACCCGAGAAGAAATAAGCCGGTTTGAAATTCCCTGCGAAGCCGCTCAATCACTCGAATCACCGCTTCCGGGGATTCCATGGCCGGCTGGAGAAAAGGTGCTGCCAGTCCACAAAGTTCTGCCCCGAGGAGGATCGATTTCAGCATGTCCAGGCCTGAGCGCAGGCCGCCTGAAGCAATCAGGGTTAATTGGTTCCGGTGGGGTGCCAGTTGTCGAAGGGCCTGCGGGGTAGGGATGCCCCAGTCCTGGTACACCAGGCCGATGTCGTCGTTCGCGGCGGCCTGGCGGTGGTGCTCGATGCGACTCCACGAGGTACCTCCCGCACCTGCGACGTCGATGAATTTTACCCCGATATCGATCGCGCGATTGGCATCCACCGCCGAAAACCCACTGCCGACTTCCTTGAGGACCACGGGTTGCTCCAGCGCCTGTGCAATGGCCCCGATCTTTTCTGCCAACCCGGAAAAATTGGTATCGCCCTCCGGTTGCACCGCTTCCTGCAGGGGATTCAAGTGCAAGTAAAGTCCATCAGCTCCAACCACGTCGATGGCCTCCCGACAGTGATCGACCCCAAAGCCGTAGTTCAGTTGTACCGCACCGAGGTTCGAAAAGAGCAGGGTCGTTGGTGCATGTGGCCGGATGGCAAAGCTATCCCGCGCCTCCTGGTTCGTGAACATGACGCGCTGTGAACCGACGCCCATGGCGACCTGGGTCGCTTCCGCAGCAAGGGCGAGGTTGTGATTGATGGTTTTCACCAGCGTGTGTTCGCCACCGGTCATGGAGGAGATCAACAAGGGAAAATCCAGCTTCTTACCCATGAAGGTGCAGGAAGGATCGACCTCGGCCAGGTCGAGTTCCGGCAGGGCCCGGTGGGTCAACTGGATCTGGTCAAAGTGGTTTTTTCGCCGCTCCACGCCCTCATCAGATTGAATGATCTCGATATGTTGGATCTTCCGCTTGTTAACTGCATCCCCACTCATGCGCGCTCCAGCTTGAGATGCGCTTCCATTAATTCACCTGGATTGGTAAGCGCGGCGAGGAGTGAGAGTTCGCTGCACAGGGCGGCCGCGGTACAGACCGCCGCGAGTCGACGGCTGTTTTCGCCGGGTTCCCGCACCTTCGTGCAGCCCAGCTGTTCCAGGTTTGCCCGGACGAAATCAAGGTCCTTGCCGTTGCCAACCGTGCCGACGATGACATTTGGCAGGGTGAGTGAAAAGTACAGGTCGCTTCCGCGTAGCTCTGCAAAGGTCATGCCCTGGGAGCCCTCAACGATGTTGGCTGCGTCTTGCCCCGTGGCCAGGTAGAAGGCGAGCAGGGTGTTGGCGACGTGTGCGTTTGCGCTGCGCAGGCCGCCCGCGAGAATGGAGCCGACCAGGTTCTTCTTGATGTTGATTTCCACGATCTCCGCTGGCGTGGCCTTCAGGTACCGTCGGCAGATTTTTTCGGGAATGGTTAGCTCGGAGACGACGTACTTGCCCCGACCGAGAATGCCGTTGACCGCGCTGACCTTCTTGTCCGCGCAATAGTTTCCGGATACGGAGAGGTATCGAAGCTCCCTGTATTCCTGGAGGATCCATTCCTGGATGCGCTGGGAAGCCTTGGTCACCATGTTGTGACCGGCCGCGTCCCCGGTGTGAAACTCCAGTCGGAGAAAGAGCATGGAGCCGACCTGTTGAGGGTGCAGGTCGATCAAGCGGGCAAAGCGGCTGGTCTCTTCGACCAGGGGTTCCAGTTCTTTCCGCCGGTCCATGATGCCGCGGCAGGCGGCGTGGCACGCCTCGGCGGTCTGGGCTTCTACCAGGATCGATCGCGTCATGCGTTCGTCGGTTACCGTGCAGTGAATGCCACTGGTTTTCTGTGAGACCCGCGCACCGCGGTTCGTACTTGGCCAGAGCGGCGATTCATAGGTCGCCAGCGGGAAATACACGTCTTCGGTCTGGCCGTTAAACACCCATTTCGCCGGCCCGATGATCTGCATGGGTACACCGGCTATCAGCGTTTGTTCCTCGTTGCTGGACATAGCGCCAATGTTGCATATGCGCCGAGTTAAATCATGCTCTAACTTGCCAAATTCGCCTGACGGCCTATTCTTCTGCCTGACCTTGCGCCGAAGATTTTGATATAGACCATGCACCTGCTTCCGCCATACTTTTTTGCTTCTTCCCCACCCTTCGTGAGACATCTACCCGCCTTTTCACTGCGACTTTTACTTGTACTGACCGGTATGGATGTCTGCGCGATGCAGAAGCCACCCAAGGTGGCGTCTATCGGGGATCTCAAGGGGTCCCCGGAGATCACGTCGAAGGGGGTGGAGCATAAAGTCAAATCCAATGGCCAGGTGATTACCTGCCAGGGGGTCATTTACCAGTTGTCCATGTGGGAGACGACAGCCAGTGGGGTACATTACGGTTTTCTGCTGCAGAACACGGCGGAGCAGTCCGACGGCAACCCCGCCACCTCCGACGGGATGGCCATCTATTGTGGCAACGCACTCTCCCTTGACCTGGGGACCGGGCAATACCGCCCGAAGACCGGTGACCATGTTATTCTTCGGGGCACCATGAAAAATCGCTATGGGCAGGCGGAGTTCAGTAAGCCCGAGGTCATTCGCGTGGTTAAAACCGGCTTGGATATCGATGTCGTCCTGCCCGCTGAAGAGCTCAAGCCCCCCGCAGACAGCCTGGAGGCCGAATTGTATTTCGAACAGCGTGAAGCCATGCGCTGTTCGTTGCCCGCCGGGGCCCTGGTTATCGGGAAGCGTCGAGTCAATCGCCGCACGATGAATTCCACGTGTTTTGTCATCCGGGGGGACCACCCGATCGCCCGGCGCCGGGCACGGTTGGATCGCCGGCTTTTCCGCGATTGTCACCCCTTGGACGATATTGCGAATACAGCCTTCGATAACGGAAATGGCTTTCGGATCTGTCTGAGCAGTATGGGGCTGAAGTTTGCGGCGCAGGATACGGGTGTGCACCTTCCCCCGGTAAAAACCTTCGACACCCTGGAGAATGGCTTTACCGGAGGCTTGACCTTCATCTACGGCAACATGCAGTTGTTGGTGGATGAAATGCCCCGGGTGAAGCCCGGTCCGAGTCCGGTCGAGCTCGGTCCCGCTGTGCCGCCCCACGCACCCGGATTCTTCAGTATCGCCACCTACAACGTGAAGAATCTCTACGACGCGCGCAACGACCCCTTTGATGGCTGCGATTTTATTACGGACATCGGTTGTCCCGGGGTTCGTGGCCCGCCGGACTATGCGCCGACCAATGCGGTCTCCTATGAAGCCCGGCTGGTCGAGATGGCGGAACAGATCATCACCCTGATGCAGTCTCCGGATGTGTTGATGATCCAGGAAGCCGAAGACCAGGATATCTGCGTGGTGATCGAGGGCGTATTGACGGAGACCAAGGCCAATCATGCGGACGGCAAGCCGGATACCCTCCAGGAGCTTTGCCTGACCATCGCCGCACGGGGTGGACCCGCTTACGATTGTGCAAACGATCGCGACGGAGCCGACATGCGCGGGATTATCACCGGCTTCCTCTACCGCATGGACCGGGTCGAACTCTTGGCGGTCAATTCGGAGCACCCGATACTCGGGAATGCGCCGAAGATCGCCTTTCCCTTCGATAGTTTGAGCACCGTCAACGATGTCCAGAATCCCAAGGCGTTCAACGCGTTTTATCATGGGGAGGTCGATCAGAATGATGCCTTGAACGTGACCTATTCACGTGCAGCCCAGTTGGGCTTGTTTCGGATATGGGATGAGGTCGTGGGGAAAGGGAAGCACGTGGATGTTTATCTCTTGAACAACCATTTCAGCAGTCGGCCCAATGCGCGTGTCGTGCGCCGGACCTACCAGGCCATGTACAATGCCGGCATCACCCGTGCTATCCGTGCGGCACTTCCCGACGCCCTGGTCCTGGCAGGGGGCGACCTGAATGTATTTCCGCGCCCGGATGATCCTTTTGGCGAGCCGTTCTCGGATCAGCTTGCGTCGATGTACAAAGCCGGCCTGTGGAACCTGAACGATTACTTTCTCGAGCAGATGCCCCGCGCGGCGTACACCTATGTTTATCGCGGTCAGGCGGGAACCCTTGACCATATGTTTATGAATCCGGTGATGAAGGCACGCATGACCGATGCAACGATCCTGCACATCAACAGCGATTGGCCCGAAGACTTCGAGGGTGATCACCCCATGGGGGTCACGGATCACGACCCCATTGTCGCCCGCTTTTCATTCTAGGTTCGCAATGGGGCCTTGTGCATCGTTGACAGCCTCCAGGCAAAACATACCCTTCCCCCATGAAACGAATCCTGTTTGTGCTCCTGTGTGCCTCCGCCCTGCATGCGGGAAACCCCAATATCCTTTTCTGTATTTCGGATGATCAATCCTTCCCGCATGCCGGCGCCTATGGCACGACCTGGGTTAAAACCCCCTCTTTCGATCGCGTTGCCCGTGAAGGCATACTCTTCACCCGGGCCTATACGCCCAACGCCAAGTGCGCCCCGTCGCGGTCGATTATCATCACGGGCCGCAACTCCTGGCAACTCGAGGCGGCGGCGAATCACATCCCGGACTTCCCAGCCAAGTTCAAGTCCTTCGTCGAGGCCCTGGGTGAAAATGGCTATCGCACCGGGATGACCGGGAAGGGCTGGGCACCGGGCAACGCGCAGGGGCGACAGCTCACCGGAAGGGCGTATGGGAAACGCAAGGCCAAGCCACCGGCGCGTAACATGTCCAGCAACGACTACGCGGCAAACTTCAAGGACTTTATCGGGCAGGATGAAGGGAAAGGCGTGCCCTGGTGCTTCTGGTACGGGGCCCACGAGCCGCATCGGGGCTACGAATTTAAATCCGGAACCAAGGTCGGCGGCAAGAAGCCATCGGACATCGATCGCGTACCGGCCTTCTGGCCGGATAATGAAACCATTCGGCATGATATGCTCGATTATGCCTTCGAGATCGAGCACTTCGACCATCACCTCGGACGCATCCTTGCCTTGCTGGAGGAGCGTGGCCAGCTCGACAACACCCTGGTTATCGTCACCGCGGATAACGGTATGCCCTTTCCGCGGGTGAAAGGGCAGACCTATGAACTGTCGAATCATCTACCCCTGGCCATCATGTGGAAAGCCGGCATCGAGGTAAGGGGTCGGGTGGTTGATGACTACGTGAGCTTTACCGATTTTGCCCCTACAATTATCGAGGCGGCGGGACTGGACTGGATGGCTTGCGGGATGTCCCCCACGCCGGGTCGGAGCCTCTTCGATATCTTTGCATCCAAGCGGGCCGGGCGCGTGAACCCGGCACGTGATCATGTGCTTATCGGAAAGGAGCGTCATGACCTGGGCCGTCCCCATGACGGGGGATATCCCGTGCGCGGAATCGTGAAGGAAGGCATGCTCTACCTGTTGAATTACGAAACCGACCGCTGGCCTGCGGGTAATCCGGAAACCGGGTACATGAATACGGACGGCAGTCCGACGAAAACCCACATTCTCGACAACCGGAGCAACCCGGCGGAAGCCCGCTACTGGAATTTAAATTTCGGAAAGAAGGGGGCGGAAGAACTCTATGACCTCGCAAAAGACCCCTCCTGCGTAAACAACCTGGCCTTGAATCCCGAGAAGGACCCGGTGCGGAAGGCCCTGCGGGAGCAGGTGATACGCGAGTTGAAAGCCGAGGGCGATCCACGGGTCGCAGGGGATGGAGCGATATTCGACCGGTATCCCTACGCGCAGAAAAGCATGCGCGGCTACTACGAGCGATTCCAGGCCGGGGAAAAGATACGCGCGGGGTGGATCAGCCAATCGGATATTGAGCCGGCCCCGCTGGACTGAGCAGGGCCGGATAATGGAGGCCCTAGGTGCCCGAGGGCTCGCTGGGCTCCGGCATGGCCGACTCCTCCACCGCCGCTTTCCGGCGGGCTTCTTCGTCCGCCTTTTTCACCTGGATCATCACCGCCAGGCCGATCACCGCCAGGACCGAGATAATCGCCGGCGCGACCCCGGCCACCAGGGCGCGCCTGGACAAGTCTTCTCGCTGTCGTATCACGATGACTATCATCAACAGGGCGACCAACCCTGCCATGCCAAAGAAACCCATGGCCGTGAGGACCTCCATCGCGCCGGCAGTGAGCGGTTCTTCACCCGCGGCGAAAAGCTCCGGCAGGGTAAAGGCACAAAGAATCAGGGCCAGGTGGAAGGCCGCCATGACGTACATCGTGACCGGTTTCATTTCGCAAACGGCATCAACTTGGTCACGGTTCGTTCCGGACGGGAACTCCCGTCCCTGGTCACGTAGTCGTGACGCCAGGAGAGGGTCACCCGGTCGCCGGGTTTCAGCGCGGCGACGGTTTTTTGCATCGCCGGGTCCACCTTGGGTTTCTTCTGGTTATCCTGGACCATGAAGCGATAGGTTTTGGCCTTGGCATCGCCGTACTTGCCCGGCTTTTCATAGTTCAAGTACTGGGTGATCTTGAAGGTGGCCATGTCGCCGGAGTTTCCACAGTGATCCGGACAGCGGGCGGTGCGTCCACGGCAGCGCTGGTAAGCCAGGCCCTCGAAGGTGGCGAGGGTTTCATGCGTGGACAGCATTTCCCGCTTTTCAGGTTTGTCGGCCGCGGCGAGGGAACAGCAGCTGAGCAAGCTCACGACGAATAATGTGTGGGTCAGTTTCATACCATGCCTTTATTGGTTGTGCTTGGGAAAGCGATGGTTCTTTTCGATATTCACCCCTGAAAAGGTGGTCGGATATTCCGAGCAAAGCGCGACGAGCGCATCCACGTCGCCATACTTGACTGCCCCGGGGACAAAATCCGGATGGTCGAAGTGACGGATATCCGCGAAACGAAAGGGGCCGAGCTCGATGCTTGCCCCGGCGAGCTCTTTGCCGGCCATGAATCGGGCGGCCGCCGCGACATGACCGGTTCCTTTCTGTGCAAAAAGATGCACCTCTTTCCCCTGCGTGCGCGCATAGGCGATCGCGGTCAGCACGTCGTGCACGCGCTGGACGAAACCGGGATGATTGTATCCGTAGGTGTAGCCGACAAAGCGCTTCCAGGGCTTTTGGTCCTTGCTGTGGGGCTGCAAACTTGAATTGGTGCCCGGGTGAATCAAGTCGATCGCCATGCAGTGGAAGCCCTTGTCGCGAATGGTGCGGGCCGCAGCGGACCTGAGGGTCCGGGACCCGTCCGTACCCAGGAGGATGGCCTGTTTGTCTCCACCCGGTTTATCACGGGCAAAAGCCACGCCTTCGCCGAACCGGTTGACCAGTTTGTTGTCCTCCACGCGGACCTCCCCGGTCGTGTCCAGGTCACGCCCGATGATGCTTTCCCAGGCCCCGCCTACCACCCGGCGAAAGGTCGTCCAGTCCGCGAAGTGCTCCAGCTGATAGGTTCCTTCCTGCGTCCACCATTTAAGCAGCTCCCGCTCGTGTGCCTCGCCGGCCTGCTCGGGCTTCTTGTCCGTCCAGACGGTCAATTCTTCCCGGGTCAGGGGGGTGAAATCACGTTCCCTGGGGGTGTCGACGTCCAGCTTGAGGTGCCGGTTGAACCAGCGGTACATCACGTGACGGCTGACCTGGTTGTAGTTGTGCTTGTACTGGACAAAAGCCTCCGCGTGGACCTTGTCGGGAACGCCCAGCATCCTGTACAGGGACTGTAATTCCGGAAAGCCCTTGCTCATCAGTTCTTTCGTCCAGTCGTCGGCGGCACTGATGCCCAGCGGACGGGGTGCGGCAAGGGCGGCGATGTCTATATTGCCGGCGTTGATGCGCAGGTAATTGGCGTTCTCGCAGGTGCAGCCGCCCTGCATGCCGGTGGACACCATCACCGCGGGAAAGGCCGCGGCGATACGCGGATCAACCGCGGTAAGCATAAAGGTCTGGGTGCCCCCCCCACTTGCACCCGTTACGGCGATGCGCGCCGGATCCACGCCGGGGAGTGAAGCCACGAAGTCGAGGGAACGAATGGAGTTCCAGGTTTGCAGCTGCATCATGCTCTGCAGGCGCAATTCCGCCTGGGGGGAAAAATAGCCCCAGTCTACTTTTGTATTCATGTGATCCCGGAGACCGGGACGGTGACTCGTAAATTGGATGCTGTCCGCATAGCCGATCATGTCGTAGTGGAAAACCACGCAACCCATGCGGGCGAGTTGGACGCAGCGCGCCTGCAGGGGATAACGTCCACTGGGATCGAAGGTTTCCGCACCCGATGCGATTTCTTTTTTCAGCGTCCCTTCGCTGTGTGCGTGAAAGCGACCATTGGGCCAGTGGCCGTGCGGGCAGAGGACGGCCGGCCTGTTGCCGGAGCCTGTTTTCGGGCGGTAGAGGCTGCCGGTGACGTAATGCCCGGGGACGGATTCGAAGTATACGCGCTCGACCGTGTAGTCGTCGCGTTCCACCTTGCCGTGCACCACGGGGTTCAGGGGCGTCTTTCGGGGAGGGGGCCAGAGTCCCGCCGCGAGCTGCACCTGTCGCCGCAGCTTGGCTTCGCGGGTCGCCCAGGCCTCCGCGGATGCCACCGCCTGCATGGGGAAGTAATTGTTCAGGGTGCGCGGGGGACCGAGTCGAGGATCCGTGGATTCGGCTTGG
>JAYGFS010000461.1:0-3015 GCA_046581765.1 Verrucomicrobiota bacterium
ACCAACACGGCGGAACTTATCAACAAGTGATGGAAAGTGCATTTATAATCACAACAAAATTTGAAAGGCGTGATTTGGCGTGTATACATATAGTGGAAGAGTTGTTGTATGTTTTCCCCATGGGGTTCCTCACCCCTAACCTCCTTGACATGCAACACTCTTCTTTTTTTGTGCCACTATTCCTGCATATTTTGTGCTGTTTCGCCTGCTGCAAAGAACCCGCAGAGTTCCGGCTCTCGACCGGGGGGGGGGCTCAGTTCCCGGCCAATGGCGGATTTTGCCTGGAACTCCGCCACCAGCTGCGCGGGGTTAGCCCCAGGCCCATGACCACCAACTGCGAGACGGCGAAGACAATCAGCCAGAAAGCGGCGCTGTTGGTGAAGCCGTAGCTGTGCAAGCCGATCCCCAGTTGATTCACCCCGAACCAGGACCAACTGGTCACGATATTCCCGAACACCGCCATAACCGCGATCCCCCGTGACTGCACCATGCCGCCCCAACGGGCATGCAAAATAAGGACGTTCCACAAGACAATGATCAGCGCACCATTCTCCTTGGGGTCCCAACCCCAGAAGCGACCCCACGAATCGTCGGCCCACAAGCCGCCCAGCACCGTCCCGGTGAAACTCAGCAGGAGGGCGAAGCAGACGATCCCGTAGATCATCCGGGTCAAGTTTCGTTCGAGCGCGAGGTCCAGTCGACGACCCAGCACGCCAAACAGGATGTAGAGGACACCCAGTCCCCCGGCAAAGTAGGTCGCGGTGTATCCCAGGGTCACCGTTGTCACGTGCGTGGCAAGCCAGAACTTCGTATCGAGCACGGCCTGCATGACCTCCATGGTGTCCCCGTCGAGGGAGAGAAAATGTGCGATGAGCAGGGTAAGGAAGCCCGCGATGGCGGCCAGGAGGTTGCCCACGCCGAGCCTGAAAATCGATTCGAGAATTATGCCGATCACCACGCATCCCCAACCGATGAAGATCGCCGAGGAATACAGGTTGGTCACCGGGGGGTAACCCGAAATGTAAATCCGTGAGACGAGGGCCCAGGTGTGGAAAGCCAGGGCGAGCAGCAGGAGATAAAACGCGATGCGATTCAGCTGGATCGGGGCAAACAACATGCCGAAACAGCAGATGAGGAAGGCCAGCACATACAGCAATGAGCAGGTGTAGAAGGGCGCCAGGTGGTTAAATCGCAACTCGTACTTCAATTTTACGGGGTGGATCTGCGTGAACGCGGCGGGGGGAGGAAATTTCTTCAGGGTCGCCTGGTAATCCACGAGGGCGTGGTTAAAGGTTTCGACATCACCCATGCCGTACGCATAAAGCATCCTTGCCATGGGGCGATAGAACGGATTCTCCTCCTCGGTCAGCCGCATGATCCCGCTCCAGGTAAAAGTCTCCCAGTCCTGGTCCTCGTGCGCGGGGATGAGATGGGGCAGGGGATGGTTTTGAAAGCTGCGATACCGTTTGATCATCGCATGCATTTTTTCCATGTCCTCGGCGACGATAAAGCGATGGGCCTCGATCATCCGGACAAAGAGATGCACCCGCTGGGCCAAGTCGAGGATCTGGCTGTCAAAGACATCCCGTTCACCCGCGTCCAGCTGCATGGCCCGGTTTGCGTTTTCATCAATCGTCTGGAGCTGGGGCTCGAACTCGCTGAAGGCATAGCGAAATCGTTTTCGCTCGGGGTCGAGTCCGAGCATGTCGATGACCTGGCGGTTCGGAATACGAAAGACCTGGTTGGAAAATGCCGCCGGGCTGGACGTGATCGTGTCCAGGTACCACTCAATCGCCGGGTGCTTGACGTTTTCCCGGCTCCTCAAGCCGTGATTTCCCGTGCGCTGGCTTTCCCGGAAGGTCTGCTTGTCCGAGACCACAATCAGGCTGTTTCGTGCGATCGTGTCGATCGGCTTGATGCGTCCCTTATACACGACCGGTAATTGCGCGAAGGCCTGGAGATTCATCGCACCGGGCGCATCTTTCGGCATGCGCGATTTACTGCCGATCCACAGCGCACAGATCGCGACGAGAAGGAGCGGGAGATAGCGTTGCAGGGCTTTCACGATTTCAACCTCCGGCGCATGAACTTGCTCAAGCTGAAGAGGAAATGGTACGACAAGCCCATGAAGACGACCATGCAGGCCACGTAGGGGCCCATCCAACCCTGGTTCTTCACCACTTGCAACTCGGTGATGGTGCTGCCGACGAAGGACGATTGATAGAAGGTTTCCCCACCGTAGCGCAAGGGGTTGTTCATCCAGATCTTGACCTTGCGATCCACCTGCCGGTCTGGATCGACCAGTCGAACCTCGCTCGAGTAGTTGCTGGGGGTTTCCGTCCCGATGTACTTGTCATGCCGAAAATCGACAAGGTGGATTTCGTAGGCCTTGTAGACCCGCTTGAGCCGCAAGCGCAGGTCGTATTCGACCCCGTCGATTTCAATGATTTGCAAAAATTGATCCGCGATCACGGTGGAGCAGAGGTAGGTGCCGAGCACTTCACCACTCTTCGTGCTCAGCTTGATGTAGACCGAGGGCGTGTCAACGCGCTGGTTGGGGTCGATCCCGCTGACTTCCGGGCGTGGGGTCGCAATCGCCCGCAGTCCGAGGCCCTTCGTCGCGAGGTTTCCCCCTGGAGCCCCGGGGTCTACCGTGCGGGTCAGCTCCGAATTCACAAAGAATTTCAGTGTCTCCACCCGGCAGGGGAGAACTTCCTGGGAGAGCGTTGCTCCCTCCTTGAGCAGGCTCTGGGGAATCGAAATGATCTCCTCCTCCTCGGCATTGACATCACGGATGAAAACCAGTTCGGACGATCGCAGGTCGGTGACGTAATTGGAATGCCCCCCTTCCTGGATACGCATCTGCCCTTCCTGGGCACATAAGGCCGTGATGAACTCGCTGAGCAGCATGATAATAATCCCGCAATGCAAGAGGACTATCCCGCCCTGGCGCCCGAAGAGAAAATGAAACCCGACGAGCAGCACTGCCGCCCCCAACCCGCCATGTATCAGTCG
>JAYGFS010000586.1:0-10967 GCA_046581765.1 Verrucomicrobiota bacterium
CAATCCGGAAGATATACTGAAAGACGAAGTGGATGAGAAGGTCGCCATCACGCCCCAGGAGATTAAACCGCTTCGGGTTGGCCCCGCCAAGCAGGATATGGCCAAGACGACGCGTATCAAACTCGACATCGACCAAGTGAAGCCCACGGCGGCAAAGCCGGCCGAGGCGAAAGCCTCGGAACCCGCGAAGCCCGCGGCAGCGAAACCGGCCGAGGCGAATAAACCGGAACCCGCGAAGCCCCCCGAGCCCGCGAAGCCGGCCGAAGCGAAGAAGCCGGAATCCGCTAAGCCTGCCGAGCCGGCAAAGCCGGTCGAGGCGAAGAAACCGGAACCCGCAGGGCTTGAGCAATCTGAAGCAGCCAAGCCTGCGACGGGTAAACCGGCAGCTCAGGTTCCCGGGAAAAAGCCTTCGGTTCCCAAAATTGTCGTAAAACCTGCGGCTGAAGCTGCTGCCGCGGCCGAAGCCGACGCGGCTAAAGCCGCCAGCGCCCCCGTTACGAAGCCAGTGGACATTCCGCTCGTTGCCGTGAACCCCGTCGAGCCCGCAAAGCCTGTGGCTGCCGAGCCCTCCGAACCCGCTAAGCCTGCCGAGCCCGCCGTATCTGTGGTTAAACCCAAGCCTGCGGCCCCGGTTGCCGAGGAATCTGCGAAGCCTGCGGCCCCGATTACACCCCCCGCCCAACCAGCGGCGCAGGAACCCTCGGCCCCGGAACAGCCCAAACAACGTCCGCGCACGGTAAAGGTTGCCAAGCCCAAAACGGTTCGCAAGTTGCCTTCCGCAGGGGAGGCTCCCCCGAAGGCCGATGCTCCAGCCTCGGGCGACCAGCCGGCTCAACCCGCGCAGCGTCCAGGCACGGTGAAGGTGAGTAAGCCGAAGACGGTTCGCAAGATTCCGGATGCCGGCGAGGTGGCCGCGGCACAAGCAACCGCTGCCCCGGTGCCCGTGGACCAGGATGCTGCGTTTAATGCGCAGACCATGCCCATGCAGACTCACCCCGGCGGCGAGCAGGCTCCAGCGGCGCCACAAGCGCCGATCCCCACGGGTTCCACCCCGCAGCGTCCGCGCACAGTGAAAGTCGCCAGGCCCAAGACGGTCCGCAAGTTGCCGACGGCCTCGAGCTCACCGGCGGCGCCCGCCCAGTCCGCAGCTCCACCGCCGCCGGATGAGGAAACCTTCAGTGCACAGACCATGGCCATGGATTCCAACCAGGCCCCGGAGCCGCCCGAAGATGGCCAGGATCCCGATGCGCAAACCCCGCGCCGTCCTAAAACGATTATGATTAAACGTCCGGGGCAGGGTGCGGTCGGTAAACCGCCCGCGCCGACCCAGAAGATGCCGCATCCCGGGCAAGCGCCGGCCGACGACGACGAAATATTTGGCGCACAGACCATGGCCTTGAGCTCCGATGGTATCGAGCTGGATGACGAGCCCGCAACAGCTGCAACCGTCGATCCGGGTCAACGCCCGAAAACCATCATGATCAAGCGGCCCTCAAGCTCAACCGCGCGCACGGTAAAAACCGCACGCCCGGTCATGGAGGGCCAGATATCTGAGGCAAAGTCCTCGACCTCGAAGGTAGATCTGCCGGAAGGCCTCCAGGAGACGAGCGTCACCGGTCACCGGAAACGCACGGTAAAAATCAGGCGTCCGGACGAGGATGCCTTGCCGGCCCGTGGTGCTTCGACCATGGCGGTCGAGCGTGCGGCGGCCACCGCGGGCGTGTCCGTCGACGGGGTCGAGTTCCATGTGGAGAAGACAGGCGTTCAGGGACCCGGGGTCTTTTTCATGGTCTTGTCGGTCTTGTCCCTGCTGATTATTATCACCGCCCTGTACTTCCTTTCCGCGACAGTGACCCCTGATGTGCCGGTCGGCCCTCTGCGCATGGTTGAAAACTATCAGTAAAATCGGTTGCCCGCCGCCTGCATGCGGACAGGGTTGTTCATATTTTTTTATGCGAGGAAAGCCCCATGAGCGAACACACGATTGATATAAGCAAGGATACCTGGCAAAGCGAGGTGCTGGACTCGGATCAACCGGTCCTCGTCGATTTCTGGGCCCCGTGGTGCGGGCCCTGCAAGGCACTCGCGCCCACCCTGGACCAGGTTGCGGAGGCCGTTGCGGGCACCGCCAAGGTGGCCAAGGTCAACACGGATGACAACCAGGAAATCGCGGTCGAGTTCGGTATTCGCGGCATCCCCACGCTGCTCGTGTTCAAGGGAGGCGAGATGGTGGAACGGGTGAATGACCGCAGCTTCGAGGGGATCAAGTCGGTGCTCGAAGGCCACGTGGGTTGAGCGCGATTGCTTGATGGGGTTCGGGCCTGCGCGGTATTAGGCCCCATGTGCCTGTGGTGGATTTCCTGCTGGACCCGCGCTCGTGATACGCGGTATGATCCGTCGCATGAAGACATGCCTCATCCTTCTTTTCCTCATGATGGTCCCTCTGTCGCCTCTCAATGCAGGGCCTGGGGCGGCTCCAAAGAAGCTCTGGGCCGATTCATTTATCGGTAAGTCTGCGGTAGACTTCTCGGTCGAATCCTGGCTGTCCGAGAAGCCGGAGCGCGCCGGAAAAATGGTCCTCATCGATTTCTGGGCTACCTGGTGCGGGCCCTGTCGCAAAGCCATCCCGCACATGAATACCTTCCATCAAAAGTACAAGGATCGCCTGGTGGTTATCGGCGTGAGTGATGAGCCGGCGAAACAAGTGAAGGCCTTTGAGCAACCCGCCGTGCACTATTATTCTGCCATCGATACCCAGGCACGGATGAAGAAAGCCTACGGCGTGCGGGGTATCCCGCATGTCGTGATTATCGACCCGAAGGGCATCGTGCGCTGGGAGGGGTATCCCTTCCTCTCCGGGCATGAATTGACCGAAGAGGTGGTGGGGGACCTTCTCGACGAGTATGTGCCGGCCAAAAAGGACTGAGTCCGCCTGTACTACCCGATCGGGTTTCCCGCACCTTGCCATCATGAAGACGCTTCACGATTATACCTTTGCCAGCTTGCAGGCGCGCCTGGCGGAAGATGGGGTGAAGCCCGTGCATGCCGCCGACCTGTACAGGGCCTTGCACCGCGAGCTGGACCAGGACCTGGAAGCGCGCGAGGATTTGCTGCCTCCCCTCAAGCGCTGGTTGAGCGGACAGGCGAGGGAAGTCTTGAGCGTATCGCGGGAGACCTTGAGTGCGGATGGATGGACGCGAAAATACCTGCTGAAACTGCACGATGGGCAGGCGGTGGAGTCCGTGCTCATGGGGTACGCGGGTCGCCTGACGGCCTGCCTCAGCAGCCAGGTCGGTTGTGCGATGGGCTGCGTTTTCTGCGCGACCGGGTATATGGGCTTCCGTCGGCATTTGCGTGCGGGCGAGATGGTGGCCCAGGCGCACCATATCGCACGGGTATCGAAATCCCTGGCGGGGGAGCGCCTGCGTAACATCGTGATGATGGGAATGGGGGAGCCCCTGCACAATTTCGCCGAGGTGGCGGAGGCCCTGGAAATCCTGACGGAACCGCGCGGGATCAATATACGTCCAGCTCGCGTGAGTATCAGTACCGTGGGGCATGTGCCCGGCATACAAAAGCTGGCCCGGCTGAAGAAGAATTATACCTTGTCGGTCAGTTTACACGGGGCGAGTGATGAGGAGCGGGGCGCCTTGATTCCGGTCAACAGGCGCTGGCCCCTGGCGGACTTGCTCGGCGCGTGCAGGGAGTATTCCCGAATCAAGCAGCGGAAGGTCTATATCGCCTGGACCCTGATCGACGGGGTGAATGATTCGGACGATCATGCGCTGCGTTTAGCTCGCCTGGTGCAGGGGATGGAGGTCCATGTCAACCTGATCCCGCTGAATCCAATCGATGCGTATGACAGGACGGCACCCGGTGCGGAACGCACCCGGCAGTTTCACGGGATCCTCAGGGAGAAAAGCGGGGTGCCGGTCACCTTGCGCCAGAAACGGGGCGTTGACGTGGGTGCGGGTTGTGGCCAGTTGGCGGGGAAGTAGATCCGGTCGCCCCGGTTTAACCGATCTTCGCTTCGATCAACTGTTCCAGCTTGATCATGGCCGCCGCGAACTTGCGGATGCCTTCGGCTGTTTTTTCCGTGGCCATGGCGTCTTCATTCAGCATGTAGCGAAAGGTTTTCTCGTCCAGGTGGATTTGTTCCAGGTCGCTGGCTTCCGCCCTTTGCGGGTCCAGCTTGCATTCGATCGGTTCGTTCGTGTTCTGGAGAATCTCCAGCAAGGTGGGACTGATGGTCAGCAGGTCGCATCCGCAGAGCTCGATGATCTGGCCGGTGTTCCGGAAACTGGCACCCATGACCTCGGTTTCATGGCCGAATTTCTTGTAGTAGTTATAGATGCTGTTCACCGACTGGACGCCGGGGTCATCCGCACCCAGGTATTCCTTCCCGGTGGACTGCTTGAACCAGTCATAGATCCGACCCACAAAGGGCGAGATGAGTTGAACCCCGGCCCCGGCACAGGCGATGGCCTGGGTGAGCGAAAACAACAAGGTCAGGTTACAGTGAATGCCTTCCTTCTCCAGTTCTTCCGCGGCTTTGATGCCTTCCCAGGTGGAGGCGATCTTGATCAAAATGCGATCACGGGAGATACCGTCTTTTTCATAGAGGCCGATGAGTGCCCGGGCCTTGTCGATGGTGCCGGCGCGATCGAAAGATAAGCGGGCATCCGTCTCGGTCGATACGCGCCCGGGGACGATGTCCAGGATCTCTTTTCCGAAGAGGATGAGAATGCGGTCGATGGTGCCTTCTACAAGGGCGGGGCCGCTGAGGCCTGCGTCCTGCTGCTCACTTACGGCCTGGTCAATGAGGTATTGGTACTCCGGTTTTTTAGAGGCGGCGAGGATAAGCGAAGGGTTGGTGGTCGCATCCTGCGGTGCGTATTCCTTCATGGTTTCGAAGTCGCTGGTGTCGGCCACAATCCGGGTGTGTGCTTTCAGTTGATCAAGTTGGCTACTGCTCATGGTCGTTTCCCTTTTGTGGAGTGCTTGGGAGGTTATTCGCCGCCGGGTGCGCGTAGATCGTAGCAGGCGAGGTGATTTTTCATGCGCAAATAAATTTTGCCGTCGGCGATCGCGGCATTGGTGCAATTCACCGGGCCCTGTTTTTCAATTTGCCTCGCGTACTCGCCGCGGGCCTTGGCGTCGTCGAGTATATCCAGGTTCAAGGCTTTCCAATGATGTTCACGTGTTGCCAGCAGGCCTGTCGGGTTGAATTTCCCCTCGTACAGGGACTCGTATTCCCGTCCGCCTGCGCGTACGCACAGCAAACCCTCCCAGGGGTAGAAAATTTTCCCATCCGCAATGACCAGGGAGGTATAGCGTGGTTGGCCCAGTCGCAACATCTCGTGCCAGATGCGCTCGCCCTTCGCCAGCGAGATGCAACTCATCTGGCGTTCGCCCATCACGTAAATATGCTCACCAAACAGGGCAGGACTTGCGCCCGGGTCAGCCGTGGACGTGTTGGTCCAGGTTTCTGTCGCGCCCGATTCGCTCATCGTGTAGCAGCGCAACCCGCCCTTGCGGCTCGAACCATAGGTGATGAGGCGATCGCCTGCGATGAGCGGTGTCGAATGGGAAGCCCGGGAGTCCACCGACCAGCGAACCTTTCCGGTTTTAGGCTCGATGCAGTGGGTTTTGCCCCTTGCGTTGGCGATGATATAGGACCGATTCTTGTGGCTCCACATCGCCGGACTGGTGTGCGTACTCGCCAAACCCACGTCTTCCATCGGCCAGAGAATGTTCCCTGTTTTCGTGTCGACGCCATACAAGATGCCGCAGAAGACCGTGGCCACCCCATCCACAATCGTCACCGATGACATATAATATTCATCCCGGAAGGCACCCGGGAAACGGGTTTCCCAAAGTGTTTTAGCGGTTTGTGTGTCGATGCAGCGGAGCGTGCGGGGCGCACCGAGGATGTACAGTCGTCCGTTTTCCACTGTCGGGGTGGCCGACTGGAGGAAACGGGTGAACACGCTCGCTTTTTCATTCTTCCACCGGGTTTTTCCGCTTTCCGTGTCGATGGCCAGGAGTGTTTCCTTAAAGGCGTAATTGCTACCCAGTTTCTCGTCCTCATCCCGCCGCTGGACCTCGTATTCCTGGTACTCCTTGGATGAAAGGTGACCCCGTTTATCCGGTGCCAACCACGGGAATTTTCGCTTTGGAAGTTTCACCCCGTCCTTCAGCGACCGGTGATGCGTAAACAGGTAGGCCGATCCGTTCGCGACAACCGGGCTGCTCCATCCTCCGCTGTTACCTGACTTGAAGGATTCGCTTTTCCATGCAGCACTCAGCCCCTCAGTCGGCAGCCGGTCGATCAGCCTGGGAGACTGGATGGCCAGGCTGTTCCGCTGGGGTCCCAACCATTGGTTCCAGTCGGTCGCCTGCCCGTACGTGGCGAAGGCTAAAATCAGTATAAATAGTTTATTCATGATGCAAGATCTTCAGTCGGTGTGAACTATAGGGTGTTTTTTGCCGCATGGGAAGCTCCCTTGCGCTATCTCCTCGCGGGGGATGCCCTGACAGGGGTCGGGTGGTGCCGGCCCGGCACCGGGTCCGCCGATGGAGGGGGCTTCTACCGGCGTCTTGGGGTTGACGATCCGGCCTGATATGGCAATCTCGCGCTTCGTGGCCGCTCTCCCGGGCGGCAACCGTAAAAATGTATGCGTAACCAGGAGTCAATCACGATGAAACATTTGATCATTTCCACCCTATGGGCCCTTGGCCTGTTCACCGCGCAGGCCGAGGACGGCTTCAAGCACCTGTTCGACGGTAAGACCCTTGAGGGCTGGGACGGCAATCCTGCATTCTGGAGTGTGCAGGACGGGGCGATCACTGGCATTACCACCAAGGAGAAGCCCACCAAGGGCAACACGTTTTGCATCTGGCGGGGCGGGGAGCCTGCCGACTTTGAATTGCACGTAACCTTTCGCATTGGTGACGCGGGTAATTCCGGCGTTCAATTTCGCAGTAAGGATAAAGGCAACTGGGTGATCGCCGGCTACCAGGCCGACTTCGACGCAGGCGGTAAATGGATTGGCACGCTCTATGAAGAAAAAGGGCGGGGCGTACTCGCTAAGCGGGGCAACAAGGTGACGGTAAGTGTCGATGGGAAAAAACAGAACACGGGTAAAACCGCCACGGAAGACGAGATCCAAAAGATCATCAAGAAAGGCGACTGGAATCATTACGTGATCAGGGCCAAGGGCAATCATCTCACCCAGACCTTGAACGGCGTGCTCACGGTCGATGTCACGGATAACCATGAGGCGGGCCGGGCCATGAAAGGCCTGATCGCCCTGCAACTGCATGCGGGGCCACCGATGAAAGTCCAGTTCAAGGACATTAAGCTCAAAGAGCTGTAGGCACATGCAAATTAGGATGATGAAACGATCCATTATGCTCATCACGCTGTGCCTGGGCGTTTCCGCCCGGGCCTCCGATTACTGCATCGCCGTGCGCAAGGCCCATGCCGCATCCAAAGGCTGGAAACCGGTGGTCGAGGCCCTGCAGGCCAAGTACAAGGACTCCGCCGTCCTTCTTTACGACGATCACCCGGGGGAAATACTGGGCGAATTGAAGCGCCATCATCCGCGCTACACCTGCTTTGTCAGTCCCCACGAGGGCGTCACCCGCGCGCTTGTGAAAGAGATTCATATCATGACCCGGGCACTCGACGAGGACCCCTATACCGACACCCTGTGGGGAATCCTCACCGGCTACGATGCCGCAAACGCATTGACCATTGCCCGGCAGGCCGATCCACTGACCGTGCGCAAGGTCGGCTCGGGAACGGAATTTGCAACCGAGATGGTGGAGGAGGGCGTCTGGTATTGCGAGCTGGTCAAGAACCGGGTGGTGATGAAGAAGCCGGGCGAAACGGCAAGGGAAATGAAGGGTCCGGACGATACAACCAAGCCGCTGGTTGACCTCTTGAATGAATATGAATCCGATTTATTTATCACCTCTGGCCACGCCACCGAACGCAACTGGCAGATCGGCTTCCGGTATCGAAACGGTTTCTTTAAATCAGAGGCGGGCAAGCTGTATGGTGAGGATACGGTAAAACGGCGGCATCCCGTTGCCTCGAGTAATCCAAAGGTTTACCTGCCCATCGGCAACTGCCTCATGGGGTATATCAACGGTCCCGACAGCATGGCCCTGGCCTGGATGAATAGCGCAGGTGTGCACCAGATGATCGGGTACACGGTGGAAACCTGGTTCGGTTACGGTGGCTGGGGCTGCCTGGATTACTTCCTCGAGCAACCGGGGCGTTACACCTTCACCGAGGCCTTCTTTGCGAATCACCACGCCCTCATCCACAAGTTGACGTATGCGCCCTCGCGTGGATTGGCCTTTGACCGCGACGTGGTCGTGCTGTACGGCGAGCCGGGCTGGTCGGCCCGGATGGCGGACCGGCCTAAAGCCTGGGACCAGGAACTGGTAGAGAAGGACGGGGTGTTCACCTTTACGCTGCGTCCAAGGCGCGGTGCAGAAACCTTTAAGCCCGTGAACCTCAATGGCTCCCAGCGCGGTAACCGCCCCATCGTCGAAATGTTTCCCTTCCGCTTGAAGGATATTGAGATCGTGGATGATCACGGCCTGGAGGCCGTGGTCGCGGACGATTTCCTGCTGATCCCGAATCCGAAAGTCTGCGACCCGAAAAAGATCTATGCGGTTTCGTTCACGGCCACGGTCATGTAGGCGCGTGTTCGCGAACATCCGCCCGGGCCTGCTGCAATCCTAGTCGAGTGTCCGCTCACCCGCGGCAATTTCTCCCAGTGTTTCCACCAGAAAACGCCGTTCCCGTGCCTGCACCCGTTCCGCCAGGCTTTCCACCGTGTCACCGGGTTCCACCGGGACTTCCACCTGGGCAAACTGTGGACCCGCGTCGTATTCCCCATCCACATGGTGGATTGTTATGCCGGTGACGGTTTCGCCGGCGTCCAATACGGCCTGGTGCACGCGATTACCGTACATGCCCTGGCCGCCAAACCTGGGGAGGAGGGCGGGGTGGGTGTTCAGGATACGCCCCTTGAATGCTTCGAGGGTCCGGGCTCCGAGTTTCTTCATGTAACCCGCAAGCATGACGAGCTCGGCCCCGGCATCGACCAGTTGTGCGCAGATTACCCGGTCCAGTTGCCCGGGCCCGGGATGGGTTTGTCCGCTGAGATGGACAAAAGGCAGGTCGTGGTTTCGTGCCCGCTTCGCCGCGCCGGATTGGCTGTTGTTGCTGATGACGGTCACGATTTTCGCATCGAGGCCGCCGCCTTCGCAGGCATCCATGATGGCTTGTAGCGTGGTTCCGCCGCCGGATGCCAGCACGCCTATTCGCAGGGGTTTCATGGCTGCATCTTTTACCTTGGAGCGAGGCGTGGCAAGTAATCATGCGGGTTAAATCTGGCGTACCCTTTGTCCGATGGAATGCTGACGGCGGATTGGATCGTCCAGGAGCTGAAAGAGATTGCATCCCCGTGATAGCTGATTATCCTGTAAGAGAAATGCGCACCACGCAAACCATACTGTTGAGCTGGATCTTCGCGATGGGTTTCGCTCGGAGCCAGGCTCCCCTGAATTTCGAGGAGTTGAAAGCGTCTTACGATTCCAGCCTGCAAGACGTTGTCCGCGATTTTAACGCATCCTCCGCTGCGGCTGAGAAACATTACAGGTCAGAACTGGGTGAGCTCGCCCGCGAGCTTCAGAAGCTGGGCGATTTACATGCGGTGGTGTGGATCAAGCGGGAGTTACAGCGTTTCGGTGCGATGAACGTGATCCCCGATGATGCCCTGGCGCCGGCTGAAACCGCCATCCGAACCCTTCAGGAGCGTTATCGAAAGGGCGCCCAGAAGGCGGAGTCACTGAAGGCGCGCAAGACCTATGCGCTCACATCCACCTATCTCGAGAAGGTTGACTACCAGATTCGCCTGTACACCGCGCGCAATGAGGCGGCCATGATCCAGGTCATGAATGCAGAGATTCAGCGGGTGAAAACCAGTACCGCCTTCACCCGCGCATTGGCGTGTCTCAATCGGCAGCCCGCGCCCGCGCATCAGATCCCGATCAAGGCCAAAGTCGCCCCGGGAAACGTCGCGCTGGTCACGAAGGGAGCCCTGGGCATCGCAGAAAATAGAAGCTTCGAGATGATTGATGGAAACAGCGATAAATACGACCTCAAGAACGGCTTTTCGCAAGGCCGTTGCCCGGCGGACTTCATGATTTTTCTCGCGCATGTATACACCCTGGACCGCATTCGAATCAAGTTGAACGAGCTGAACGACCAGAAGTACACGTACCGGATTGAAACCTCCGTCGATACGGAGAACTGGTTGCCCCTGCTGAGCCAGGAAGCCGCGATGGTTTCCGGTTGGCAGACGCACACCTTCCCGCCCAGGGCGGTGCAGGATATCCGGATCAGGGGTTTGTTTAACAGCGGTGGTCCGCATTTTAATCTCGTCGAGGTCGAAGCCTATTGCCCAGTTGATTAGCAGCACTCTCGACACGAACCTCTCCCCCTCGGTGAAACGGGACCGGCCGTTTACTCGGGAGCAGACATTGAGGTGATTTTGCGGTATACCCGGGGCATGTTCGATTCCTGGATGTCCTATCTTCGCGAGCACCAGTGCGCTTCGGATCGTTCGCTCCCGGACGCTTTCCTGCTCAGGAATTGTGAACTGGCGGCTGAAGTCCGTAATGATGTGCCCTGCGGCATGCAGGTTCCTGAAGAGATTTTCCTGGACTACGTGCTGCCCTATGCCTGCCTGGATGAGAAGCGGGAGGCGTGGCGTGAACCGTTATTCACGCGGTTCCAGGAGCACGCCCGGCGCAGCGCATCAATCGAAGGCTGCGTGGTAAGCATGAATCGTCATGTCTTCGAGGTGCTCGATATCCAGTACCATCCAACCAAGCGTCCGCACAACAACATGAGTCCCCAGGAGTCGATCGATTGTGGATTT
>JAYGFS010000649.1:0-8215 GCA_046581765.1 Verrucomicrobiota bacterium
TGCATCTCGCTGATCACGCTCCGCTTGGGATCCTGTTGCGAATAATAGATGTAGAACCTGCGGTTCGTCTTGTAGTCCGGGTGGAAAGCCAGACCGAGCAAGCCTTCCTCGAACTCGTGAGCCGCCATCTTGCGGCCTGACAGGTCCAGGAAGCGCTGGCCGGGACCGGCATTGCGATCCCCGGGCAGGATATCGATCTGTCCCCGTTGCTGGACCAGGAAGAGGCGGCCGGAACCATCCGGTGGAATCACCAGGTCCGTCGGGCGATTGTGGGCCACCCCGGTGAAGGTCTCCACCAGCTTGATCTCATTCCCGGCAGAGACCCCCGCCACACACACCATAAGAATACTGACAAACTGTTTCATAGAATTTATACCTGTCCATCAAGATGACTGCCACTCAAACGACGCCGGACCTTAACCGTAATAACGACGACTTGGCTACGGCAAAACCCGACGAAACCGGAAGCCCCCCCATGCCTGACGCCCCGGACCTCCCCCACCCGGCCCTCGCCGCCTTCCCGAAAGCCTGGATGGATCCCCTCTGCATCAGCGGCGAGCTCCCGCTGGATACCTGGATCACCATGGCAGCCGAGCTGGAGGTGGATGGACTGGAGTTCTATTCGGGGTTTCTGGACCTGCAGGATGAAGCCCGTTGGCCCTATTACCGACAACGTGTACAGGACCAGGGCATGGCCATCCCCATGCTCTGTTGCTCGCCGGATTTCACCCACCCGGACCCGGACTTTCGAAACCGGCAGGTTCAACGCGAACAGGGCTGGATCGACATGGCGAAAGCCCTCGGCGCGAAATACTGCCGAATCCTGACCGGCCAAAGACGCCCTGGGGTCTCGCACGCGGACGGCGTGGCCTGGTCGGTCCGATGCATCGAGACCTGCCTGCAACACGCAGCCGAACGGGACATCATCCTCATCCTCGAAAACCATTACAAGGACGGTTACTGGAACTATCCCGAGTTCGCGCAGAAGATGGACGTATTTTGCGAAATCGTTGACCGGATTGAGCACCCCTGTTTCGGGGTCAACTACGATCCCAGCAACACCCTCCTCGCCGGTGAGGATCCTATTGCGTTGCTGGAGCGCATCAAGCACCGGGTGCTTACCATGCATGCCAGTGACCGCTACCTGGCCTCGGGGACCCTTGAAGATTTACGGAAGGAGGAACATAACGCACGGGGCTACGCGCAACGCCTCAAGCACGGAGAAATCGGCAAGGGTGAGAATGATTACGACCGGATATTTTCGATCTTGAAAACAGCTGGGTTTTCAGGATGGGTGAGTATCGAGGACGGCGAAGACGGGATCGAGGAGCTTGTGCGGAGCGTGGCATTCCTGCGGAAGAAGATCGCTGCACACTGGAGCTGACGGTAGGCCCGCGACACCCGCCCTGGCCGGACCCCGCGTCCGCCGGGCACCACGGCCGAAACGGCAGCTAAGCACGTTTATCCTGTTCGAGTGTCTCGAGACGTTTCTCCAGCTCCTCGATGCGTTCCTTGAGCTGGGGCAGGCGGCTGACGTGGGCCTGGATCTTGCTCGCCTTGTCAAAGGGCAGCGCGGGAAAGCCGTATACGTATATACCGGCGGGAACATCCTTGGTTACGCCGGCGAGACCACCCACAATCGCGCCCTCACCAATCTTCAAATGACCGGCAACCCCGCACATGCCGGCAAGAATCACGCGATCACCAATGACCGTGGACCCGGAAACACCGACACCGGAAACCATCACCACGTTGTCACCGACCTGCACGTTATGTGCGACCTGCACCTGGTTGTCGATCTTCACGCCGTTCCCGATGCGCGTGCGGCCAAAACGAGCCCGGTCGATGGAAGATGAAGCACCGAGCTCGACATCATCGCCGACCTCAACAATCCCGATCTGTGGAATCTTGGTCCGAATGCCTTCCGCGTTCACGGAATAACCAAAGCCATCGCTGCCAATGACCGACCCGCTGTGCATGATGAATCGATGGCCGATCACGCAGTAATCAAGGATACTGGTGTTCGGGTGCAGGTAACAGTCATCCCCGATCTGCACATGTACCCCGACATAGGCACCGGCCATGATGGTAGCGTTGCGGCCGATAAGCGCCCCCTGTTCAATCACGACGTGCGGCCCTATACTGGCGTCCTCGCCAAGGACCGCATCGTCAGCGATGAGCGCGGAGGGATGAATGCCACGCGCAGGGGTGTGGGCCGGGGGTGCAAACTGGGCGGCCACCTTGGAAAAATCCGCCTCGGGACTCGGGGAGCGAATCAATGCCGCCTGGCAGGTGCCGTCCCAGGATTCCGGGACGATAACCACCCCCGCGAGGGTGCTCTCGGCATGGGAGCGATACTTCCTGGCGGCCAGATAGCTGATGTCGTCGCGCCCGGCTTCACGCAGGCCGGCGGCCCCATGAATCTCGATCGTTCCGTTGCCCTCAAAGGGCCTTCCCAACTGCTCGGCAATACTGGCCAGGGTTAACAAGACTACTCGCGTCCCTTGTTAAGGAGTTCCAGGATACTCGGCGTGACATCCACTTTCTTGTCGACGTAAATCACCACCTCGACCCCATTCAAACTCTGGCCCGAGGTGTCGATCACGGCCGTATAGCCTTGGTTGCGGGCGAAGGTCTGCACCTTCTCCTTGATCTCGTCCACGATGCGCTTGCGCATGCGGCGGCCCTGCTCCTCAAGCTGCTTGCGCCGGGTCTCGTCAAAGCGGCGGATTTTCTGTTCCTGATCCCGCAACTCGATCAGCTTTTCTTCTGCCTGGTTTCGGAGGTCGGTCCGGGCTTCCTCGGTCAAGCCCGGGTTCGCCGAATCTTCTCGCAGCTTGTTGAATTCCTCCTGCAGGCCCTCGTACACCCCAACAAGTTTTTTCCGCTCGGAATTGAACTCCTCGGCCTGCTCTTTCAACTGGCTGTCGGCTAATTTCGTTTTGTAATATTCATTAAAAGCCTTGTCGAGGTCGACAAAGACGATCGTGGTATCGGCTCCCATCGCCGGCTTCAGGAGGAGTACGCACGCCACGAGGGCCAAAAAAAGTTTAAACGGGTTCATCATGGGATCTTTTCGCTGGTTCAGTTGAATTTCATGTACTGTTCAATCACACATTAATACACATGGCCAATGAGGAAACTGAATCTTCCGGAGGAACGATCGTTGAATTCTTCCGCCTCCAGGGGCCAGGAATAATCGAGTCGCAAGGGAAACCCGGGCATATCGATACGCAGCCCAACCCCCGCGCTGGAATTGTAGTCACCCAGTTCCCAGTCATAGGCTTCCGGCCTCACCATCCCCAGGTCGTAAAAACCTGCAAATCGAAAACGCTCGACCAGGGGAATCGTGTACTCGCCCGTGAGATACCAGGAGCTCTTGCCGCCGATAGACTCACCGGTTTCGTCAACCGGCCCCACCTCGCGGAAATCAAAGCCACGAATCGTCCGTGCGCCGCCGAGGAAAAGACGGTCATAAATGGGCACCCGGTCACTGTCGCCGTATTCTTCAACCGTCGAAATCCAGCCCCGCAGGTTAAATACATGCTCGGCCCACAGCGGGATGTATTGCGAGGTCCGGAGCTCCAAGCTGTATAAGTCGGTGTCAAATCCCATCGGGCCGCCGGCAAGCTTCCCGGTCAGTCGCGTGCTGTTGCCCCGGGTGGGCATAAAGGGATGATCCCGGGAATCGCGATTGAAAACCAGGCTGACCGCACTCTCCCAATTGCTCCCTTCTTCCTCCTTGATCACTTCGCTGGCATTGGGGTTGACATCAAAAATGTCGATTTCTTCCAGGCTGTATTGCACTTTACCCCGCAAATATTTGCCTAGCGACTTGCCCAGGCTTATCCGTCCACCCGTATTGCGCTGGTTAAAGTCGTCACTGAGAAAGCTGCGCTCGGTGCGAAAGCCGGACAAACCCAATGACAATTTTCGATCGAGGAACCACGGCTCAACGAAGTCGATATTTACGTCATTCCGGCGGGTACCCAACTGGAGTCGAAGCTTCAATTTCTGGCCCGCACCCATGAAATTCGGCGCACCTCCTATATCAAAATTGCCCTGGGACAATTCGACAAAACCAATCAGGTCATCGACGCTGGAGAACCCGGCCCCCGCGACAAACTGACCCGTTTTTTGTTCCTCGACGTCGAAGACCAGGTCGAATTCATCGTTCTTCGGCGTGTTTTCCGAAAGCGGGTTCACGAAGGAAAAATAGCCGAGATTGCGGACACGCGCGGCACTGGTCCGTACCTTTACTTCATTGAAGATGTCGCCCGGAAAGACCGTCAACTCGCGGCGGATAACCTTGTCCTGGGTCCGGGTATTCCCGCGCACATCAATGTTTCGTATACGCGCAAGCTGCCCTTCCACAACCGTAAAATAAATGTCAGCCGTGTGATCGGCGTTACCAATCACCTTGTTCTTCACCAGGGTACGGATGTAACCGCGCGATCCGTAATAATCGCGAATGGCCTGGCGGGCCCGGTCAATCGCGACCGATGATGCACGATCGCCAAGCTCCAGGTCGATTTCGCGTACGAGGGTGGCGGTGGCAAAGAGTTCCGCCCCTTCCACGCGAATCGTTTTCACCCAGTACAGGCCATGCTGCTCGACAGGAATCGTGATCCGAATTCCCTGGCCATCATCATCGACCACCGGCGTCATGACCTCGGCATCCAGGTAACCCTC
This sequence comes from Verrucomicrobiota bacterium, assembly GCA_046581765.1. GTDB lineage: Bacteria > Verrucomicrobiota > Kiritimatiellia > SS1-B-03-39 > UBA6053 > JAPYUI01. The sequence goes on from JAYGFS010000649.1 coordinate 4,693, forward strand.
CGCGCGGAACGCATCACGTACCGATAGGAGATCGCGATGCAGGTCATCGCGGTCATAGGTACCGCTACCGGAGAACCAGGAAAACAGGCTCGTCTCCTTCTGCTCCATCACTTTCTTCAACTTGCGATCGCTGATCGCGGAGTTTCCGGTGAAACGAATGCTCTTTACCTTGGCCTTGGTGCCTTCAATCACCTTGATGGTGACCTTCACCGAACCCGCCTTGGGATTGTCATCGAAAACGTACTCGATCCGCGTGAAGGGGTAATACCGCGCCCGGTATTCCTTCTGGACCTTCTGAATCATGACCGCCAGGTCATTTTCGTCGATCAAGTCACCGACGTTCAACTCCATTTGATCTTTGACCTTTTTATTGGAAAAGTAGTCGGCGCCTTCAACACGCAGGTTGATTAGACGCAACTTGGGTCGGACGATGTAAATGACATTGACCGCAGCAGCCAGTTTCCGCACTTCGGCTGTAACATAGCTGAAGCGGCGGGATTCCTTGAGGTGCTTGACATCCCGGGCGATGGCACGAGCGGTGAACTCATCCCCGGATTTCACCCCGATAAATGCGAGGACGGATTGTTCATCCAGCGCAGCCCCATCCGCGTGGCGGATAATGACCTGCTCTACCGGTACCGCGCGGACGATTCCGAGCAGGCACAGGTTGAACAATCCGATCGCCCATTTCTTTTGGCTAAGCCTCATACAACACGTCCAATTATCCGAGTGAGCGGAAAAGGTACCCAAAGATACCGGGGAATGGAAGGCCGGATTTTCATCCAGTCAGCCGGGGAATACAGATCGCCAGCGCGCTATCAATGGTTCCTTGCCCGGTGAGCCCTCCTGCTCGTAAAGGCTCCCCGCGTGCAGTATGACCCTCCCTTTCCCTGCGCGGGCGAGCACGCCCGAGGGGCGACCTAGATTTCTTCCTGGCCTTCGATCCGGTTCGTGAAGCGCGTATACTGCCCCTCGAAATTCAACCGGATTTCGCCGGTCTGCCCGTTCCGGTGCTTCGCCACGTCGACGATCGCGAGTTTTTCATCGGCATGCTCCGGATCGTCTGGAGAACGATTCGGTCGGCGCAGCAACAATACCACATCGGCATCCTGCTCGATCGCCCCGGAGTCCCGCAGGTCGGAAAGCTTGGGGATCGACGGGCCGCCGCGGGTTTCGGGGGCACGGCTGAGCTGGGAAAGTACCAGGACGGGAAGCCCCAGCTCCTTGGCCATGGCCTTGACCTGCCCGGACATGGCGGCAACCTCCAGTTGACGGCCCTGGCGGGAAAGCTTCTCGTAGTTCATCAGCTGCAGGTAGTCGACCACGATGAACTTGATCCCTTGTTGCTTTTGCATCCGACGCGCACGCGACCGGAGTTCCAGGATGTCGAGGGCCGGCGTATCATCGATATGAATGGGCAAGTGCTTCAGGGTCGAAGCCCCCTGCATCAGCCGTGCATGAATATTCGAGGAAAGAAACCCACCACGCAGGTGATTCAAGGCGACCTTCGAGTGGCAGGCCAGCATGCGCTGGGTGAGCTGCTCCGCGGACATTTCCAGGCTGAACACACCGATGGGCAAGCCTTTCCCCTCGGGGAGATCTTTTCCCATGGCGATATTTTCGGCAATGTTCAGCGCGAGGGACGTCTTTCCCATCGACGGACGAGCCGCGAGGACGATCATCTCGCTATTCTGAAAGCCATTCAGCATGTTGTCGAGGTCGGTGAATCCAGAGGCCAGGCCGCTGAAACCGAGGTTGCTGTCCAGGAGCCTGTTGATGTAGTCCATGGTATCCTCGACCAGGGTCGGCCAGGCTCTCAGGATATCCGACCGATGCTCGCCAAGGTCATATAATTCTGTCTCCGTGCGATGCAGAATATCCTCCGCTTCCGCATCGACGCCATAACATTGATCGATGGAACCGGTGGCCACCTCAATGATCGCACGCAGGACATACTTCTTGTACACGATATCCATGTAGTGCTCAGCGTGGGCCGTGGTCGGCGTACTTTCGAGCAACTGCTGGATATAGACGGCCCCGCCTACCTTTTCGAGGAGACCTTTATCGCGCAGGTATTCCGCAGCCGTCAGCGGGTCAATGGTCTTGCCCGTGCTGTTCATCTCGACCAGGCACTCAAACAGAATTTTATGGGCACTGACGTGGAGTGCCCTGGGGGAGATCTTCCGCTGGATCATCAAATCGATGACCTTTTCCGGGTTCAACAAGGCGGAACCCAGTACCCCGCGTTCAGCCTCTTCACTATAGGGCGGAATGCGCCCGATCGGCATCGCATGTGAATCAGCCATCTGTGGATAACCCCCTTGATAATTGTGTTAATAACAAAAAAACCCTTCCTGCTAAGGAAGGGGTTATCCGGGGAAAAAACTGGATGCGGATCAACACGCTATTCCTCGAGCTGCTCCGAAATGATCACCTTGAACTGGGCCTTCACCGAAGGATGCAGGCGAATGCCGACCTGGTACTCTCCGAGTTCGCGCATCGTCTGGTCGATCATGATCATTTCACGCTTGAGCTCAAAGCCACTATCCTTGGCGGCCTTCAGTACATCGGTGGTATTGACCGAACCGTATAGGCGACCTTCACTGCTGGTGCGAACCTCAATGCTCAAATCGGTCTTATTGATCCGGACCGCCACTTTTTCAGCATGCTGGAGTTCCTGGCTCAGTTCGACTTCACGCTTGGCACGCTTCTCAACCAGGCGTTCTTTCGCAGATTCCGAAATGGGCCCCGCAAGCTTCTTGGGCAGGAGGTAATTGCGCGCGTAGCCGTCCGCCACGCGGACTTCATCGCCCACGATGCCAAGACCGGGCACGTCGTCATAAAGAATGAGTTTTTTCGCCATGGTCACTTCCCTACCCTAGGCCAAAAGCCCCATGGTGCGCGCCTTACGGATCGCACGGGTGATTTGACGTTGCTGCTTGGCACTGGCACCGGTCAAGCGCCGAGAAATGATCTTGCCGTGGTCGGTCATGAACTTACGAAGAAGTTCATAATCCTTGTAATCGATATCGGTAACACCCTCGAGATTTTTGCAACTGCTCATGCTTGATTTCCTTTTTGATTGAAAGGGTTAGTCGGGACCCCGTTTAGAAGGGCAAATCCTCCGGGTCATCGCTTGCGGGCGACTGCGGAGCAGGGGATCCACTGCTTTCGCCACCGCCGCTTTGCGCATCCTCCCCCGCGGATCCATCGCCTTCAGCCGCCCTGCCTGAGCCCAGGAATTGAACCCGGTCAGCGATGACCTTGACCTTGCTGCGCTTTTCACCCTTGTCGTTCTCCCAGGTGTCCAGGCGCAGGCGGCCCTCCACCAGTACCGGGCGTCCTTTTTTCAGGTACTTGCCACAGTTTTCGCCCTGGGGACCCCAGACAGTAATGTCAAAAAAGTCCGTCCGCTCGACAAAGTCCCCTTCACTGTTCTTGTACTTTTCATTTACGGCCAGGCCCAGGTCCGCCACCGGTCGCCCCGAAGGCACGAACCGCACCTCGGGATCGCGGGTGAGAT